>JAPLLC010000033.1:0-44421 GCA_026387775.1 Candidatus Methylomirabilota bacterium | reverse complement strand
CCTGCTCGGGCCGGCCTCAGCCCTGGGGACCCTCCTCACGGTCGCCGTCCTCGCCTCCATGCTCCTGGCCAACAAGCTGCTCGGCCGCACCCTGGGATCGCTGTTCCGGATGGTCTGAAGCGCGGACGGCGTGGAGCAACGCTCTGGCGGGCGACAGGGATGGCGGCATGAGACAGTGATCCTCCGCGGGAGCGAGCGGGGGGCCATCGTCACCGATGAAATAGTCAATACAGTCCCAGGAGCCTGGGCAAGACGAGGGTGATCCCCGGCACCAGGGCAATGATCAGTAGACCCAGGACAAGCACCGCCACATAGGGCAGCATAGGCCGGATGGCATCGCTGGCTCGAATCCGCCCGATTCCGCACGCGATCAGGTATCCGACGCCGAGCGGCGGGATGAAGATGCCGACGCCGATCGCCGCGGTGGCCATGATGGCATAGTGCAGCGGATCAATGCCCACCTGTCGCGCGACCGGCTGCATGATGGGGAACAAGACGATCACGGCCGGCAGACCCTCCAGGATCAGGCCGATGGAGAGGAACACGAACAGGCTCACCACCATGAAGAAGGTCGGGTCCTTCGAGACGGAGAGAATTCCTTGGGCGACGGCCTGCGGAACCTTTTCGGATGCCAGAATGAAGGCGAAGATCCCGGCCGCCCCCACCAGGAACCCCACCGCCGCCGTCAGAAGCGCCGAATGGGCCAGGATCCCGATGAGCTGGCGGGGCTGGATTTCTTTGTACACGAACACACCCACGACCAACCCATAGACTACCGCGACGGCGGCGGCCTCGGTGGCGGTGAAGACACCGCCGAGGATGCCACCGAAGATGATGGCCGGCATTCCGAGGGCGATCAGCGCATCCAAGAGCGTTGTGCCCAATCGCTTCCACGAAAAGCGTCCCTGTCGCGGGATGTTCTCGCGCTTGGCTTGCATCCAGATGAGCACCATGATCAGCCCCGCCATCGTGAAGGCAGGCAGGAAACCCGCCATGAATAGCGCGGCTACCGACAGGTTGGCGATGGAGGCAAGGACCAGCATGGTGATGCAGGGCGGGACCAGGATTCCCATCCCGGCCGCGGCGGACACGATCGCCACCGCGCGGCCGGGACCATACCCCGACTGAAGCAAGGCCGGGGTCATGACCGATCCGATTGCGGATACATCGGCGGTCGTCGAGCCGGAGATCTCGGAGAACAGGATCTCCCCCACGACAGTCACCATGCCCAAGCCACCCCAGAAGTGGCCCACCAGGGCATGCGCCAGGGCGACGAGCCGCCGCGTGATCCCTCCGATCTCCATCAGGCTCCCGGCCAGAATGAACAGCGGAACCGCCAGGAACAGGAAGGAATCCATCCCCGCATAAATGGTCTGGACGACCAGCATGAGCGGGGTGGATCCCTGGATCACGAAAGCCACTGTAGCGGAGAGCGCCATGGCTGCGGCCATGGGTGCCCCGACGAGCAGCAGTACGGCGAAGCTCAGGATCAGCGGAAGGATCATTCCACGGCCTCCCCCTGCGAGGAGGCGGGGGGTTCGGTTTCGACCTCTCGCCACGCCTGGCGACAGGCCTCGGGAAGGTACAGGAGCATCAACGCGCCTCCCACGGGGATCGCCAGGTAGAACCAGAAGCGAGAGATGTTCAGGACCGTGGACATCTGGGGCGCGGCGAGACGGGCGAGCTTCCAGCCCTCGACAATGAGGAGGAGGGACAGGGCGAAGACGGCCAGCAGGCTGGCGGTCCCCGCGGCACGACGGGCGGCGCGCGGCAGGGTATCCACCAGGCTCCGAAGAGAGAAGTGCAGCCCTTTACCGACAGCCGCGGCCGCCCCGATGAAGGCCATCCAGAGAAAGAGGAACCGACTGAACTCCTCCGCCCATAACAGCGACCGGGTGAGGAGATACCGGAATGCCACCTCGAGGACGAGCGTGGCGCTGATCATGGAGATCAGAGCGGCCAGCAGCAGCTCGATCCCGCGATGAAACATCGCCGGCTACCCCTCCACCTCTTTGAGGATGCGATCGAAGAACTCTTTGCCGAGCTTCTTCGACCATTTGTCCCAGACGGAGGCGGCCGCCTGCTTGAAGGCCTGCTTTTCGGCGCCGGAGAGAACGGCGATCTCGACCCCTTTCCCTTTGAGGGTGGTTTGCAGGCGGTCTTCGCTCGTCCGGTCGTAGTTGAGCCGGAACTCGGCGGCATCCACTGCCGAATCCGTGAGCGCCTTCTGGAGATCCGGCGCCAGTGCATCGAACTTTTGCTTGTTCATGGAAGGCATGAACGCGTCCCGCGTATACTCGATGCGGGACAGGTACTTTTGCACTTCGTACAGCTTGGCCGACCACATCACTTCCAGGGCATTGTCCTGACCGTCAACCGTGCCGTTCTGGAGCGCGGTGTAGACCTCGGACCACGCCATGGCCACAGGCGAGGCGCCGAAAGCCGTGAATGCGTCCGTCAGCATTTCCACCGGAGGCACCCGGATCTTGAGTCCCTTCATGTCCGCGGGCGTCCTGACCAGCCGTTTCGAGTTGGTGAGTTGCCGATACGGGCGCGGCCAGAACGTCAAGGCTTTGAAGCCGTTCTTTTCGACCGACTTGAGCATCTCCTGTGCACTCGGGGCCGAGCGGATGTACTTGAGGTACGCGGCGTCGTCCTTGAACAGGTAGGGCAACTGGACGATGTTGAAGCGCGGATCGAAAGCGGCGAAGTACAGGGTGCCGGCGCTGGACGTAATGTCGATGACGCCAAGCTGCACGCGTTCCAGCTCGACCCGAACATCGCCGCCTCCCGCCAACTGCCCGGCATGGAACACGTCAACTTTGACGCGACCGTCCGACCGCTTGGCGACCGCCTCGGCAAAGAAGTCGGCCGTCTTTCCCTGGGCGCTGTCAGGCGCCTCCCCATGAGAGAACTTCAACACGGCCTGTGGCGCAGGCCCCGCAGCGGCCGCCGCCGCCCGGCCAGCGAAGGTTGTGAGAACGGCACCAGTGCCCACGAGACCCAACGACCGAAGAAATGTGCGGCGACTCGGGTAGTATCGCATGGCCGACATCCTCCTTGACGAGCGGGTTGTTTCACTTCACCAGGTGATAGGGGATTGCTTTTCAAGGGCGCGGCACAATGGCGCCCTGTCTCTGGGCCGCGAGCCCGCCGGGGGTCGGCTCGCGGGCCCGATCGCGGGGTGCCGGGGCTCGCGGCTTTCCTCCTCGTGGGTCGGAGGGGAGTATCCGGCGGACCGGGGGCGGGTGTCAAGGGGGAAGACGAACGCCGGGGGGGGAGGGCCGGGCAGACCCCGGCGACCTCGGGCGCCGACGGCGTGATTTCACGGGCCCTGGGCGAAACGGACTTCCTGATCACGCGGCGACAACCCCTTGCGGAGCGGGCGGAAACGGGTACCCCGCGACCCCCCCCTCAAGTCCTCGCCATGCACGCCGCGACCCGCTTCCGGAGTGTCTCGAAATCCTCCGGCGCAGGCGGCACCGCAGAATTACCAGCCACCCTTGCCTTGTCCCACTAATCTTCTATAGTAAAAGAAAGGCCGATGGAGGGGGCCATATTACTGGTTGATTCGGAGCGCACGCCGCGCGGCTGCGCGGCCGAGCCGGGAGACACCCTTACAGGAGGATGATCATGGCATTCACACTGCAACTCGGCATGAAGGCTCCGGATTTCAAGGTGCCGGCTACAGATGGGAAGACCTACAGTCTGGCGGACTTTGCCGAGGCCAAGGCGCTGGTGGTGTTCTTCACCTGCAACCACTGCCCGTTCGTCCTGGGATCGGATGAGGTGACCCGGGCGACGGCCGAGCGCTTTCGGGGAAAGGGCGTGGCCTTTATCGGCATCAACTCGAACAGCGAGCACACGCATCCGGACGACGATTTCGTCCACATGGTGGAACGGATGAAGCAGCATCACTTCCCATGGATCTATGCGCGAGACAAATCCCAGGAGGTGGCGAAGGCCTATGGGGCGCTCCGGACACCGCATTTCTATGTGTTCGACCAGGAACGAAAGCTCGTGTACACGGGCCGTGGTCTGGACAACCCGCGCAATGCGGCCGAGAGCACCATCAACGACCTTGACCGGACGCTGGGGGAGGTTCTGGCGGGGCGACCCGTGAGCACGCCGGCGACCAACCCGATCGGCTGCAATGTCAAGTGGGAGGGCCAGGATGCGCACTGGATGCCGCCAGAGGCGTGCGATCTGGTCTAGCAAGCTGCTGGAAAAGACCCATCTGCGGTCACCCAGCCTTCGGCTGGGTACCCGCCCGCTCGGGCACTCGCTGCGGCGTACCGGTAGTACGCCTGGACCCACCTGCGGTGGGTACCCCGCCCTTCACGGGACGCCTTGCATCTGGGCCCTTTTGAGCAGCCTGCCGAAGAGTGAGCGTTTCAGCGTCCTGCTAGTTTCCCATCGCAGGGGTTCGGTGAGTATAGCACCCCGGTGTTCATTTCTGATTGCAGAATCCGACCTCTCATGTCGGGGACTGGATCGTCATCCCGGCGAACACTGGAATCCAGGCAGCGTAAGGAGCCTGGACCCCGGCATCCGCCGGGGCGACGGCAGGGTCGAAGTGTGAATGACTCCTGCGGGAAGACATGAGAATGCGTCGGGGAATATGCTGACAGTCTCTGATGTCAGGAGCGGGACAAGCGGGACGGTGGCTGAGGAGCGGAGGTGACAATGCGCGTGTGGGGAAGACGGATCCTGCTGGCGGTCGTGGCCATGCTGGTCGTTGCGCAGTTCATTCCGGTGGCACGAACGAATCCTCCCGTGGATGCCGCGCAGACGATGTCCGAAACAATGCCCGTCCCTTCGGGGGTCGCGACCATCCTCGGCCGATCCTGTCAGGACTGTCATTCGAGCGAGACCGTGTGGCCGTGGTACAGCCAGGTGGCGCCGGTCTCGTGGTTCCTGGTCAACCACGTGAACGAGGGCCGCGGCGAGCTGAACGTCTCCGAGTGGGGACGCTACACGGCACGGAGAAAGGACCGGAAGCTGAAAGAGATCTGCGAGCAGGTGACGAGCGGCAAGATGCCGCTCGAAACGTACACCCTCCTGCATCCTCAGGCAAGACTCAGCGACCCCGACAGGAAAGCTCTTTGCGATTGGGCCGAGGCGGCGCGGAAGAAGATGGCGCCGGGCGCCGCAGCGCCCTAAGCTGCCGGACGCTCCGCAGGGCGGGCTTTACCCGCTGCGTCGGGCCATCGGGTTCGCGGTCGGCTTGACAGGTCTGGGCGTGGGTGGTAGCGTGCGCAGCCTGGCCGATTTCGAGTCCATGTGATCCTCCTTCCGGCCTCTGACGGCGCGGAGCATTCACCCGAGATGCCCTCCTGGCAACGGACCCTGGCCTTGATGGTCGGTGTGCAGTTTACGTCCGCCTTGGCCTTCTCCATCATTTTTCCGTTCCTGCTTCTGTACGTCAAGCAGCTCAGTTCTCCCCCCAACTGGAGCATCGAGGTCCTGTCGGGCCTGGTCTTCTCGGTCCAGGCGTTCACGATGGCGATCGCCTCTCCCTTCTGGGGAGTCGTCGCCGATCGGTTCGGCCGCAAGCTGATGGTGATGCGGGCCACGGTGGGCGGCGCGGTGGTGATCCTCTTGATGGGGTTCGTGACCAGCGCCGATTGTCGTCACCTGCTCTTCACGCGGGACAGCCGTTTGCGCTTCCGCCAGAGCGTCGCACGATGAATGCCCAGGATCTCGGCCGCCCGGTTCACATTTCCTCGGGCCTCCACGAGGGCCCATTCGATCTCCTCACCGCCCTTGGAGCCGACCCGGAGGGGTCTGGTTGGCTCGGCATACTCCATGAGGTGAGACAAGAACGCAGCATCCACGGAGTTCCCTGTGCGCACCACGACCAGGCGCTCGCAGAGGTTTCTCAGTTCGCGCACGTTTCCAGACCACGGGTACTGGCCGAGGAAGGCGAGGGCATCGTCGGTGAAGACGATCTCGTGATGGCCGGTCGAGGAAATAGGGTCGAGGAAATGCCGCATCAGCGGCAGGATGTCATCGCGTCGTTCCCGAAGCGGCGGGATGGAAAGACCCAGCACGTTCAGCCTCCAGTAGAGGTCCCTCCGGAAGCTTCCCTCCTCGACAAGCTGGCGCAGGTCCCTGTTCGTCGCGCACAGAATGCGCACGTCGACCGGGATCACCCGATCATGACCCAGCCGGATCACTTCGCGCTCCTGCAGGACGCGAAGCAGCCGTCCCTGAAGGCTAAGCGGGATCTCGGAGACTTCGTCGAGAAAGATCGTGCCGCGATGGGCCAGCTCGAAGAGACCCGGCTTTCCCTTGCGTCGCGCCCCCGTGAAGGCCCCCTCCACATAGCCGAAGAGTTCGCTCTCCAGGAGCGTCTCCGGCAAGGCGGCGCAGTTCACGGCGACAAATGGTCCTCCGTTCCTGCTGGAAGCCCGGTGGATACTCTGCGCGAACAGCTCTTTCCCGACGCCCGTCGCCCCGGAGATGAGGACCGTCGAGTCGACCCGAGCATACTGTCTTGCGATGTCGATCGCCGCCATCAGCGCGGGGCTGCTGCCGCAGATGTCGCCGAAGGTAAATTTCGCCACATGCCCCTGGCTGTAGATTTCCCGACGGATCCGCTCCTCCATCGACTGAATCTTTGTGATGTCCTGGAAAGTGGCCACCGCCCCGACGATCTCCCCACCCACCCGGATCGGAATGCGATTCACCACGACCTTGGCACGGTCAAAATCGACGATCTCCCCCAGGTTCTCGGTCCCGCTCCGCAGGACGTCCGTCAGCCGGATCGACGGGATCACCTCATCGGCGAGACCGCCCAGCGCTTTCTCCTGTCGGATGCTTGTCACGGACTGGGCGATGGGATTAAACACCGTCACCCTGCCCTCGCTGTTGATCGCGATGATCCCCTCGTAGGCGTACTCCAGCATCGCCTTGAGCTCGTTGCTCCGGCGGGCCTCGATGCGCCGGGCGTACACGATGCGTCGAGCCTCCTCGAGGGCCTGCCGGATTGACTCCTCCCCCGACTGCAACATTACGCCGGGCACCCCCCGATCCCGGGCGATCTTGACCGTGATGGCTCCGCCCAGGAGCACTTGCGCTCCGGCGACGATCGCCTCCTCCACGCGGCGAGGCGCATCTTCCTCGGAGGTGAGTGCGTGGCAGGCCAGAGGGAGGCTGAGCAGGGGCAAGAAGTCGAGGAGGTTTTGAATCATCCCAGGAAAGGCGACGATCGCGATGGCGGGGTGATCCGAATGCGCCTTGTTCTTCGCTTCGGTCAAGGCCTGCACGATGTCCGCGCTTGTCAAGTGAATCTCGACGATAGGGCTCTTGATGCCCGCTCGCCGGAGCAACATGGCCGTGCCGCCGCGGGCAACGAAGACCTCCGCCCCCTGCTCCTCCAATTGCCTGGCGAGGGGAATCGCCTCGCTGAGCAGGGCCTCGACGACTTCAATCTGGTCTGGAACAGCGGCAAGGATCTGCCGATACCGTCGAGCGAGGTCTGCATCGGGTGCGATGAACACGATACTCATGGGGTCTTCCTTCGCAGAGGAAGTCGCAGATGTAGCATCGGTTGCGCAACATTGACGACATGAGGCAACACCGGCAGGAGTGACTATAGCGAGAAGTCGCAAGAATTCCCACACAATTCCAAGAGGTTACGGGACAGCCGCTTCTTGGGGTGGGATGGCGCGATACTTGTACTGGTCTCGGTCAGGAGGCGACTCCTCGTCTGGACGCGCCGCAACCGCGCACCCGCGCATGAAGCCACAAGGAGGCCATCGTGACAACCTACAGCATCGCCCTGATTCCTGGAGACGGCATCGGCCCCGAGGTCCTGCGGGAAGGTAAGAAGGTGATGGATGCGGTCGCCCAGGTCGCGGGGATCACCTGGAACTGGAAGGAGTACCCGTTCGGGGCCGAGCATTGGCTGAAACACCGGAAGGGTCTCCCCACGCTCATGAGCGAGGAGGACATGGCCGCGCTCGGGAAACACGACGCCGTCTACTTCGGCGCCGTCGGCGACCCACGTGTCCCGGAATCCGTAGAACAGGCCGGCGCCCTGCTCTGGATGCGGTTCTACTTCGACCAGTACATCAACCTGCGGCCCGCCAAGCTTCTGCGCGGCGTGACCTCTCCGCTCGCCGGCAAGAAGGCCCACGACATCAACTTCTACGTCGTGCGGGAGAACAGCGAGGACTTCTACATCGGCCTCGGCGCCCGATTTTCCGGGCGGCAGAGCCACGAGGAGCTGACGCTCCAGCGGGCGCTCTTCAAGGCCCGGTTCAAGGTGGACATCGACCTGGAGCCCGGCGACGAGATGGCCTATCAGATCGGGGCCATGACGGGCCGGGGCGCCGAGCGCGTGATCCGCTACGGCTTTGAGCTGGCCAAGCGGAAGAAGCTGAGCCGCGTCACGGTCGTCCACAAGGCCAACGTGCTCACCAAGATCTACGGACTCTGGCTCGAGACGGCCGATCGTGTCGCGATGGAGTACCCGACCATCGAGTTGGAGAAGACCATCGTCGATGCCACCACCATGTGGTTCGTTCGGCGGCCCGAATGGTTCCAGGTGGTCGTGGCGCCGAACATGTTCGGCGACATCATCTCCGATCTGGCGGCGTCCACCGTCGGGGGAATGGGCTTCGCGCCGGGCGGCAACATCAATCCCGATCGGAAAGCGGGCGTCTCCATGTTCGAGCCGATTCACGGCTCGGCGCCCAAGCACGGGGGCCTCAACAAGGCCAACCCCGTCGCCACCATTCTTGCCGGGAAGCTCATGCTGGACCATCTGGGCGAGGAGCGCGCGGCCGAGCTGGTGGAGCAGGCGTGCGAGGACGTGTTGGAGGCCGGGAAGATTCGTACCTACGATGTGGGCGGGACTTCCTCCTGCAGTGCGATGGGTGACGCCATCGCCGAGCGCGTCCTGCAGCTCCGGCCGTAGTCGGATGGAATTCATCTACCGTGGGACTGTGCTGGAGCTCGTGAAGATGGGCATGTCCAGGAACAGATCTGATGGCGAAACCAGGCGTGTTCTGCGTTGGCCAACGCCATGATTGATATAAGGATCACGGTCCGGAGCCATCGGTGAATTCACCTGACCGAGTGTGACAGTCGGAGGTGCACGTGAAGACGCAAAGAGTTGCCGATATCGCCGTAGGATGTTTCGTTGCTGCGCTCGGCATCTTCGTTCGGTAGCGGCTGAGAAGTATCGCCTACTCCAAGCCGGGGAAGCATCAAACAGAGGAAAGGCTGAGCAAGGGGCTCCCCTAAGCCGTGAGGGAGTGATGAATGATGAAAGTGTACAAGTTTCGTTACGGAAAGGGCCAGCTGACGTTTTCTCTCGATCCGGCGCTGGTGATTGACGAGCTTACCATCAAGCGGTTTCCCGAGCTCGCGGATCCGACCGCGGCCGTCACCGAGGCCATCCGTCACCCGATCGGCTCGCCGCCCTTGCGGGAGTTCGTCCAGCCCGGGCAGACCGTGGCCTTCATCGTCAACGACCCCACCCGGGTGGCGCGCAGCGACGTCTTCATGCCGATCCTGCTAGATGAGCTGAATGCCGTCGGCGTGCCGGACGCCAACATGCGGGTCGTGTTTTCGCTGGGGACGCACCGGGCAATGACGGAGGCGGAGATGACGGAGGAGGTCGGCACCGCGGTCGCGGCCCGGGTGAAGATGCACAACACTGACCCCCTCGATGACCACCAGTTCACCTTCTTCGGGACAACCTCCCGGGGGACGAAGGTCGGGTTCAACAAGCTGGTGACCGAGGTGGATCACATCATCTGTACCGGTAGCATCGTCCACCACTTCTTCGCGGGGTATGGGGGTGGGCGTAAGGCCATGTTGCCCGGCGTCGCCGCCTACGAGACGATCCGCCACAACCACAGCATGATGTTCGATCCCAACGCCGTCATCGGCCGCCTGGATGGCAATCCCGTGTACCTCGATCAAATCGAAGGGGTGGAGATGTGTCGCCCCTCGTTTCTGCTCAATGTCGTCCTGGACGAGGACAAGCGGTTTCTCAAGGTGTTTGCCGGCGACTACATCAAGGCACACAGGGAGGCGTGCGTCTTCGTCGGCCAGGTCTATGGGGCGGAGGTCAAGCGGGAGGCGGATCTGGTCATCGCGTCCTGCGGCGGGTATCCCAAGGACATCAACGTCTACCAACTGCAGAAGACGATGGATAACACCTGGTGCGCGGTCAGGAAAGGGGGCGTGGTCATCATCTTAGGTGAATGCTGCGAAGGCTCCGGCTCCGCCCATTACGAGCAAATGATGCGGGAGTGCAAGACGCCGGAGCGGGTCGAGGCCGTGCTGCGAGCGAAGTTCGAAATCGGCGCACACAAGGCCTATGCGGTCACCCGGCTGATGAAGAAGGCGGAGTTCATTCTGGTCTCCGGCATGGACCCCGAGTTCTCCCGCATGCTGCTCTTCACGCCAGCACAGACTGTCGAACAGGCGCTGGCCTTGGCTTACCAGAAACTCGGCCCCACGCCCAGTATCACGTTGATGCCGATGGGGGCCTTGACCGTTCCACTCAACGCCACACCGGTCAAGTAGGGTAAGGGCGGCCAGCATCGGGCTGTGGCCCGTATACCTGCCGGTGGGCCAACTCTGGGGCTTTGGCTATGACTTCGTGCAAGTGGATTCCCTCCAGCCCAACTTGGGGTCGTTTGACGAAATCGAGCACATGCCCTGGGTCTCGGGGGCGTTTGCGGAGCCCGCTGTGATGAAGAACGGCCGGATGATGCCGCCGCAACAACCGGGGCTGGGACTGGAGATTCCCGAGGAGATCATTCAGCGGTTCCGCATCGAGTGACTGGCTGCGGATCTCCCAGGATTCCCGGTTGGTCTTCGTTGTCAAATGGAGGCGCGCCAACTGGCGACGACCGAAGAGGAAAACCGACCTGAAGGCGTGGGGTGCGATGTCCGGCGCAGGCATCGCGCCGTAGTTTTCTCTATCACGAGCGACTTTGATCATGGTAAGACACTGCTGCCCCATACGGCCGTGATATCCCCCGGAGACTTGCCGGTGGTATCGCGGGTATATGGACAGGCTGGGCTGCCTCGAACGGTGCGTAACATTCGGAGGTGAATGTGAAGACACAAAGAGCGGCCGATATCACCGCGGGGTGTCTCGTGGCTATGGTCGGCATTTTCGTGCTGTCTACATCGGCGTGGATTTCGGAGGCGGGGGTCCATCGCCTCTCCCCGCGCACCTTTCCCTACGTCGTCGGGTGCCTGCTGCTCCTGTGCGGCGGCGGGCTGGCGCTCAAGACCTGGACGCTCCGGGGGGAGGATCCCGTGATCGCGTGGCCGGACCGCGAGGGCGTCCGGACGATCGTGGTGAGTCTCGTCAGTCTGGCCGGGTACATCGCCCTGATGGATCCGCTGGGCCTGCCCCTCAGCACGTTTCTCTACCTCACCTTTGCCATCTGGTATCTGAAACGGGAGAAATGGTTGATGGCGCTGGTGATCGGCCTGATTACCGGGGGCATCTCGTACATCCTGTTCATTCGAGTGCTGGGGCTCTCGTTTCCGGCGGGCTTCCTGTTTGAATAGGGGGACGGCATGGGGTTTTCCTTCGACTATCTCATCCAGGGCTTTGCGACCGCCCTCTCTGTGCAGAATCTCTTCTGGGCGCTGGTCGGCTGTTTCATCGGGACGCTGGTCGGGGTGCTGCCCGGCATCGGGCCCGTCTCCGGGATCGCGATCCTGCTGCCCCTGACCACGGTGCTTCCCCCGACGTCGGCGATCATCATGATGGCGGCCATCTACTACGGCGCCATGTACGGGGGGTCGACGACGTCGATCTTAGTGAATATCCCCGGCGAGGCCTCGTCCGTGCCGACGGCGATCGACGGCTACGAGATGGCCAAGCAGGGGAGGGCAGGCCCGGCCTTGGCCATCTCCGCCATCTCCTCGTTCGTCGCGGGAACGCTCAGCGTGATCGCCCTGACCTTCTTTGCCCCCATGCTGGCCGAGTTTGCCGTGGTCTTCGGCCCGCCGGAATATTTTGCCCTGATGTTCATGGGGCTCAGCCTGGTGATCAGCCTCTCCGGCCGTGCCCTGCTGAAGGGGTTGATCTCCATGGCCCTGGGGCTCGGCGCCGCCCTGATCGGCCAGGATCCGCTGACCGGCGCCGCCCGGCTGACCTTCGGCACCGTGACGCTGAATGCCGGGGTGGATTTCATCAGCGTGATCGTGGGGCTCTTCGCGATCAGCGAAGTGATGATCAACGTGGAGCAGCGGATTGTCGCCATCAGCGAGATGAAGATTACCAGCTGGTTGCCGACCTGCTGGGCCGATATCAAGCAGTGTAGGTGGACGATGATCCGGTGCACGGCGGTCGGCTTCTTCCTGGGACTGCTCCCCGGATGCGCCCCGTCAGTCACGACGTTCGTGGCCTACGATCTCGAAAAGCGGTTCTCCAAGCATCCCGAGCGGTTCGGGAAGGGGGCGATCGAGGGGGTCTGCGCCCCGGAAGGGGCGAACAACGCCACCTCGACCGCCGGCTTCGTGCCGCTCTTCTCGTTCGGACTGCCCACGGCGCCCTCGATGGCAATCCTCCTTGGCGGCCTCATGATGTACGGCCTCCAGCCCGGGCCGATGCTCTTCGCCCAGAATCCCCAGTTCGTCTGGGCGGTGATCGCCAGCATGTATATCGGCAACGTCATGCTTCTGGTCCTCAATCTGCCCCTGGTCGGGATGTGGGCCAAGATCTGCAACATCCCCTTCTATATCCTGGGGCCGATGATCGTCTTATGCGCCATGATCGGAACCTACAGCATCCGGTTTCAGCCGTTCGACGTGTGGGTCATGCTCCTCTTCGGGGTGCTCGGCTATTTCATGCGGAAACTCGGCTTCCCCGTCGCCCCCATGGTCCTGGCGAGCGTTCTGGCCCAGATGCTGGAGACCGCCCTGGGGCAGTCTCTCCTCATCTCGCAGGGGTCGCCGCTGATCTTCTTCACCCGGCCCATCTCGGCCGTGTTCATGGCGCTGGCCCTCCTCTCGATCGGGCGGGGAATCTGGGCTCAGATACGTGCCAAGGCACCCGAGATTGCCCTGGAGGATCCGGATTGAGTCTTTCAGGAAGTGAATGACCCTTCTCGCACGGGCCATGCTGACGTCGGAGAGACACGGAGCGGCAACTCGTTTCACAACAGGAGGAACGCCATGAAAAGACTGGCCATCGGTTTTCTCGCCCTCTTTGCCACCCTGGCCCTGGTCGGGGGCGGCGCGGCCGGGGCGGCGGGATTTCCCACCAAGCGCATCACCTACAACATCTGTTTCAATCCCGGCGGAGAGTCGGACATCACCGCCCGGTTCCAGGAACAGCCCCTGAAGAAGGTCCTCGGCCAGGACGTGAACATCAACTACAAGATCGGGGGCGGGGGGGCCCTCTGCTGGTCGGAGTTGGTCACGGCCAAGCCCGACGGCTACACCATCGCCGGCCACAACCTGCCCCACATCGCCCTCCAGCCCCTCGAGATGGGCAATCCCGGGTACAAGACACTGGACCTCAAGAACATCTACATGTTCGAGAGCACGCCGAATCTCCTCCTCGTCAGAAATGACAGCCCCTACAAGACCCTCAAGGACTTCGTCGAGTACGCTAAGAAGAATCCGGGCGCCGTGACCGCGGGGGGCAGCGGCACCTCGTCGGCGAACGATCTCGGGACCACGATGCTCAACAAGGCCGCCGGCATCCAGTTGACCTATGTCCCCTTCAGTGGAACCGGGTCCGCCATCCCGGCCCTCCTGGGGAGCCATGTGACCGCCCTGATGGCCTACTCCACCATGGGAACACAGTATAAGGGCAAGTTCCGCGCCCTGGCCATCGCCTCGGAGTCCCGGATGGACGTCCTATCCGACGTGCCGACCTTCAAGGAGCAGGGATATGACATCGTGGAGGGGGCCTACCGGGGCGTGGCCGCTCCTCCGGGAACGCCGGATGAGGTCGTCAAGGTCCTCGCCGACGCCTTCGACAAGGTCATGAAGGATCCGGATGTCAAGAAGAAGATGGACCAGAACGGCTTCAAGACCGAATTCATGGGTCCCGAGGCTTCCCTGGCCCTGGTGAAGAAGAAGATGGTCGAATACGAGGTGATCATGAAGGAACTGGGGCGCATCAAGAAGTAGGGCGCCTCGGGATCGAGTCCGGATAGCCCTGACAGGCGCATCGGGTCCTCAGCCTCTTCACTATGGCGTGCTATCGATACGGGACCGATACGCATGGCGTGTTGCGAAACATGGACCTGTTGAACGTGAACCTTACTGGACTGGAAGCGCTCGGATGCGTCCGGATCGTCGAGACGAAGGAGCCGACCGCGCTGGTTCCCGGGGCCTTCTTTTCTGGCAATATTGACATGGTGACCGAATACGAAAAGGTCGCGCCCCGCTTGGTGCTCAAGCGCGGCGATCAGTTCGTGCAGGGCGTCTTCCCCGGCGAGCGCGCCGTCGTGCTGAACCTGAAGGGAGGAGGCTTGGTCGTCCTCTCCGGGTGCGCGCACCGAGGAATCGTCAACGCGGTGAAACAAGCGCAAAAGATTACCGGGATAAACCGAGTCCACGCCGTTGTCGGCGGTTTCCATCTCACGGGGACTCGACCGGAAGTAATCCAGCGCACCGTTACCGACATCAAGGCAATCGGCCCGAGCTACATTGTTCCGACACATTGCACCGGATTCCAGGCGATCCAGGCCTTCGCCAAAGACATGCCAGACCAGTTCGTTTTCAGTGCCGTGGGAACCCGGTTCACATTCGCCGCCTAGCAACAACTGGTCGCCCGCTGGAGTGCGACCGAACGCGTAGACCGTCGCACGTGAGAGGGGACACTCGCACTCTTGTCACCCACCGACTTCTGACGGCGCGGAGCATTCACCCAAGATGCCCTCCTGGCAACGGACCCTGGCCCTGATGGTCGGTGTGCAGTTTACCTCTGCCCTGGCCTTCTCCATCATTTTTCCGTTCCTGCCTCTGTACGTCAAGCAGCTCAGTTCTCCCTCCAGTTGGAGCATCGAGGTATTGTCGGGCCTGGTCTTCTCGGTCCAGGCGTTCACGATGGCGATCGCCTCTCCCTTCTGGGGAGTCGTCGCCGATCGGTTCGGCCGTAAGCTGATGGTGATGCGGGCCACGGTGGGCGGCGCGGTGGTGATCCTCTTGATGGGGTTCGTGACCAGTGCAGAGCAGCTCGTGGCCCTGCGGGCGGTCCAGGGTCTCCTGACCGGAGTCATTGCCGCGTCGAACGCCCTGGTGGCGTCGGTGGCCCCCCGGGAGCGGACCGGGTACGCCATGGGGCTCTTGCAGGTGGGGCTGTGGAGCGGGGTCTCGGCCGGTCCCTTGCTGGGTGGCGTCCTGGCGGATCTGGTCGGTTTCCGGGTCACGTTCGCGATCACCTCGGCGATCCTGCTGCTGTCCGGCGTGAGCGTCTGGTTGGGGGTGCAGGATCCCTTCGTGCGTACGAAGCAGCGGGGGGCGGCCGGTGCAGGGTTTCTGCGGGACTGGCAGCGCGTGCTCTCGAACCCGCAACTGGACTGGGCACTCGGCCTGCGCTTTCTGGTGGCGACCGGGCGGGCTACGATGGAGCCGCTGTTGCCCCTCTTCGTGGCGATGCTGGTGCCGGGCACCACCCGGACGGCCAGCCTCACCGGACTGATCGTGGGGATCTCGTCGGTGGTCAGCACCGCCACCGCGGTCTCCCTCGGGCGGCTGGGAGATCGGATCGGTCATGGTCGGGTGATCTTCTGGTGCGGGGTCGCGGCCACGCTGTCTTATCTGCCCCAGGCCTGGGTGACGGACGTCTGGCAGCTCTTGGCGCTTCAGGCCCTGGCGGGTGGTAGCGTCGGGGGGCTGATCCCCTCCCTCTCCGCCCTGCTGGCGCGCAACTCGCAGAGCGGGGACGAGGGGTGCGTGTACGGCATCGACAACTCGGTCACCTCCGTGGGGCGGACGCTGGCGCCTCTCCTGGGGGCCGCCTGCGCCGTCTGGTTCTCGCTGCGCGCGGCGTTCCTGGCCACGGGTCTCCTCTTTGTCGCCGTCACGGTCCTGGCGGCGCTGACCCTGGGCCGGCCCGGGTCGCCGGAGGAGCGGGGGGGCGCCCCCGCAGGCTGCTGAAAAAGGCCCATCTGCGGGGACCCAGCCGGCGGCTGGGTACCCCGCCTTACGCGCGCCGCCTTGCATCTGGGCCTTTTTGAGCAGCCTGGGCGAAAGCGGGCTCTTGAGCAGCCTGCACAGACACGCATCTTGCAACTTCGTGAGAGCAGACAATTTCCGTGCGGGGACGCGGTACCTGTTGACCGCGCGGAGAGGACGGTGCATCATTGAATCCGCGTTGTGCGGTGCCTGCCGCTGTGCGGCCATCGTGGCCAAGAGGAGACGGTGCCCCCAGCCTTCCGTGTGGGCGCTGACGGGAATCGAACACTGGAGGATGATCCCATGCCGAGAGCCCTGGAAGGTATCCGTGTCGCCGATCTGAGCCACGTGCTGGCGGCTCCCACCACCAGCATGATCCTGGCGGATCTGGGCGCCGAGGTGATCCACATCGAGCCGGAGCAGGGGGACGATTCCCGCGAGTTCGGTCCCTTCGTCGGTGGTCACGACAAGAACCGGAGCGGTTATTTCATCAGCCTGAACCGCAACAAGAAGAGCATCGTCCTGAACCTGAAGGCCGCGGAGGGCAAGAAGATCCTGCGCGACCTGATCCGGGTCTCCGACGTCGTGCTGGAGAACTTCCGGCCGGACACCATGCAGAAGCTGGGATTCGGCTGGGAGGACGTGCAGAAGATCAACCCCCGCGCCATCTACTGCTCGATCTGCGGCTTCGGCCACGACACGCTGCCACAGTACGGCAGCCGCCCCGCCTACGATATGGTGGCCCAGGCGTACAGCGGCCTGATGAGCATCACCGGCCCCGAGGGGGGCCCGCCGTGTCGGGTCGGCTCCTCGGTCGGGGACATCATCGCGGGCATGCAGGGGGCCATCGGCATCCTGGCTGCGCTCCGCTATCGAGAGCGGAGCGGCCGGGGGCAGTGCGTCGACATCGCCATGGTGGACAGCCTCTTCTCCGTCCTGGAAAACGCCGTGGCGCGATACGTGAACACGGGGGAGATCGCCGGTCCGCTGGGTGGCGCCCATCCCTCCATCGCGCCGTTCCAGGGCTTCCAGGGAAAGGACGGCCAGTGGGTGATCGCCGCCATCGGGAACGACAAGCTGTGGGCGCAGTACTGCAAGATCCTGGGGCGCGAGGATCTGGTCGAGCACCCGGAGTTCAAGACCAACCCGCTGCGCTGCGACCACCGCAAGACGATGGTGGCGATCCTGGAAAAAGAGATGGCCAAGAAGACGGCGGCGGAGTGGTGCGAGATCTTCGAGAAGGAGCGCATCCCCTATTCGCCGATCAACAACCTGAAGCAGATCTGCGAGGACGCCCACATCGAGCATCGCCAGATGCTGGTGGAGGTCGACCAGCCGGTGGTCGGGAAGATGCAGATCTCCGCCTCGCCCTTCAAGCTGTCCGAGACCCCGGGAGAAGTGTACGCCCCGGCCCCGATGCTGGGTCAGCACACCGACGAGGTGCTGCGCGACCTCCTCGGCTACTCGGCGGAGCAGATCGCGAAGCTCAAGACCGACGGGGTGGTCAACACAACAGTCTAGCAGGCTGCTGAAAAAGGCCCATCTGCTGCGTTGGCTTGCTCGGGTGCTCGCTGCGGCGTACCCAGTGTACGCCTCACTCGGCCCCTCGCGCGCCGCCTTGCATCTGGGCCCTTTTGAGCAGCCTGGGCGAAGGCGGGTCTTTAGCAGCCTGCTGGGTGGAGGGCGTATGGGGGCGGCGGTCATTCGGTCCCGGGTGACCGAGGAGTGGAGCTTCCTGATTCTCCGCGCCCTGGCGATGATCGGGGGCGTGATCGCGCTTTTCCTCGTCCCCCACCCACCCGAACATGCCGCGCAGCTCCGGGCCCTGGCCTGGGCGTTCATCCTCTACAAGGCCGGCCTCTTTGCCGTGATCTGGGGATGGCCGCGGGGTGTACGGCTCACCCTTCAAGTCAGTATTGGCCTCGACCTGGTCTTCGTTGCCTGCTTCGTCTGGCTCAGCGGGGGCATCCAGAGCCACTTCTACCTGCTTTTCTACCTGCTCATCGCGCTCGCCGCGGCACATGGCGGGCCGGGGCCGGGCATACTGTCGGCGGCTGGCGGCGGGCTGCTGTATGTGCTCGCCTCTCTGCCGGGAATGCCCGAGCACGCCGGCCAGCACGCGCTGGTCCGGATCGCCACCTTCTTCCTGCTGGGGGGCTCGCTCGGCTACCTGAGCCGGCGGGAGCGGAGCGCGCGGGACGAGGGGGAGCGGCTGAATGCGGAGCTGCAAGAGAACCAAGGGCGGCTGGAGGCAGCCTACCAGGCGCTGCAGATGGCCCAGCATCGGCTGGTGCAGGCGGAGCGCCTGGCGACCATCGGCCAGATGTCGGCCAAGGTGTCGCACGAGGTGCGGAACCCCCTCAGCGCCATCAGCCTGAACGTCGAGCTCTTGGAGGACGAGCTGGCGGGTCTGCCCCCGGAGCGGCGGGCCGAGGCTGCGGGCCTCCTGAAGGCGATGCGGTCTCAGATCGACGTGCTGAGCGCGGTCACCGAGGAGTACCTGCGCTTCGCGCGGCTGCCGAAGCCGAAGCTGGAGATCGTGGCACTCGGGGCGCTGATCGAGGATCTGATCGCATTCATCCGCCCGGAGCTGGAAGGGCGGGGGGTGTACATCACAACGAGCCTTCCTCCCGATCTTCCGTCGCTTCGCCTGGACCCGGGCCAGATCCGGCAACTGCTCCTCAACCTTTTCCGGAATGGGGCCGATGCCATGCCCGACGGCGGCAGTCTCACGATTGCCGTCGGCGTCGTCACCGGGGCAATGGGCCAACCCGTCCAGACGCCAGATGCTCCCCACCGATCGGCCCCATCCATCGAGGTTGTCGTGACCGACTCCGGACCCGGCGTGCCTGCGGAGGAGCGGGAGCGGATCTTCGAGCCCTTCTTCAGCACCAAGGACAAAGGCACGGGGCTGGGGCTGGCGATCGCCCGCCAGATGGCGGAAGATCACGGTGGCACGCTCACCTGCGAGCGCGCGCCCGCGGGGGGCAGCCTGTTTCGCCTCCACCTACCTGTCGCCGAGCCAGGAGCCGCACGATGACCCCATCTGCCCCCGACATCCGCGTCCTGGTGGTCGACGACGACCCGGCCATCCGAGAGGCGCTGGCCCGGACACTGAAGAAGCTGGGGTTTGACGTGCTCCTGGCCGAGGACGGGCAAGCCGGGCTCGACCGGCTGCGCGAGGGGGGAGTGCATATCATCCTGGCCGACCTGCAGATGCCGAAGGTGAGCGGGCAAGAGCTGCTGCGTGCGGCCAAGACTCTCGCCCCGGACGTGGAGGTGATCGTCATCACCGGCCACGGGACCGTGGAGGATGCGGTCGAGGCGATGAAGGAGGGAGCTTACGACTTCATCACCAAGCCGTTCAAGCGCGTCCAGCTCGAGCAGACGATCCGGCGGGCCGCCGAGAAGCAGACGCTGGCGCTGCAGAACCGCCGACTTCAGGCACGCCTGGACGAACTGCAAGGCAGCGGGCGCATCATCGGCGCCAGTCCTGCCATGATCAGGACGCTGGAGCTGGTCGGACAGGTGGCGCCAAGCAGGGTCACCGTCCTGATCCAGGGGGAGAGCGGGACGGGCAAGGAGTTGATCGCCGGCGCCATCCATCATGGGAGCCCCCGGCGCGATCGGTCCCTCATCAAGGTGAGCTGTGCCGCCCTCCCGGAGACGCTCCTGGAGTCGGAGTTGTTCGGCTACGAGCGGGGAGCCTTCACCGGGGCGGTGGCGCGCAAGGAGGGGCGGTTCGAGCTGGCGGACGGCGGGACCCTCTTCCTGGATGAGATCGGCGAGCTGACCCCGGCAATGCAGGCGAAGCTCCTGCGCGTCTTGCAGGAAGGGGAGTTCGAGCGGCTGGGCGGGACGCACACGATCAAGGTGGACGTCCGGCTGGTGGCGGCAACCAACGCGGATCTTGACGCCCTGGTCCGCGAGAAGCGATTCCGGGAGGACCTCTTCTACCGGTTGAACGTGATCGCGATCCCCCTCCCGCCGCTGCGCGAGCGGCAGGAGGACATCTCGCTTCTGGCTCACCACTTCCTCCGACGCTTTGCCGCCAAGAACGCGAAGGTCATCGCCGGATTCACCGAGGAGGCGCTTGATGTCTTGCAGACCTACGCCTGGCCGGGGCATGTGCGCGAGCTGGAAAACGTGGTCGAGCGGGCCGTGGTCTTGACGCGCTCTCCCCTGATCACACCCGCCGATCTTCCCGAGACGCTCACGGGCAGCGAGCAGGCCGCGCGCCATCTGGTGATCTCGATCGGCACGCCGCTCGAAGAGGTCGAGGACCGCTTGATCGAGGAGACATTGCGTTACACCAGGGGTGACAAGACGATCGCCGCAAAGCTCCTCGGTATCGCCACGCGGACGATCTATCGCCGCATGAAGGGTGAGGCGGAGCCGCCGGCGACTGAATGACCCAGAGCACCCTCGCGAGCCCGGCGCGCAACGGGTGTCCGGAAACCGGAACTCGAGCGTTGTTATGCTCTACCGCGTCTTGGCCGACTGCCTCGTTCTTGTCCACCTGGCCTTCGTTGTCTTCGTGGTGGCAGGGGGGCTCCTCGTTCTCTGGTGTCCCTGGCTTCGCTGGATCCATCTTCCGGCGGCGGCGTGGGGCGCCCTCATCGAGTTCACCGGCTGGATCTGCCCCCTGACCCCCTGGGAGCAGGCGTTGCGGGTTCAAGCCGGACAGGTTGGCTATTCAGGCGGATTCATCGAGCACTACATTCTCTCACTGCTCTACCCGCAGGGGCTCACGCCCGGCGTGCAGATGGTGCTAGGAATCCTGGTGGTCGGGGTGAACGTTGCCGTCTATACGTTCGTCTGGCATCGGGCCCGCGCCAGCTGAATCTCCCCCTCCCCCCCTCTCCGCAGTGCTTGACAAAATGTCCAACGCCGCCTTGGCCAATCGAGCAGCGTTTGACGAATTGTCGAGCGGCAACTCTCGGGCAGGCTTTTCCGCCTCCAGGTGTCCCAGAGAATCAATGCGTTAGCGAAGCGGAGGCTCCTCAGAATCCCTCCCAGACATTGGCACCCGTCTTGCCTCTCTTCTTAGGCACACGCTATTTCACTCGAAGTCGAGGAGGTAAGAGACATGAAGAAGGCCGTTGTTGCGGTAACGGTTCTGCTGGGGGTTGGCTTCGCAGGTTACGCGCTGGCGCAGTCGGCAGGAGCCGGGATGCATGGTGGGATGATGGGGCCAGGCCAGGGGCACGGCATGGGGATGATGCAGGGCGGGATGATGGGCGTCATGGGCAGCATGATGTCGGGACAGCCCCTTTCTCAGGAGCAACTCGATCAGTTCGCCCAGCAGCACGGCATCACGGTCGAGCAAGCCAAGCAAATGACCGACACCTGCGCCAAGATCATGACCCAGCGAAATGCGCCGCCGCCCGCTCAGTAGCCGAAGCAATCGGTGTCGGGGTTGGGCGTGAGTCACCATGGAGGAGATCGGCTCGTCCCAGGAGGACGAGCGGTGGGTGTTTCAGTACTAACGGTGTCGGGAGTGTGGTTTCGTCGTCCGCGTGATTCTCCGCGTGATTCCGAATCTGGAGTTGGCGAAGGAGCTGCGCGCGGTTCTGGCCAAGTCCTTGGTCCGAGGGATGTTGCCGTAACCATCAGGCTCTCTTGGGTAGACAGGCGTGCCCCGACTCGCGGATCGCGGATCTCCTGGTCGCTCGGGCCGCGACGGGCAGTAACGTGCGGCAGTCGGCGCGCGGAGAAAGAGGAGCAGCGATGATGGAGTTCCTGAGCAGTTATGGGCTCTGGATCGTGCTGGCGGTGATCATGATCGGCATGCACTGGTTCGGGATGGGCTGCTGCTGCGGCGGGCACCGCCAGGGCTCGAACCCCAGCCCCAAAGGCCTCGGCGCGCAACCTCCGGGAGGCGAGAAGTCGTCCGAAACCCCTCCGAAGTCCGGTCGGTGTTGCCACTAGCGGGATGTCGCCTGTTCGGGATGGGGTTGCTTTCGGAGTCTCCTGCGATGGTCAGGAGACGCGCGCTCCGCTATTGATCGCGAAGAAGCGGGCGCTTCCCGCATCGGACGATGAGCGATCTCCACGGGGCTGTGGAAGTGGTCGGGGATCCGTATGGAGGATCGGACCCGCTGGTCTGCAGCGGGATCACGGTCCAGGGGGCGTGCCTTGAGCGATAACACCCTGAAGGCCAAGCTGACAGACGCCGCGGAGGCGGTGTCCCAGGCTCGCGGCAACATCAGCCGCTGGTCGATCGAGCATCCGTACACGGTCCTCGCGTTCTATCTGGGCGTGGCGCTGCTCGCCGTCCTGGCGATCTTCTTCCAGACGCCGCGGCGGATGATGCCGTACGTGGAGAGCCCGATTGTCGGCATCGTCTCGATGATGCCCGGCCTTTCCGCCGAGGAGATGGAGATCTATTTTTCCAAGCCGATCGAGGAGCGGATGGTGGACCTGAAGAACATCCACTTTGTCCGCTCCACCTCGCAGGAGGGCTTCTCGATCGTCAGCGTCGAGTTCTGGTACGGCACGGACATGAAGAAGGCCCTGTTCGACGTGCAGTCCCTCATGAACGTGGTCCAGGCCGCCCTCCCCATGACCGGCGCCACTCTGAAGCCTTCCTGGGTGCTCGCCATTGATCCGCTGAACATTCCGGTGTTGTCCCTGGCCGTGACCGGCGAGGGATACGATTCGGTCCAGCTGCGAACCTTGGTGGAAAACGAGGTTGTCAATCGTCTGAAGGCGGTCAGGGACGTCTATTCGATCGTGCCGTTCGGCGGGGACAAGCTGCAGCTCCAGGTGGTGGTCGATCGGGATCGCTTGGCGGCCTACAAGATGAGCCTCCTCGACCTCAAGAACATGCTGGATATGCAGAACCAGTCGCGGCCGGCCGGAACGCTCACCTATGGCGATCGCGAGTTCCTCGTCCGCAGCGATTTCCGGGCGCGCACGCCGGAAGAGGTGGCCAACTACCCGATCGGCAACATGGACGGTCGGACGATCTACCTGCGGGACGTCGCGCAAGTCATGAATGCCGCCCGCGAGCAGCGAAGCCTGTACCGGCTGAACGGCAAGCAGGCGGTGGAACTGTCCATCGTCCAGCAGCCCGACGCCAGCTCGGTCAAGGTGATCGAGGGGGTGCGGGCCAAGCTGAAAGAGATCCAGGAGGACTTCCCGCGCCTGAAGTTCGACACGGCCTACGATAATTCCACGTTCGTCGGCTTCCTGATGGACAACATGCTCGAAGAGCTGGTGATCGCCGTCCTTCTCACCGGACTGGTGGTCCTCTTCTTTCTGGGGAACGTGCGCGGCACGCTCATCTCGGTCATCACCATCCCGGTCTCCATCGGCATGGCCCTCCTGGCCATGGTGCCGTTCGGCATGACACTGAACAGCTCCACACTGATCGGACTCCTGCTCTCGATCGGCCGTCTGGTGGACGACTCGATCATCGACATCCACTCCATCGAGCGGCATCTGCGGATGGGCAAATCGCCCAAAGAGGCCGCCGTGGACGGCATCAGCGAAGTCCGGCTGGCCGTCCTGGCCATCACCTTCATGCTCTGCGTGGCGCTCCTCCCGCTGGCGTTTTCCGGCGGGGTCGTCCAGTTCATGTTTGAAGGGATCGTCTGGGCCATCATCCTGGCGCTCCTGTCCTCGGCCCTGGTGTCGTTCACACTCACGGCGGTCCTGGCGGCCAATCTGTTCAAACCGCACGCGGAATCGGAGCAGGAACGCGGATGGCTCAACCGGTGGCTCCTGGACCCGTCGCAGCGCTTTCTGGAGCGGGCCGAGACCCGGTACCGCGGCGGGCTGGCCTGGGCGATTCGCAATCGCTTCCTGGTTCTGGCCGGCGCGATTGCCACGATCCTGGTTGGGATCGGGCTCTATCCCAAGATCGGCAGCGAGATGATGCCCTTGGCAGATGTCTCGCAGGCGTTCGTGCAGCTCGAAGCGGCACCGGGGACATCCTTCGCACGCACGGATGAAATTGCCGCCCAGGTGGAGAAGCTCCTGTTGAAGCAGCCCGAGATCGTGAAGGTCTCCTCGGAAGTCGGCTTCGAGCCGGGCGGGACGTACTTCACCGGCTACAGCATGGGGTCGGTGAGCTCGGCCTTCATGATGCTGACCCTGGTGGACTCCTCCAAGCGCAAGCGCGACATCTGGCAGGTAATCGACGACGTCCAGAGCGAGGCGACACGGTCGATCCCCGGTATCCGGCGCCTGGTGATCAAGGAGATGGGGGCAGACGTCATGGCGTCCAGCGCCGCGCCCATCCAGGTGATCTTCTTCGGGCCGGACCTGGGCAAAGTGGCCGAAATCGGGGAGCGGGCGAAAAAGCTGGCGGAGGACATTCCCGGCTTCTCTCAAGTCTCCACCTCCTGGTCCAATAGTCTGCCGCAGTTCCACGTGGTGGTGAACCAGGCCCGCTCCCAAGAACTGGGCCTGACGGTGAGCGACGTGGCCGACCAGGCCTATTACGCGCTGAAGGGCGGGCTCACGAACGAGTTCTACCGGCTGGACAACAAGCGGCAGTTCACGATCCTCGTGCGCTACAAGGGGGACCAGCGCCGCGACCGCACGGATCTGGAGCAGGTGAAGATCGTGGGCAAGAAAGGGGAGATTGTCCCCCTGTCCTCGGTCGCCCGGATCGAGGAGCGCCAGGGGCCGACGCTCATCGAGCACGACAACTTCCGCCGGGTCGTGTCCGTGCTCGGCTTCTACCGCAAGGGCGGACCGCCCAGCATGGATCTCTCGATGGACCTCCTCATGGCGGCGCAGATGAAGCTCGACTTCCCGCCGGGGTATGGGGTGGAGCTGCGAGGCGACATGACTCAGATGGAGGACTCCTTCGGCCGTCTCATGCGGGGGCTCTACCTGGCCGTGATTTTCATGTTCCTGCTCCTGGTGGCCCAGTTCCGGAGCCTGATCGAGCCGTTCAACATGATCCTGTCGCTGTCGCTGCTGCTGACGGGTATTCTGGGGGGACTGCTCCTCGCCGGGCAGACATTCTCCACCGTCTCCATTTTGGCCGTCGTGATCCTGACCGGCATGATGATGACGGTCGCGGTCCTGATGATCGACCTGGTCCTGCGCCTCCGACGCGAGGGAATGGACCGCGATGAGGCCATCCTGACCGCCGGTCCCATCCGGCTGCGGCCCATCGTCATGACCTCGCTCATCAGCATTGTCGTGCTGATCCCCGTCGCGTTCTTCCCACGGACCGGGATCGATGCCTATGCCCCGCTGGCGACCGTGACCATCGGCGGGCTCACGATTGGAACCGTGCTCGCGCTCTTCGTGGTGCCGGTGCTGCACACCTATACCGACGACCTCGCCGCTCTGGTTCGGAAGCTGAGCCGACGGCTCTTCAAACATGGGCAGGAGACGGCTGCGTGAGTACCCGAATCCGATACCTTTCGAACACCTCGCATCAGCGGGGGGAGGCATACGATGAAACTGTTGAAGAAGGTTATGGCGCTCGTGATCGTGCTCGTGGCTGGCGCGTGGGCCTACCACGCCAATTCCGGGCGGGCCAGCATGGACATGAACACGCGAGTCGCGTCTGGAAACACGCCATTTCCGGTGGTCCTGGCATCCGTGGAGCGGCAGACGATCCGGGGCACGGCCACCTATGCGGGGAGCGTGGTGCCCTACAACGAAGAGGAGATCTACCCTCGCGTGACCGGGCGGATCCTGGAGATGTCGGTGTATCCCGGGGACCGGGTCGAGAAGGGCCAGGTCGTGGCGCGGCTCGATGATGTGGAGCTGACCTCCAAGGTCCGGGAGGCGGAGGCAATGCTGGCCACCGCCCAGGCCAACCGAACCCAGATGGAGGCGGAGCTTTCCGCCGCGCGCTATGGGATCGCCCAGATGCAGAAGGAGCTGGCGATGGCCGAGGCCGAGACCGGCTTCCAGCAGACGGTGGCCGCCCGGGACGAGCGGCTCTTTGCGAAGGGAGCCATCAGCCAGCAGGATGCCGAGAGTTCTCGCTCCATGGCGGTCTCGGCGACGGCCAAGGTCGAGGCGGCCCGGGCAAAGGTCGAGCAGATGCGTGCCATGGAGGCGTCCGACCGCAAGAAGCTGGAGGCGATGGACGCCATGGTCGCCTTGGGCCAGGCGCAGCTCCGTACAGCGCAAGTGGTCCGGGGGTATGTGGACATCCAGGCGCCCAGCACCGGCTACGTGGTCAAGCGGCTCGTGGCGCCCGGCGTGCTCGTGCAGCCCGGCATGGCCATCCTGAAGACCACCCAGGTGGATCGGGTGCGCCTCCAGGCGAATGTGGGAGAGAAGGACCTGGCCTCCATCAAGCCGGGGTCGCCGGTCACGGTGGCGACGACGAGTAGCGACGCGTCGCCGATCACAGCCCGGGTCACCTCGGTCTTTCCCTATGTCGATCCGGGCGCGCGCACGGCGGTCGTGGAGGCCTTGGTTGACAATCCCGGCCGTCGGCTGGTGGCTGGGCAATACGTCCAGATGCAGTTCACGACCGGCGAGCAGAAGGATGCTCTGACGGTTCCGAGCAGCGCCGTGGCCCGTTTGGGTGGGAAGGCGACGGTCTGGACGCTCAAGGGCGAGGACCGAGTGGAGCCCCGCGAGGTGCTCACCGGTCTGGAGGGTCCGGACCGCGTGGAAATCGCGAAGGGTCTCACGGGAGGGGAGGGGGGCCCGGGTCACCGACACGTCCACCATGACGGCGGCGGCCCCCGCGGAGAGCATAGAGCCGGAGAAGGGATCCGACCAGGCGACGGGAATGAAGGACATGCCGGGTCATGGGGTGCCAGCGAAGACGGCTCAGGCCGGCGGAGCCGCGGCATCTGCGGGGAAGCTGCAGATTGCGCTGACAAGCAACCCGGTAACCCTGTCGTCGGGAAACGCCAAGCTGCGCTTTGAGGTGAAGGATGCCGCGGGGACACCGGTGTCCGATGCCAAGGTCGAGGTGAATATCGGCATGCCGGGCATGACCGTCCCCAAGACGACGGCCCGTGCCGCAAAGGAGCCTGGCGTCTACGAATTGACGGCCAAGCTGGGCATGGCCGGAGCCTGGACGGTCGAGGTCAACGCCACCCGGCCGCAGGGGGGAGCGACGTCGGCGAAGTTCGCGCTCGAGGCAAAGTGAGAGAATCATGTCAACCGTGACGGGTGAGATCATGCGAATCCATTACGACAACCGATACCTCAAGCGACGGCAGCACCTCGCGCTGGTCCTGGGTTTTGTGGCAGCACCTCGCGCTGGCCCTGGGTCTGGTGGTCGTATCGCTGGCTGTCTTCCCTCTGCTAGCCGGCGCGGGCGAGGCGCTTCCGCAAATCTCTGGTCCGCTCAACATGCAGCAAGCCGTGGACTTGGCGCTCCAGCACAGCCGCAAGGTCAAGGCATCGGCGGCGGACGAGCGAGTCATGACGTCGATGCGCCGCGAGGCCGCCTCGGGCTTCTTCCCGCAGGCCTCGGCCAACGGCTACCTCGTCAAGCAGAACATGACGCCGAACATCTACGCCTCGGCCGGCGACACCATGGCGCGGAATTACCAATTCTTCGGCACGAACAACGCCCAGGACCTCAACCTGACCGCCATGTGGCCCATCTTTTCGGGGGGCCGGACCTACTATGGCTACAAGGCGGCGGGGGCTCGGGCCGATGCCGCGACGCTGATGCTCCGGGGAACCGAGGTCGAGGTCGCCATGCAGACGCGATTGGATTACATCTCCGTCATGCGCGAGCAGGAGAATGCGCGGGTGACCGGGGACCTGCTGAAGCAGACGGAGGAGCGGCTGCGGGTGAGCCAGGAAGAATTCGCCGCGGGCCGAACTGCCCGGGTCAACGTCCTCCGAGACGAGACAGAGCTGGCCAACGTGGTCCAGATGGACACCATGGCGCGGAATCAGGCGGAGCTGGCCCTGATCTCGCTCAAGACCACACTGGGGGTGGATCTGGCCTCGGCGATCACGCCCGCCGAGCCGTTACAGTACGTGGCGGTGACCGTGTCGGCCGCGGAAGGCATCCAGCAGGCGCTGGCGTCGCACCCGGACATCCAGGCGGCCGCAAAAGAGGTCGAAGCCAGTGAGTCAGAGGTGCGCGCGACCTACGGACGCTACCTGCCGGAAGTCTCGGCGACCTGGATGTACGACTGGCAGAAAGGCTGGAACCGGAACGAGTCGTCCGAACGGCCCGGAGGGTTTTCGGCCGGCCTGGTGCTGACCATCCCGCTCTTCGACGGCTTCATGCGGGAAGGAGCCATCGGCACGGCACGAGCCAAGCGGGACAAGGCCGGCGAGCTGGAGATGCAGGCCCACCAGCAGGCGGCCAAAGAAGTGAGCCAGGCGGCGCTGATGCTCCGGGCGGCGGAGAAGAACGTGGAGGCGAGCAGGAAGGGGCTGAACCAGGCCGAGGAGCAGTTCCGGATCGTCCAGGAACGATACGCCAGCGGTCGCGGCATCCAGGTCGAGATCCTCGACGCGCAGACCACGCTGACCCGCGCCCGGTTTAACGTGGTGGCCGCCCTGGCGGATCACCAGACGGCACAGGCCATGTGGCTCAAGGCCACGGGACGGATTCGGTGAGCAAGACTTCTCTCTGGGCGTCCCGCGAAGATTTATTCTTGACAGAAGCGTAGTGCTAGTTTAGAAAAGGCAGACTTCTCATCCAGAGTGGCAGAGGGACTGGCCCTACGACGCCACGGCAACCCCGCTTCTAACGCAGCGGGGTGCTAACTCCTGCCCCGGCAAGACGGCTCGGCTGTGAAGCACAGCGCGAGTGGTCGGGGAGAGATGAGAGGGGGACAGCTCCGCTTGAACCCCTTCTCATCCAGAGTGATGAGGAGGGGTTTTTTGTTTGGGCGGAGAGGGGAGAGCGAGATGATGGCGATGCCTAGGCGCCACACGATGGCGCCTATCGAGGAGATGGATTACTCCGTCTGATCTAACACGAGCCTTTCTCGAGCAAGTTGACCAGGCACCTGGGGGCCAATCTGCGAAAGCGGGTTGGCCCCCGGCTTCACGGAATGAGATCAGGGGACAAGGAGATACCGGAATGGCAACGCAAGGATTGAGCACGCTGGCATTGCATGCGGGACAGATAGCAGATCCGACGACCGGCGCACGGGCCGTGCCCATCTACCAGACCACGTCCTACGTCTTCAAGAGCACGGAGCACGCGGCCAACCTGTTCGCGCTGAAGGAGTTCGGCAATATCTACACGCGGCTGATGAACCCGACGACGGACGTCTTCGAGAAGCGCGTCGCCGCACTTGAGGGCGGGACCGGTGCGCTGGCGGTCGCCTCGGGCCAGTCGGCCATCTCGCTGGCGCTGCTGGCCATCACGCGGCTGGGGGACGAGATCGTCTCGGCCAATAATCTCTATGGCGGCACCTACCAGCTCTTCCATTACACCTTCCCCAAGCTGGGCCGCTCGGCGACCTTCGTGGACTCCCGCAGCCCGGAGGCATTCAAGCGCGCCATCACGCCGAAGACGCGCGCCATCTACATTGAGACCATCGGGAACCCCAAGCTGGACGTGCCGGACTTCGAGGCGATCGCCAAGATCGCGCATGACGCGGGGATTCCGCTGGTGGTGGACAACACCGTGGGGGTCGGGCTGGTGCGCCCCTTCGACTACGGGGCGGACATCCTGGCCACCTCGGCCACCAAGTATATCGGCGGCCACGGCACCTCCATCGGGGGCGTGATCGTGGACGCGGGCAAGTTCCAGTGGAACAACGGCAAGTTTCCCGAGTTCACCGAGCCCGACCCGAGTTACCACGGTCTGGTCTACTGGGATGCCCTGAGCAACGTGCCGGGGATGGGCAACGTCGCCTTCATCCTCAAGGTCCGGGTCAGTCTCTTGCGGGACTTGGGGCCGGCGCTGAGCCCCTTCAACTCCTTCCTGTTCCTGCAGGGGCTGGAGACGCTGCCGCTGCGCCAGAAGCAGCATTCGCTGAACGCGCTGGCGCTTGCACAGTACCTCAAGGCCCACCCCCTGGTGAGCTGGGTGACGTACCCCGGCCTGAAGGACGATCCGAGCTATGCGTTGGCCTCCAAGTATCTGAAGGCGGGATTCGGCGGAATCCTGGGCTTCGGGATCAAGGGCGGACTGGAGGCCGGCAAGCGGTTCATCAATTCCGTCAAGCTCCTCTCGCACCTGGCGAACATCGGGGATGCCAAGAGCCTGGTCATCCATCCCGCCTCCACGACCCACCAGCAGCTCAGCCGGGAGGAGCAGCAGGCGACCGGTGTCACGGAGGACTACATCCGGTTCTCGGTGGGACTGGAGGACGTGGAAGACATCAAGGCAGACGTCGACCAGGCGCTCCGGAAGACGGCGAGCTAACGCGATGATCGTCCACACGCAACAGGTCACATTCGATCAGGAGCTCAAGCTGCAAAGCGGGGCGAATCTCTGCCCCGTCACGCTGGCCTACGAGACGTACGGGACGTTGAACGAGGACCGCAGCAATGCGATCCTGATCTGCCATGCGCTGTCCGGCGACGCCCACGTCGCCGGACAGCACTCGATCCAGGACCGCAAACCCGGCTGGTGGGACGAGGCGGTCGGGCCCGGCAAGGCGTTCGACACCGACCGCTACTTCGTGATCTGCTCAAACGTCATCGGCGGGTGCTCCGGGAGCACCGGGCCCTCCTCGCTCAACCCGGAGACAGGGCGACCGTACGGGCTGTCCTTCCCGGTCGTCACCGTGGCGGACATGGTGGAGGCCCAGCGCCGACTGATCGACGCGCTGGGCATCCCCTCGCTCCTGTGTGCCACCGGCGGAAGCATGGGGGGCATGCAGGCCCTGCAGTGGACCGTCTCCTACCCGGACCGGATCCGGAGCGCGATCATCCTGGCCTCTACAGCGCGGGTGTCGGCGCAGTCGATCGCGCTGAATGAGGTGCCCCGCCAGGCCATCTATGCGGATCCGAACTGGAACGAAGGCGACTACTATGGGAAGGAGCCGCCCAACGCGGGACTGGCGGTTGCGCGGATGATCGGCCACATCACGTACCTCAGCGAGACGTCGATGCGGGAGAAGTTCGGCCGCCGCTTGCAGGAGCGGGAGCGGTACGGGTACGACTTCGCCACTGAGTTCGAGGTGGAGAGCTACCTGAAGTACCACGGCAACCGGTTCACGGCCCGCTTCGACGCCAACTCGTTTCTCTATATCACGAAGGCGATCGACTACTTCGACCTGTCGCTGGGCCGCGGCGACCTCGCCGAGGCGTTCTCCGACGTGCGGGCGAAGCTCCTGGTCCTGAGCTACAGCTCCGACTGGCTCTTCCCGCCGGAGCAGTCCGAGGAGTTGGTCCGGGCGCTGCTCAGAAACGGGGTCGACGCCAGCTATGTGGAGATCAAGAGCGACTACGGTCACGACGCCTTCCTCCTGGAGGTGGAGCGGCTGGGAGAGCTGGCCCGGGACTTCCTGGCCGGGGTCGAGCGCGAAGCTGTCCGCCTGGCCAAGGCGGCGAATGGATCGAATACCGTTGGCGAGGAGGAGAAAGTCTATCCCCTCTCATGGGGAAGCAAGGCGCGCGGCGCGCTGCGGCTGGCGGATAGCCGCAAACAGGAGACGGCATGACTCCTTCGCGTCCGGATCTCGAGGTCATCGTCCAGATGGTGTCGGAAGGCGCGCGGGTGTTGGACCTGGGCTGCGGCGATGGGGTGCTCTTGGCGGAGCTGGTGGCCGGCAAGGGAGTCCAGGGTCGCGGCGTGGAGGTGGACGAGGCCAAGGTCCGGGCGTGCGTGTCCAAGGGGCTGTCGGTCCGCCACGGGAACATCGAGGAGGGACTGGCGGACTTTCCCGACGGGATGTTCGACGTGGTGATCATCAGCCAGACCCTGGCGTATCTGAACCGGCCGCTGTCGGTCATGCAGGAGATGGCTCGCGTGGGGCGGTCGGCGATCATCTCGTTCGAGAACGCAGGATACTGGAAGACGCGCTGGCGCGTGCTCTGTGGAGACGGCAGTGGAACCACGCTGGCGTCCGGCCAGCCGCGGGTCCGCTCCATCACGCTGTGCCAGTTCGACGAGGCCTTGCGGCAGCTCAGTCTGCGGGCCGAGCGGAGCGTCTTTCTAAGCGGTTCAAGCCGTGTCGAGCAATGGGCGTCGCTCCTGGCCGAGGCCGCCGTCTTTCAGGTGACAAGGATCTGAGCGATACGTAACAGAGCAGCGGGAGTGTAAAGGACGACATGCCGCAGACCAGCGAGCGTACTGCCAGCTTCACCGAATCCGTCATCCGCCGAATGACGCGGGTGGCGAACCAGTACAACGCCATCAACCTGTCCCAGGGCTTCCCGGACTTCGATCCGCCCTCGGCGCTGGTGGCGGCGCTGGCGGACACCGCCCGCAGGGGCCCCCATCAGTACGCCGTCACCTGGGGGGCGCCCAATTTCCGGGAGGCGCTGGCCGCCAAGCAGTCCCGATTCATGGGCCTCCCTCTGGACCCGGATCGGCACCTGGTGGTGACCTGCGGCAGCACCGAGGCGATGATGGTGGCGATGATGACCGCCTGCAACCCGGGCGACGCGGTCATCGTCTTCTCGCCGTTCTACGAGAACTACGGGGCGGACGCCATCCTCACCGGCGCCCGGCCGCTGTATGTGCCGCTGCGGCCGCCCGATTTCGGCTTCGATCTCGCGGAGCTGCGGGAGGCCTTCCGCCAGCGACCCAAGGCGATCATCCTGTGCAATCCCTCGAATCCGAGCGGCAAGGTGTTCACGCGGGAGGAACTCCTCTCCATCGCCGCCCTGGCCGAGGAGTTCGACGCGTTCGTCATCACGGACGAGGTCTACGAACACATCGTGTACGCCCCTCACCGGCATGTCTACTTCGCCGCTCTCCCCGGGATGTTCGAGCGCACCATCAGCGTGAGCTCCCTATCCAAGACTTACTCCATCACCGGATGGCGGCTGGGGTACGCGATCGCCGCGCCGGCGGTGATCGACTGCGCCCGCAAGGTGCATGATTTCTTGACGGTGGGGGCGGCGGCGCCGCTGCAGGAGGCCGCCGTCACCGCGCTCCACTTCGACGACGTCTACTATGAGGAGCTGCTCGCGAGTTACACCAGGAGGCGGGACGTGTTCCTCGGTGCGCTGGAGGAAGCGGGGCTCACGTACACCACGCCCCAGGGCGCCTACTATGTTCTGGTAGACGTGTCGGAGTTTACCAAGGCCGACGACGTCGGCTTCTGCGAGTGGCTGGCGCGCGAGGTGGGCGTGGCCGCGGTTCCGGGCTCCAGCTTCTTCCGGGAGCCGGTGCGCCACCTGATCCGGTTCCACTTCGCCAAGCGAGAGGAGACGCTGGCGGAGGCGGGGAAACGGCTCAAGACGCTCCGCGACCAATGGCGGAGGAACCATGGATGAACCGTCGCGATCCGGCCATATGCAAAGACCGATCTATCTCGACTACAACGCCACGACCCCCATTCATCCGGAAGTTGCCGACGCCATGCTCCCCTTCATCCGGGAGCACTTCGGTAACCCCTCCAGTGCGCACTGGTATGGCGTCCAGGCCCGGAAGGCGGTCGAGCAGGCCCGCAGCAAGGTGGCCGCGCTGCTCCGCTGCGATCCGGATGAGATCGTCTTCACCTCCGGTGGGAGTGAGGCCAACAACGCCGCCGTGAAGGGGATCGCCCTGCGGTTCCGCGATAGGGGCCGCCACATCGTCACCTCGCCGATCGAGCATCCCGCCATCCTGGAGGTCTGTGCATATCTGGAGAGCCAGGGGTTCACGATCACCATGGTGCCCGTCGATGCGGAGGGGCTCATCGCTCCCCGAGACGTGGCCGCGGCCCTGCGTCCCGACACCGTACTGATCTCCATCATGCTGGCCAACAACGAGGTGGGCACGATCCAACCGATCGCGGAGATCGCGGCCCTGGCGCACGAGCGGGGCATCCTGCTCCACACGGATGCGGCGCAAGCCGTGGGGAAGATCCCCGTTGCCGTGGATACGCTCGGTGTCGATCTGCTCTCGATCGCCGGGCACAAGCTGTATGCCCCCAAAGGGGTGGGCGTGCTCTATCTCCGGCGCGGGGTGGAGCTGCCGAAGTTCATCCATGGCGCGGGGCACGAGCGGAACCTGCGGGCGGGGACGGAGAACGTCGCCGCGATCGTGGGGCTGGGGATGGCCTGCGAGATCGCCGCCCGGGATCTGGAGGAGGAGGGGCGGCGTCTGGCGCGGTTGCGCGATAGGCTGCAAGGTGGGCTCGAAGCGCGCTTCCCGTCCTGTCGAGTCAACGGGCACCGGGAGCGCCGGCTTCCCAACACGCTCTCCGTGTCGTTCCCCGGGGTCGAAGCGAACACGATCCTTGCCGAGCTGGACCAGGTGGCCTGCTCGGCCGGTGCGGCGTGTCATGCGGATCAGGTGACCATCTCGCACGTGCTGGAGGCGATGCGGCTTCCCGTGGAGGTGGCGATGGGGACCCTCCGGCTGTCCGTTGGCCGGATGACCACCGAGGCGGAGATCGAGCGCAGCCTCGAGCTGATCACAGAGACCGTCCATCGGCTGTTGCCGGCCGAGCGCGCGAGGGAATCGGAGGAGCCGGCGGCGGGAGAGATCCGGCTCACCCGGTACACGCATGGACTGGGCTGTGCGTGCAAGCTGCGCCCCCAGCTACTGGAGCGCGTCCTGGCGGATCTGCCGCGCCCAACCGATCCTAACGTGCTGGTCGGTCTGGAGTCGTCGGACGATGCAGCCGTCTATCGGATCAGTGACACCGTTGCGATCGTGAATACCGTCGATTTCTTCACCCCCATCGTCGACGATCCCTACGAGTTCGGGGCAATCGCCGCCGCCAACGCCCTGAGTGACATCTATGCGATGGGCGGCAGGCCGCTCTTCGCTCTGAGTATCGTCGGGTTCCCCTCCAGCCGCCTGCCGATCGAGGCGCTGCGACGCATCTTGCGGGGCGCCTCGGACAAGGCAGCGGAAGCGGGCATCAGCATCATCGGCGGACACACGGTGGAGGATACCGAGCCCAAGTACGGCCTGGCGGTGACGGGGATCGTCGATCCGGCGCGGGTACTGACCAACAGCCGGGCTCGCCCCGGCGACAAGCTCATCCTGACGAAACCGCTGGGGGTTGGGATCATCTGCACGGCACTCAAGCGGCAGATGGCGGGTGAAGGCTTGGCGAAGCGGGTGGTGGCGGTCATGGGGGAGCTGAACCGAGTCTCCGCGGAGTGTATGCTGCGGCACGACGTGTCCGCTTGTACCGACGTCACCGGCTTCGGCCTGTTGGGACACCTGAAGGAGATGACGACCGGCAGCGGCGTGGACGCGACCGTCCGGGGAGCGGCCGTTCCCGTCATCCCCGAGGCCTTGGACCTGGCGCGAGCCGGCATGGTGCCCGGTGGGACCGAGAACAATCTGGCTTTCATCGCGCCCCATGTCGAATGGGGGCGTGAGATCACTCCGCCCATGCAGGCGGTGCTCTCCGACGCCCAAACGTCGGGCGGGTTGTTGATCGCAGTGCGCCCGGATGCGTGCGACCGCCTGCTGGCGGATCTGCACGCGCACGGGATCGCGTCCGCGGCATGCATCGGAGAGGTGACGTTTCCGGGCCGCGGAACGATTCGTGTGATGTGAGTGGTGAGGTTCCGGATCGTCCTTGCATCGGGGAACAGGAAAGGAGCACGGATGGGGAAGCGGCGACTCAAGAAGGCAGAAGCGAAAACGGCACCGGAGCAAACACGGAGCCGCTGGACATTGTGGGTCTGGCTCGGAGCCGCCGCGGTGGTGATTGCGGGGGTGACCGGGATCCTCCTCTTCCGGGGAGGCGACAGGACCGCCACGGGGAAGACCGCCGCGGTACGAGTGGGGGGCCCGGCTCCGGAATTCACATTGCGGCTGCTCACCGGCGAGACGCTGAGTCTGGCCAGCCTGAAGGGCAAGCCCCTCCTGGTGAACTTCTGGGCGTCGAATTGCCCGCACTGCCAGCAGGAGGCGCCCGTCATGGTCCGGATGTACGAGCGGTACCGGGACCAGGGACTGGCGGTGGTGAGCATCAATGTGATATGGGACAACGCAGACGACGCAAGGCGATTCGTGAAGACGCATCATCTGCCGTACGCGGTCGGCCTGGATGCCGGCGGCGCCATCGGCGATGCCTATGGAGTGGACGCGACCCCCGCGACGTTCTACATCGACAAGGGCGGTGTGGTCAGGGTGCGCCAGGACGGCGTGGGAACCGAGACGGAGATCGCGAAGCGAATCGAGGCTCTGCTGGCGGGCTGATTGCGGGGAATCGTGATTCTGCAGACCATTTCTCCTCCCTTGAATTCTCCTTGACAGGAGCGCGGTGCTCGCTTAGAAAAGACCGACTTCTCATCCAGAGTGGCAGAGGGACTGGCCCGATGAAGCCACGGCAACCCCGCTCGCAACACGGTGGGGTGCTAGCTCCTGCCCCGAGACCTCGTCGAATGCGGACTCTCGGGGAGAGATCGGAGGACTCCATGAATTGCATCTGTAGCCGGCGCCAGGAAGTGGCGCCTATCCGGAGAACCGGGCGAATTGAGTCGGTTCGCCTCACGCGTGAGAGGTGAGCGGACGCCGAGTGCGTAGGTAGCCTCCCCTTTCGATCCCCTGGCCCAGTCGGTCAGGCGGCCCGATAAAGCCGCAAACACACCAGCGAACCGCTTCCATCAGTAGCATTTCAGTCTCAAGCACTCACGCCCGACCCATATCGACCAGAGTGAGATATCGCGGCGGGAGTCGCGCGGCCGCATGTCACACCGCCGACCAGATACCTGGAGGCCGATCCACCGCAGGTGGACTGGTCTCTTCCCTATTGTGGCGGCAGAGGGACAACCCCTCCGCCGAGAGCTGGAGGTTGTTCAATGCGCATTGCCAACGACGTCACTCAACTCATCGGCAATACCCCGCTGGGGCGCCTGCGCCGCCTGACTGAGGGCGCCCGGGCGGACGTGGTCGCCAAACTAGAATATTTCAACCCCGCCCACAGCGTCAAAGACCGCATCGGCGTTTCCATGATCGACGCCGCCGAGAAGGCGGGGAAGATCAAGCCGGACACGATCATCCTGGAGCCGACCAGCGGCAACACCGGGATCGCTCTGGCCTTCGTCTGCGCGGCCCGGGGCTACAAGCTGGTGCTCACCATGCCGGAGACGATGAGCAAGGAGCGCCGGGTGCTGCTCAAGGCTTACGGGGCGCAGGTGATCCTGACCCCGGGGAGCGAGGGGATGCCGGGGGCGATCAAGCGGGCCGAGGAGCTGGCCGCCAGCGACCCTCGCTACTTCATCCCGCAGCAGTTCCAGAATCCCGCGAACCCGGAGATCCACCGGAAGACGACCGCCGAGGAGATCTGGCGGGACACCGACGGGAAGATCGATATCCTCGTGGCCGGCATCGGCACGGGCGGGACGATCACGGGGGTGGGAGAGGTCCTCAAGGCCCGCAAACCCACGTTCAGGGTGATCGCGGTCGAGCCGGATGCCTCGCCGGTTCTCTCCGGCGGCCCCAAGGGACCCCATCCCATCCAGGGGATCGGCGCCGGGTTTGTCCCGGAGATTCTCAATACGAAAGTCTACGACGAGATCATCCGGGTGAAGAACGACGACGCCTTCGCCACGGCCCGCCGGGCGGCGCGCGAAGAGGGCCTGCTGGTCGGGATCTCCTCCGGCGCCGCGATCTGGGCCGCCGTTGAAGTCGCGCGACGGAAAGAGCATGCGGGGAAGCTGATCGTGGTGATCGTTCCCTCGTTCGGGGAGCGCTACCTCAGCACGGCGCTCTTCGCGGATTTGGTGGACTAGGCACGGGGGAAGGACCGAGGGCGCCGGTCGGTGGGCACGCGCCGGCCGACCGGCGGACCTCACAGGAGACAGCCATGTTTCGGACGTTCCGTCACGACATACAGTCTATCTTCGGCCGCGATCCGGCGGCCCGGAGCCTTCTCGAAGTCCTGGTATGCTACCCAGGGCTTCACGCGCTCTGGGGGTATCGGATCTCCCACTGGCTGTGGACGCATGGAATGAAGCTGCTGGGCCGCTGGGTCTCGCATCTCTTCCGCGCCCTCACCGGAATCGAGATCCATCCCGGAGCTACCATCGGTCCGGGATTCTTCATCGATCACGGGATGGGTGTGGTGATCGGCGAGACGGCGGAGATCGGCGCCGAGGTGACGCTCTACCATGGGGTCACGCTTGGCGGCACGAGTCTGAACAAGGGGAAGCGCCACCCCGCTCTGGAGGACCGCGTGGTGGTGGGGGCCGGCGCCAAGATCCTGGGGGCGATCACCATCGGCGCAGATAGCCGGATCGGGGCCAACGCCGTCGTCGTCAAGTCCGTGCCCCCGAATTCCGTGGTTGTAGGCATCCCGGGCCAGATCGTCCAGCGGAGCAAGCCGCACAGCGCGCAGGATGCGCCGGATCTGAACCATTCTCAAATGCCTGACCTGATCGCGACAAAGCTGGCCGCGCTGACGGCGCGGGTCGAGGCGTTGGAGCAGCAGAAGCCGGGCGGAATGATTCCTGCCACCACTTCTCGTCCGGAAAACGGGGTCTAGCAGGGCACGCTTTCTCGGCTGGAGCATTGCCCCGAGAGGCTTGAGTGGTTATCATGCGTCCGAACCCCCGTGACCGCTGTCGTCCATGATTCGGCCGGGATGTCGAGCCGGCGCGACGAGTAGGCTGTGAAGGTCTATCTGGATCACAACGCCAGCACGCCGCTGCATCCCGATGTCCTGGCGGCGATGCTGCCCTACCTGTCGGAGAGGTTCGGCAACCCCAGCTCGGTACACGGCTGGGGACGGGAGGCGCGCCAGGCTTTGGAGGCGGCAAGGCAGGCCGTGGCGCGCGCGCTGGGAGCGACAGACCAGGCTTCCATCGTCTTCACGGGGAGCGGGACGGAGGCCGACAACCTGGCCCTCCGGGGCGTGCTGGAGGCTCAACGCGAGCGCGGCCGGCATCTGATCGTCTCCGCGGTGGAGCATCATGCCGTCCTGCACACCGCGGAGCATCTCGCCCGCCAGGGCTGGGAGGTGACGCGGCTCCGTGTCGATTCCGGCGGCCTGCTGGATCCGGACGACGTGCGTCGGGCCATTCGGGCCGATACCATCCTGGTCAGCCTGATGCACTCGAACAACGAGACCGGCGTCCTGTTCCCGATTCGCGAGGCGGCGCGCGTCTGCCGCGAGCGGGGCGTGCTCTTCCACACCGACGCCATCCAGAGCTTCGGGAAGCTCCCCGTGGACGTGGAGGCGCTCGACGTGGATCTCCTCTCCATCTCGGGCCACAAGATCCGCGGTCCCAAGGGCATCGGCGCTCTGTACATTCGCCATGGGACGAAGATGCTTCCTCTTCTCACAGGCGGGTGGCAAGAGCGCTCGCGTCGCGGCGGGACGGAGAATGTGGCTGGAGCGGTCGGTCTGGCGCGCGCCGCGGAACTCATGCGGGAGGGCCTGGAAGAGACCGGCGGACGCATGGCTGAGCTTCGGGACCGGCTGGAGTCCGGGCTCTTGGTCGCCATCCCCGAGGTCCGGCGGAACGGGCATCCGACCGTGCGGCTCCCGCAGACAAGTAGCCTCGCCTTTCCCGGCACGGAGGCCGAGTCGCTGATCCTGGCCCTGGATCTTTGCGGCATCGGGGTCTCGTCGGGCGCCGCGTGCAGCTCGGGATCGCCGGAGGCTTCACACGTGCTCACGGCCATGGGGCTCCCGCACGACCGCGTTCAAGGCTCCGTGCGGTTCTCGCTGGGGCGCGAGACGACAGGCGAAGAGATCGACTGCGTCCTGGAGACCTTGCCGCCGATCGTGGAGCGGATGCGCCGAGCGAGCGGCTGGCGGCCCGGTCGCGAACGAGGGGAAGAATGAGTACCTCCGCCGGCGACGCAGAGACGGTGATCGCTGCGATGAGCGGAGGAGTGGACTCGTCTGTCGCGGCCGCGCTCCTGCTCCGAGAGGGGTTCCGGGTTGTGGGGGTGACGCTGCGGGTCTGGCCCAGCCGACGGCCGGCGGACCCGGCGCGTCAGTTCGACAGTTGCTGCTCCCCGGCGGCGGCGGACGACGCGCGGGCCGTGGCCGATCACCTGGGGATTCCCCATTACGTCCTGAACTATGAGGCAGAGTTCGACCGCGAGGTGATCCGACCCTTCGTGGATGCCTACCTCAAGGGGGAGACGCCCAATCCGTGCCTCGCCTGCAATTCGCGGCTGAAGTTTGGGTCGCTCCGCCTGCGCGCGACAGGCTGGGGAGCTGCGCGGATAGCCACCGGCCATTACACCCGCGTAGATCGCGATCCGGCTACCGGACGGTATCGGCTCCGCCGGGGCGCCGATCGGCGTAAAGACCAGAGCTACTTTCTCTACGAGCTGACGCAGGAGCAGCTTGCGGCCACGCTCTTTCCGGTCGGACACCTTCGCAAGGAGGACACCCGCCGGATCGCGCGCGAGCTGGGGCTTCCGGTCGCGGAGAAAGAGGAGAGCCAGGAGATCTGCTTCGTCGAGGGAGACTATCGGGAATACTTGAAGCATCGGGTGGGAGAGGCGATCCGGCCGGGGATCATCCGGGACACGAGCGGAGCCGTGCGAGGACGCCATCCGGGAGTGCCCTACTTCACGATCGGCCAGCGGCGAGGCCTGGGGATCAACAATCCCTCTCCCCTCTATGTGGTTGCCCTGGACGCGGCGAGATGCGAGGTGGTGGTAGGTGACGCCTGGGAGCTGTACACCCGCGAGGTCGAGGTGGGGGGCGTGCATCTCATCTCGGGAGAGCCGGTCGCGGGTTCGATCCGCGTCCTGGCAAAGGTCCGCTACGCTCAGACCGCCACGCCGGCGACTGTCGATTCGATGGCGGGAAGCAGGGTCCGTCTCTGCTTCGACGAGTCGCAGCGGGCGGTCGCACCGGGCCAGGCCGCGGTGTTCTATGACGCGGAGGATTCCGAGGTTGTCTTGGGGGGCGGAACGATCCTGGGGTGTGCCCCGGAGACAGCGTGCTGCGGTCCTCAAGCCAACGATTCAGAGGAAAGGAATAAGGAATGAGGAGAAAAGACATGCCGCGATCGCACTTCCCCTTGCGCTTCACCACCCTGGCCTTCGACTCCGCCGACGCCCTCGGCTTCGGGGTGGCCCCTCGTCCGGTCCGCTGCGGCGCCGACCTCGTGATCGGTGGCGGGCAGGTCTTCCCCGAGGTGAACTTCACCCTGCCCACCATGTCCATCAGCGACGCCACCTGGGCGGAGGTGCGCGGCCACTACGAGGAGATCGCCACGGGCGTGCTTGCGCGGGCGGTGGCCTTGAAGGTGCCCGGCATCGTCCTGGAATTCGAGCTGCTGCCGCCCATGACGGACCGGCCGGAGTGGGGGGCCGAGCTCACCGCGCTCCTGCGGCGGCACCTGGACCGGGCGCACGAGGCGCATGGGCTCAAGTCCGCCCTCCGTGCCACGATCACCGATCTTCGTGACCAGGACCGGCCCCCGCTCCTGCGCGAAGGCGAGGCGTGGGAGAAGGTCAAGCGCTCGTTCGAGCTGTGCGCCGACGCCGGCGCCCATATCCTCTCCATCGAGTCGGTGGGCGGCAAAGAGGTTCATGACGAGGCGCTCCTCTTCGGGGACGTGCGGGGCCTCGTCTTCGCCCTCGGCAGCCTCGCCTGCCGGGACATGGCGTGGCTCTGGGATCAGATCGTGGGGATTTGCAGTACCCGGACCGGGGTGATTCCCGGCGGGGACACCGCCTGCGGCTTCGGCAACACGGCCATGCAGCTCGCCCACCAGGGGATGCTCCCCGAGGTCGTGGCGGCGGTCGACCGGGCCATGACCGCCCCGCGGAGCCTCGTGGCCTTCGAGCGAGGGGCCGTCGGCCCCTCCAAGGACTGCGCCTACGAGGGGCCGATCGTGAAGGCCATCACCGGCGCCCCCATTGCCATGGAGGGGAAGTCGGCCACCTGTGCCCACTTCAGCCCGCTGGGGAACATCGCCGCCGCCATGTGCGATCTGTGGAGCAACGAGTCGGTGCAGAACGTGCGACTCCTTTCCGGGAGCGCCCCCGAGGCCTTCGCGGAGCTCTTGGCCTACGACTGTCGTCTGATGAATCAGGCCTTGGCCCAGGGCGGCGGCCGCACCCTGCGGGACTGGCTCACCGCGTCCGACCGATGGTTGAGCCCCCAGGCCGCGATCCTCTCCCCCGAGGCGACGTGGGAGATCGCGCAGGCCATCGTGGCCGAGAAGAGCGACTATCGCCGGACCGTCGCCGCCGGCCAGACCGCGGTCCGGCTGCTCCAGGAGGGGGTCGCCGCCGGCCATCTGTTCCTTGCCGACACGGAGGGCCAGTGGCTGGATCGGCTTGCGAAAGGCCTGGCCGGCCTTCCCGCCACGGAGGAGGATCTCCTCGCCGAGATGCAAGACACTTACGGCCACCTGTATCGGCCGGCGAGCTACGGGCTCGTCGGGTAAACGAGCCGGTCGACCCCACGCATAAACGAAGCCGCGCCCATGCGGGGGCGCGGCTTCGTCAATTCTCCCTTCCGATCAATCAGTTCTCGCCCAAGTTACGCTTCGTCGACCTTGGATGCCGCTGGAATCGTGTGGCGGCGGGCAAAGACTCGCGCCAGCCACGCCCGCGGGGCGAACTTCAGGGCGATGTCGTCGAAAATGGAGTAGGCCACCGGCGTGGCGAGCAGCGTGAGGAGGAGGGCCAGGGTCTGCCCGCCGGCGATGACCGAGCCGATGGCACGGTTATCGCCGGAGCCCGGCCCGCTGCTGATGAGGAGCGGCAGCATCCCGGCGACGAAGGCGAGGGTGGTCATCAGGATCGGGCGGAGCCGGTCCCGGTTGGCCTGGATGATCGCCTCGGCGCGCGGCATCCCATCGGCCCGGAGGCCGATCATGTGATCGATCTGCAGGATCGAGTTCTTCTTCACGATCCCGAACAGCACCAGGAGGCCGAGCGCCGAGAAGATGTTCAGGGACTGGTGGAAGATAAGGATGGAGAGCAGGGCGAACGGCACCGTGAGCGGCAAGGCGAGCAGGATCGTGACGGGGTGGAGCCACGACTCGAACTGGGCCGCCAGGATCAGGTACATGAAGATGATGGAGAGGAGGAAGGTCAGCCCGAAATTCAGGGCGGCAGTGCCCATCTCCTTTGATGTCCCCGTCACGCCGACCCGATATGCCGGGTCCAGGTTCATGGCCTTGGCTTCCTTCCAGAGGGCGTCCAGAGCGGACTGCTGGTCGTAGCCCGTTTGTATGTTGGCGCCGATGGTCACCTGACGGCGGCGGGAGATGCGGTCCACCTGGGAGGGCCCCTCGCCCTCCTGGAAGCGGGCCACGTTGTCCATGCTGACCGCCCCCAGCTTCGTCGAGGGGACCGCCATCTGGCTCACCCCGTCGGCGGTCGTGCGCCACTGCTGTACGGCCCGGGCGTGGACCTCGTATTGCTCCCCGCTCTCGTTGTAGGTGGAGATCTTGCGCCCGCCGACCATGACCCGCAATGTGTCGGCCACATCGGCGACCTGCACGCCAAGCTCTGCGGCCTTCTTCCGGTCCAGGTTCACCGCCATCTCCGGCTTGCCCAGGACCAGGCTGGTGTCGACGTCCACGACGCCCGGGACCTTGGCGAGCGCCGTCGTCAGGCGTGTGGAGTACTCTCCCAGCCTCTGGAGGTCGGGGCCGCTGATATAGAAGGCGATCTCCTTGTTGCTCATGCCGCCGCCCGAGATGTCCGCCACCGGGGAGACGCTGGTGCGCAACTTCTCGCCGGCGAACTGCGGGAGGACGTTCTCCCGCACCCGGTCCATGATTTTGAACTGGGTCTCCTTGCGGTTGCGAAGGTCGATCAGCTTCACGAAGATGGTGGCGAGATTCGCCGTGCGTCGTTCGTCGTCGCCGACCAACACGACGCTATAGGCCACCCCCGTGAGCTTCTTCACCTCTCGCCCGATCCGGGTGGCGATCAGCTCGGTCTGCTCCAGGGTGGTGCCCTCGGGGGTGCGCACGGTCACCTCGAACTGCGACTGATCGTTCTTGGGGAGGAAGTCCTTCCCGACCGCCATGAAGAGGGGCACGATTGCCGCCAAGGCAAGCAGCGAGGCTGTTACGATCACCCAGCGGTGAGCCATGGCCCAGGTGAGGAGCCGGGTGTAGCCGGTGTCGAGGATCCGGAAGAACCACGCGTCCTTCGAGGAATGGCCGGCCGTCTTCTCTGCCGAGAGCAACCGACTGGACAGCATGGGGGTGATGGTGAAGGCCACGAGCAGCGACACCATGATGGAGAAGGCCATGGTGAGGCCGAAACTGTACATGAAGCGGCCGACGATGCCGCCCATGAAGGCCACGGGAAGGAACACCGTCACGAGGGACAGGGTGGTGGCGAGAACCGCCAGGCCGATCTCG
>JAPLLC010000090.1 GCA_026387775.1 Candidatus Methylomirabilota bacterium | reverse complement strand
GCCGTCCGGATATAGTCCGCCTGCATGATCGCTAGCACCGCCGACCGCGTAATCCGCGCGAGGCTGGCCATGGCGAACGCTCCCAGCGTCACCCCCGGCAGGACCAAGTTCTGCCACCCCCCGCGGCCCGACGTCGGAAACAGGTTCAGCCGCAGCGAGCAGACCAGGATCAGCATGATCCCGATGTAGAAGGTCGGCGCCGCCTGTCCGACCAGCGCCACCCCCATCACGATGTTATCGTACACACTTCCCCGCCTGATCGCCGACACGACGCCGGCCGGGATGGCGACCACGATCGCGCACACGAAGGACACGAAGGCCAGCTCCAGCGTCGCCGGGACCCGCTCCCAGACCACCTGCATGGCCGAGGTCCGAAAATGAATAGAGCGCCCAAAATCCCCCTGGACGGCTTGGTTGATGAACACCCCATACTGGACGTAAATCGGACGATCCAGCCCCATGTCGTGCCGGAGCCGTTCCATCTCGGCAATGGGGGCATCCGGCGGCAGCAGGAGCGGAACCGGGTCGCCCGAGAGGCGCATGACGACGAAGACCACCGTCACCACGCACCAGAGCGCGATCAGCAGGCGAAGCAGCCGGTAGATCAGAAAACCCCCAAACCCTTGCATGAATACCTCGCGGCCAAGCGCCGCCCCGGAGAAAAATGACCGCGCCCCGCCGCCCGTTCAGGGCGGGGCGCGGTAACGAGCCCGTGTCGCAGAAGTGTTACGCGCGGTTGATCTTCAGGTTGAAGCGGCGAAACTCCATCATCTGGTTCGCATACGGCTTCCAGTCCACGTACTTCTGGAGGCCGTACAGCTCCATGGGCTGGATGACCGGAATCAAGGGAAGGAACTCCAGCTCGATCCGCGCCATCTCCTTGTAGGCCTCCGCCCGGAATTTCTCGTCCACGCTGTAGCGGGCCGCTTCCCCCAGCTCGTCAAAGCGCGGGTTGCGGAACCAGTAGGCGTTGGGTCCGCCCTGGGCGAGGTGCCGCCACATCATCCCGTCGGGATCATTGTAGGCCGAGGTGGGATCGGTCCAGCGCAGCCCCTGGAAGCTCTTCTCACGGATCTTCTGCTGGTAGACCGAGTACTCCAGCGTCTCCAGCTTGGCGTTGATCCCCACATCCTTCCACATCGAGGTGACGACCTCGCTCATCTCCTTGTCCATCACCATGAAGCCGATGGGGGTCTCCAGCGTCAGCTCCTCCCCCTTGTAGTTCGCCTCCTTCAGGAGTTGCTTGGCCTTGTCCGGATCGTACTTGAGCGGCGGGAGGCTCGGGTCATAGTGACTGTCCCCCTTGATCACCATGCTGTTCGGCACGGCGCCCTGGCCGCGCCACAGCTCCTTCAGGATCAGCTCGCGATCGATGGCCAGGCTCATGGCCTGTCGGAACGGCTTGCTGTCCAGAGGCGGCTTCTGTGATGCCACCGACATGCAATACAGGCCGCCATAGAGCACCCCCTCGATCTTCGTGGTGGGCGCCTTGGCGATGCGATCCATCTGATCCGGCGGGATCTTGGTGATGATGTCCACCTCGCCCTTGAGCAGGGCGGCGATCCGGGGCGCCAGCTCGGGGAGCGGGCGGAAGATGATCTGATCCACCTCGATCTTCCCGCCCCAGTAATCCTTGACGGCGTCCAGGACCATCCGGTCGTCCTTGACCCACGAGGCGAGCCTCACCGGACCGGTGCCCACCGGCTTGGCGTTGAACTCGTCATCGCCCACCTTCTGGAAGTAGGCCTTGGGCATGATCTGGCCCGCATAGTAGGCCACGCGGGACGCCATGAGGGGATCCGGCTTCTTGGTGACGATGTTGACCGTGGACGGATCCGGCGTCTCGATCCGCTCGATGGTGTTCAGCACCGACTTGGTGATGACCTTGGCGTTCGGGTCGTACGACCGCTCGAAGGTGAACTTGACGTCGGCCGAGGTCAGCCGGTCGCCATTGTGGAACTTGACCCCCTGGCGCAGCTTGAACTGCCAGGTCGTCGGGTTGATCAGCTTGTACTCGGTGGCCAGTGCTGGATAGAGCTTCCCATCCTTGTGCCGAGAGAGGAGGTTGTCGAAGATATTGAAGGTAACCGCGATGTCATTGACGGTGGTGCTCATCTGGGGGTCCAGCTTGCTGACGTCGGCGGACTGGCCGATCACCAGATTCTTCTTCGCCGCCTGCGCCCCTTCGACTCGCGCCAGCAGACCCTCGGCGGCCACCATGCTCCCGACGACGCCGGCCGCTCCGGCAAGGAACCCGCGCCGGGTGATCCGTCCATCCCGGAGCATCCGGGCCAGGCCATCTACGGTGACACCATCTCGTTTCACTTTCACCTCTGCCATACGGAACCCCCTTTCCATCGCTCGCCGCCATGCGCAAGGGTTACAGGACACACCTCGGGATCCCTCTTCTCTGCGGCCGCGCCACTACGGCCTCCCGGCTCGACACGCTCGCCGCACCCATCCCACCGCGCGTGAAGAGTACGCATGACACGGCGCCGAGTCAAGCCGATTCCGCGATCGTCCGCGCTCTCACGAGGGGGTTACGCCCTTCCGCAGGATGAGGTTTCCGAAGGTCGCCGTCTCGCCGGTCATCACCACCGCGAACGCCTTCCGGGCCCGCTCGTAGAAGACAAGGCGATCGTTTCGCACGATGGCGGGGGCTTCCGGACAGTGCTTGAGGATGACCCGGAGATACGACTCCTCCACCTTCGGATCCAGGACGCTGCCCTCGCCCGGCGCCATCATGATGGTCGGGCTATCCCCATCGGCGTCCAGCGCGAGGAGCGGCAGGATCCCGTCCAGCAGGTTTGCGATCCGGAGCCCATCCGCGCGCACCACCCGCTGCCCGCAGGTTTCCCCGGGAAAGTGGGCATCCGCCAGGACGATCTCGTCCCCGTGCCCCATGCGATACAGGACGGAGAGCAACTCGGGACTGATCAGCGGCGAGATTCCCTTCAGCATGACCCTCTCCTTTCATTCATTCGGCGACGAACATACCCGATGCAGGCGCGCGGGTGCGCTCCTGCCGGCGACATCATCTCGTTTCTTCCGTCGCGCGCCGGATCGCCCTGAGGTTTTCCAGAGGCGTGCGAAGCGGCACCGCGCACTCCGGCCCGACCACGCGCACTCCGGCCTCGAGGGCATACCGGGCCTGCGACTCCACCAGCTCCGGCGTTCCCCTGAGGAGCGCCTCGGGGTTGTTCACGTTCCCGACCAGCGGCATCCGACCGGCCGCCTTCACCGCCTCCTTGGCGTCCACCTTGGAGTCGAAATGGAACGCGGCGAATCCCGCCTGCGCGATGTAGCCGATCCGGTCGAGCGTGTCGCCGCAGATGTGCAGGATCGTCGGACATTCAAAGGCCCGCGTTAGCTCGCGGTGGATCGGCAAGAGGAAGTCGCGGTACATCGTCCCGCGGACGAGATCCCCGGTCGCGTGGTCCGCCAGGCAGAGCGCGTCCGCCCCGGCCGCGATCTGCGCCTGACCGAAGAGCAGCGTCACCGCCTTGAGCCGATCGAGGAACCCGCGCACCGTGTCGGGATCGAGCAGTGTGGCCGCCAGGAAATCTTGAATCCCGTGCAGGTGGTAGGACAGGGTCCAGGGTCCCATGACCTTGCCGACGATGGCGACGCGGTCGCCGTGCGTGCGCCGCAGGATCCGGATCGCGTCCAGGGCCGCCCGGATCGGAGGGCGCTCCAGAAAGTCCGCGGGGACCCTGACCTGCCCCGGCTCTTGCCAGGGGTGAGTGCAGGCGACGGGCATCGTGTCCGCCGCCCCCCAGTCCATCTCGCAGCCTAATGCCGCAGCCTCCTGTACCACGCTGAAAACGGGCATGATGGCATCGTAGCCCAGGATCTCGTGGGCGCCGGCCGCCAGCCGCGCCATCTGCTCGCCGTCTCGATGCGCCGCCGGAAACCAGGCTCCGGTGCGCTCCATCTGCTCCACGGTGGCGACCGACGTCGGGCTGGCGACGGGGGTCCGGTCCGTGGGCTCCCCGCGGATTCCCGCCAGGAACCGCTCTTTCGCACTCATCCCACTTGTAGCCATCTCTCCCTTCCGATCCTTGCCGTGCCCCGATCCATGCTATGGGGACGTTGCGGCATTTAGGGCTTCCCTCGTTTCCGCGCCGGTCCCGCGTCGTCGATCCGGCACGCCCCATCCGCGGACGACACCCACACACGGAAGGGGAGCGGACCCCGTCTATGCTGCGGAGGCTATCTACGAGGTTGGTGGGTGTCAACAGGAAAGGCGTGCGGATCGGCCCGGCTTCAGAAGGGTCGGGTGAAGGAGGACAGGGCCACGATGCGATCGCTCGCCTCGCGCAGGCGGAGCGACAGGCTGCGGCAGAACGCCCACAGGATCTTCCGGGCGATGACGGGATTCGCCTGGAAGAGGTCGAGAATGGCCTCCCGCTCCACGAACAGGACCACGCAATCCTCGTGGGAGATGGCGGCGGCAGAACGGGGGAAGTCGTCCACCAGGGCCATCTCACCGAAGCACCCGCCCCGCTCGATGTAGGCGATGATGCCCTCGCTCTGGCCGAGGGATCTCTTGGCGATCCGCACCGCACCGTCGATCACGACGTAGAGAGCCTCACCCTTGTCCCCTTCCTTGAACAGGACCATGTCCTTGGGATAGGTCACCACATGCCCCAAGGCGACAATCAGGTCCAGCTCCGGCTGGGCGAGCTCCTTGAAGAAGGGCACCCCTTGCAGGATGTCGCGGACGACCATGAGATCCGGGCTCGGCGTCGTCACCATATTCGCACCCCTTCCACCGGAAACGCATCCCGCAGCCAGTCGATACGGGGAACCTCTTCCCCCTTCGGGAAGGTCACGGCCAAAACGTCAAAGCGACACGCCAGCTCGGGTATCCGCCTCTCCGCCAGGAACCATTGCGCCGTCCGCACGATCTGCTTCTGCTTCCGGTAGTGCACCGCCAGCTGCGGCGGCCCGAAGGCGATCGATGAGCGGGTCTTGACCTCGATAAAGAGGAGGGTGTCTCGCTCCTGTCCGATCAGGTCGATCTCGCCGGCCGCGCAGGTGAAGTTCTCGACCAGGATGCGCACCCCATGCCGCTCCAGATACTCGCGCGCCGCGGTCTCGCCCTTCTTCCCCAGTGCCAGGCGCGCCTCGGTCACCAGAGGCTCCCCTGCCCGCCAGGACCGCCGAGGTGCTCCCGGACGCCGGCAAAGGTCTTCCGATGAATCGGACACGGCCCGTGCTGGACGATCGAGGCCAGATGGGCGGCCGTGCCGTACCCTTTGTGCCGGGAGAATCCGTACACCGGGAATCGAAGACCCCACTCGTCCATGGTGGCGTCTCGCGTGACCTTGGCCAGGATGGACGCGGCCGAGATGGCGGGCACCAGTCGGTCCCCGCGCACCACCGCTCGCGCCGGCACGGCAAGCGGCGGCAGGACGTTTCCGTCCACCAGCACCAGCTCCGGGTCCACCGACAGGCCGCGCACCGCGCTCGCCATGGCCCGCAAGGTCGCCCGCAGAATGTCCGTGGCGTCGATCTCCGAGGCCTCCACGGCGGCAACCGCGTACGCCACCGCGACCGTCCGGATCGCCTCGGCCAGCCGGGTTCGCGCCGCCGGCGAGAGCAGCTTGCTGTCCGTCAGGCCGGGGAGCACGACATCGGCAGGGAGGATCACGGCCGCGGCCACCACCGGGCCCGCCAGGCTCCCCCGGCCGGCCTCATCCACGCCGGCCACCCGGTCACCGGAGGGGAACACCTCGCCCCGGCCCCCCGCAGGATCATGCAGGAGGCCAGCCGAAACGGCTGCCACGCCCCGCGAGCGCTCTTTGCGCCCCGCCAGGCGGTTTTCGACCCGACGACCGGCCATCGAGGGCGGACCGATCAGGAGAGGCGCCGCTCTTTGATCCGCGCCGCCTTACCGCGCAGATCCCGCAGGTAGTAGAGCTTCGCCCGCCGCACGATACCGTGCCGCAGGATCTCGATCCGGTCGATGCTGGGCGAGTGCGCGGGGAACGTCCGCTCCACCCCGACCCCGTAGGTCACCTTCCGGACCGTGAAGGAGGCGCCCAGCCCGCCGCCCCGTCGCCGGATGCAGATGCCTTCGAAGGCCTGCAGTCGCTCTTTGTCTCCCTCCACGACCTTGACCTGGACCTTGATCGTGTCCCCAGGCTTGAAGGGCGGGAGATCCGCCCGCAGGTGCTTTTCCTCGACCGCCTGAATGGCTAACATGTGCATACCCCCTGGAGGTCATCAGGCCGACCGATCATCGGGGCCAGCGCCTCGCACTCATCGTGATGAACACCATCCCTAACCCACGCCCAGGCTGGACGCGGCAAGGTCATCGAGTGGTTTCCTCGCTCCCCCCCATCGCCACGCCCTCGGCATCGAGCTCTGCCAGCAGCTCCTGATCGAGGTCGGACGGCGTGGTTCGAGCGAGCAGATCCGGCCGCCGCTCCCGCGTCCGTCGTAACGCCTGCTTCCGCCGCCAGCGCGCGATCGCCTGATGGTCCCCCGAGAGCAGCACCGCCGGCACCCCCATGCCGCGGAAGCTCGGCGGCCGGGTGAAGTGCGGGTGCTCCAAGAGGCCCATGGCAAACGAATCGGTCAGGGCCGAGGTCTCGTCCCCCAACACCCCCGGGATCAGCCGGATGGTGGCATCCAGCACCACCAGGGCCGGCACCTCGCCCCCGCTCAGGACGTAGTCGCCGATCGAGAGCTCGAGCGCCTGGAGCCCCTGGGGAATTCGGTCGTCGAACCCCTCGTATCGCCCACACAGCAGGATCAGATGCGGAAGGCGAGATAGTTCGTCGGCCAGGCGCTGGCCGAACGGAATTCCCTGAGGGGTGAGGGCGACGACGGTGCTCTCGGGTCCATGCCGCAAGGCCTCCACGGCCTCGAAGACCGGCTCAGGCTTTAGCACCATGCCCGCCCCGCCACCGTAAGGGACATCGTCCACCACGCGGTGACGATCGTGCGTCCATGTCCGGAGGTCGTGGACCCGGATCTCCGCCAACCCCTTGTCCTGGGCGCGGCGCAGAATGCTCTCCTGCAGCGGGCCCTGGAACATCCCGGGAAACAGTGTCAGGACATCAAACCGATTCAGCGTCCGTCTCCCCCGGCTGTCCGCCGGCGAGGAGACCCGACAGGTCCGCGGTCGGGTCCAGCTCGATCCGTCCGGCCGCCAGGTCGACACGCCGAATAAGCACCCGGGTCGCAGGCAGCAGCCACTCGCGCGACACCCCCTGGACCACGTAGACATCGTGTCCCGCGGTCTCCAGGATTTCTCGGACCTCCCCCAGCGCCTTCCCCCCTGCCACCACCTCGAGCCCGAGGATGTCGTAGTGGTAGAACGTATCTTCCGGAGGGGGAGGCGCCTCGGCGCGCGGGATAGCCATCTCGGATCCGATCAGGACCGCCGCCGCCGCCGGCGTATCGACCCCGGCCAGCTTGAGCACGATGGCCCGGCCGTGATCCCGCTCCGCCTCGATCGTGTGCGACTGGAAGGGTCCGCCCGGCCGACCCACCAGACACCGCGTCAATCCCCGGCACGGCGTCCAGTCGTCCGCGTACAGGGCAACCCTGACCTCGCCTCGGATTCCATGCGCCTTCGTCACCCGTCCGAGGGTGAGGGTGCCCGGCCGCGTCATGCCTTACTCCAGGATCTCCAGCACCACCCGCTTCTTCGCCCTGGCCGCCGCGGCATGCAACAGGGTGCGGATCGCCCGGGCCGTGCGTCCCTGCTTGCCGATTACCCGGCCGAGGTCCCCGGGGGCAACCCGCAGCTTCAGGGTCGTCGTCGCGGGTTCCTCCACCGCCTCCACTTGCACCTGGTCAGGCTGCTCCACCAGCACTTTCGCCATAGACTCGACCAGCTCTTTCAACACGGGTGCCCCCTCCATGGCTTCCCCCGCCCCCCCAGAGCCCGCCGTCTGGCCAACCGCCCGAAGACCTACGAGGCCACCGGCGCCTTGGTGGCACGCGCCTCGGCGTACCGCCGCATGACCCCGACGCCCTTGAGCAGCGAGCGGACCGTGTCGGTCGGCTGGGCACCCTGCTGAAGCCAGTGCAGGGCCTTGTCGGCGTCGATCTTCACCCCCGCGGTCGGGAGCAGAGGATCATAGGTCCCCAGGTTCTCCAGGAACCGGCCATCCCGCGCGGTGCGCGAGTCGGCCACCACCACCCGGTAGAATGGGACCTTGCTCGTCCCCATGCGCCGCAATCGAATCTTGACTGCCATGGAACCTCCTCGAAAATCCGGACCGCAGCGGGCACTGCGGTCACGCCGGACAAGCCGGGGTTACTGGAGCGAAAACGGCAGATTCCGCGGCAGGCGCCCGCCCTTCCCCGCCTGCATGAGCTGCCGCATCATCTTCTGCATCTCCGTGAACTGCTTCAACAGCCGGTTGACGTCGGCCACGTTCGTGCCGGACCCACTCGCGATGCGTTTCCGTCGCGGACCGTTCAGGACCTCCGGCCGGCGCCGCTCGCCGGGCGTCATGGAATCGATGATGGCCTCGACGTGCTTCAGCTCCCGCTCCTGCTGGGCGGAGTCGGGCAGCCCCTTGACCCGGGACAGGCCGGGGATCATGCCGATGAGCTGGTCCAGCGGCCCCATGCCCCGGACTTGCCGGAGCTGGTCCCGGAAGTCCTCCAGCGTGAACGTCTGTGACTTGAGCTTCTTCTGCAGGGCGGCGGCCTGCTTCTCGTCGACCGCCTGCTCGGCCTTCTCCACCAGGCTCAGGACATCGCCCATGCCCAGGATGCGCGAGGCCATCCGCTCGGGGTGGAACACCTCCAGGGCGTCCAGCTTCTCGCCCAGGCCGATGAACTTGATCGGCGCCCCGGTGACCGCCCGGATGGAGAGCGCCGCGCCGCCGCGGGTGTCGCCGTCCAGCTTGGTCAGGATATACCCGCTGAGCCCCAGGGCCTGGTGAAAGGCGGTGGCCGAGTTCACCGCGTCCTGCCCCGTCATGGCATCGGCCACCATCAGGATCTCGGTCGGCTTGAGCTCGGCCTTGATGGCGCGCAGCTCGTCCATCAAGGGTTCGTCCACATGGAGTCGTCCGGCCGTGTCCAGGATGACCGGGTCCAGCATGCGCGACTTGGCGCGGCTCAGCGCCTCGCGGCAGACGGCAACGGGCGTGGACGGCCCGGCCGCCCGGTACACCTCGACCCCAAGGGTGCGGCCCAGCGTTTCGAGCTGATCCTGCGCCGCCGGTCGCTGGAGGTCCGCCGCCACCAGCAGGGGCCGCCGCCCCTGGCCATGGAGGAAGCGCGCCAGCTTACCGGCCGTGGTCGTCTTGCCCGAGCCTTGCAGCCCCACCAGCATGATCACCGTGGGCGGCTGCCCGGCGACGCCCAGTCGGTTGGCCGTCCCGCCCATCAGGGCGGTCAGCTCCTCGAACACGATCTTGACGACCTGCTGACCCGGGGTGAGGGACTCCAGGACGTCCCGGCCCAGGGAGCGCTCGCGCACTCGCTCGAGGAACGAGCGAACGACCTTGACGTTGACGTCGGCCTCGAGCAGCGCCAGCCGCACCTCGCGGAGCGCCTCGGCGACGTTGTCTTCGGTCAGACGGCCGTACCCGCGCAGGCGCTTGAAGACGTCGTTCAGTCGGTCGCTGAGCCCCTGGAACATGAATTCCCCCACAAAACGTAAACAGGGAAGGTACCTGCATGGAGGGGATTTGTCAAGGCGAAAACCCCCGCACCATACGGCAACCCCGCGTCCGAATTGGAGATTCCGGCGCGGGCGGACCGCCTTGCTGCGCGCGGGCTCCGATACCCCTTGACCGCTTTCCCCTCACGCGGATATCCTGAGCAGGGAAGAGGATCTGGGGGGGTCTGTTGTGCCACCAAGTGCGGAGGGAACCGAGTGGTCAGCTCCAGCCCGCAGGATCTCGATTCCTCGACCATCGCCAGGATGCTGGCCAGTCTCCGGCCGGACGGGGCGCCGCACCTCCTTTTCCTGCGCCGCGCCCCGGCAGGGATCGGGAGCCCGCCGGGAACGCTGCTCTGCCTCTCCGCCTCGTTCAACCCGATGACGGCGGCCCACGCCGGCCTCATCCGGGAGGCGAGCCGGATCGCCCCTCCGCAGGAGGTCTTGCTGCTCCTGGCGACGACCAACGTGGACAAGACGGTCGCCGGCCTCTCCCTGGAGGATCGGCTGGCGCTGCTGCTCCGGTTCGCGGACTCCCGGCCCGGCGTGTCCGTGGCGGCGGTCGCCCAGGGCCGGTTCGTCGACAAGATGCAGGCGATTCACCGCTCGTACCCGGCGGGGATCCGGCTGATCTTCCTGCTGGGCTTCGACACTCTGGTGCGGCTCTTCGATCCGAAATACTACACCGATCGAGGGGCGTCGCTCTCGGCCCTCTTTGGCGGAAGCGAGTGTGTCGTCGGTAACCGCGCCCCGGAGCCGCCGGAGGCGGTTGACGCCTTCCTCGCCCGACCGGAGGTCTCCCCCTTTGCAGGCCGCATCCGTCTCGTCCAGCTCCCGCCGGGTCTGGCCGAGCAATCGGCCACCCTGGTCCGCGCCAGGCTCGCCCGGGGCGAGCCGATCACCGATCTCGTCCCCCCGGAGCTCGGGGAACCCCTGGAGGCATGGGCGAAGGGGAAGGGCGGGGCCGGAAGACCGCACAATCCGCAGCGTACAGAACCGTTGGATCGACGCGGGCGAACCGCCCGCAAGAGGAGGCAGCCATGGCAAGCGCGTACATCCTGATCGAAGCGGCCCCCCGCAAGGCCCGGGCGGCGTGCGGGAAGATCGCCAAGCTCTCCGGTGTCCACTCCGCTCACCTGGTCACCGGACCGTACGACATCATCGCCATGATCGAGGGCAAGGACCCGGTAGCCGTCGGCAAGCTGGTCATGTCCAAGATCCAGGCGGTGGACGGCGTGGGCCGCACGATCACCTGCGTCGTGGTCTGACCGACGCCCCCGGCAGTCACCGTCCAGCGCTCGACCCTGGAAGTGCTGAGACCACGGACTCGCGATCGGAAATCCTCGCGGGGCAGACTCTCCTCCGGGCAGTCGCCGCAGCGCTCCCGACCCCTTGCCATGACATGAAGGAGGCTGCCACAACGTGATTAAATTGGCAACGTATTCCGTATTCTTTGCCTCGTTACCGCCGGTGGGCCTACTTGAAGGGCCGCTTGCGAAACAAGAGGCCCATCCCGCAGAGTTCACAAGTTGGCGGAACGCGCCGCAACAGCTCTGTCTCAAGATCGGGATAGTTCTCAATACCAGAATAGTGAATCCCGGCCCCTCTCTTCTCCGAGTGCTTTCCGCCCGTGTAAAAGATCGCAAGCGCGTTGTATGCCCCGAGCCCGCGGCTTCGCCGGAGCCTCGTGATCTGTTGGTAGTAGATGACCTTCGGCGTATAGAAAGAATACCCGAGATGGTCCTTGATGAGCTTGGCCAGTCGAGGGTGCAGGGCGAGGTGGGAGTCATACAAATACACCCACTGCCGAATTACAAAGAACCAAAGGTACGCCGACAACAGGGCGACAACGCCCATGGCGATGAACCCACTCATCGAAAGGACCCACTCGCGGTCTTGGAGAAACTCGAGCGAGAGCACCACGGCAAACACAACCCCAAACACGCCACCTCCGCCCTTCTGCGGCCGGTAGATCTTAAGGGGTGAAACGACTGTCATTCTCCCCTCAGCAATGGAGGACGTTGCCAAGTAGAACAAGTAAAGCAGATTGGAAAGCGATGGGGGGCGTTGCCAAGCAAGACAAGTAAAGCAGATTAACGCACACCGTGTGACGCGCGCCGTGGGGACCGGTCATGGACGCCTCCGAGCGTGGTGCAAGGATGCGACCTGATGAGACCAATTGGGTAGACTTATACCGCATGAAATCCGGGGACGCCATGCCTATTTCTGGAGACCCGCCTGCCGTGGGCCTGGGCTGGTCGCGCCGGGGCATTCGCCGCGCCCTGCCGCACGGGCCAGACGGACCTCTGGCAAGATGGAAAGACGCCTTCGGGGGACGTGCATGACCCGCCTGCCGGAGAAGAGGAGGCTGTCGGAGCCAGCCTGACGATGGAGCTTCGGACACTTGCGTATGGTGTCCCCGGAATTCCCTCTCTTCTCACCTGCTGTGACGAATAACATACATTGACATAGAATGTCACGTCGGGTATCGTGAATTTGTTTGCACAAGGAGGTCACCATGAACGTGTCGCTGACACCCGAGCTTGAGAGCTTCGTCAACACCAAGGTCCAGTCGGGCCGCTACAATTCCGCCAGCGAGGTCATCCGTGAGGCTCTCCGGCTTCTCGAGGAGCAGGAGCAGGTACGCCAGGCTCAGCTCACCGCATTCCGGCGCGAGATTGACCGTCGCATGGCCGCCCTCGACCGAGGCGAGCGCGTCGATCCCGCCACCCCGCGCGCGGAGATCCGAAAACGTTCCGAGGCCCGGCGTCAATCCTCCCGATGAGCGGGTGCCCGCGTCATTTCTTCGCCAGCATCTCCATGGCCAGAGCCGTGAACGTGCGCGCCATCACCCCGGTGGCGCCTTTGGGCTGGTATCCCTTTTCCTTGTCCGCCTCGGACGTGCCGGCGATGTCGAGATGGACCCAGGGGATCGCCCCCACGAAGCGCTGGAGGAACTTGGCCGCCGTGACGGCGCCCCCCTTCCGGCCGCCCGTGTTCTTGATCTCGGCGATGTCGCTCTTGATCAGTTCGTCGTACTCCGGGTCCATCGGCATGGGCCAGATCTTCTCCCCGGCCGCCCGGCCCGCGGCGAGCACCGTCTCCAGCCACGCCTGGTCGTTGGTGAAGGCCCCGCTGTTCAGCGTCCCCAGCGCCACCACGCAGGCCCCCGTCAGAGTAGCCGCATCCACGAGGTGCGACACCCCGAGGCGGCGCGCGTAGGTGAGGGCGTCGGCCAGGACCAGGCGCCCCTCGGCGTCCGTGTTGATCACCTCGATCGTCGTCCCGCTCATGGCATGAAGGATGTCCCCGGGCTTGAGCGCCGACCCGCTGGGGAGGTTCTCCGTCGCCGGGACCACGGCCGTGACCCGTAGCGGAAGCCCCAGCCGCGCGATGGCGCAGATGGCGGCAATGACCGCCGCCGCGCCCGCCATGTCCCCCTTCATCGCCTCCATGTGCTCCGCCGGCTTGATCGAGATCCCCCCCGAATCGAACGTGATCCCCTTCCCCACCAGTCCGAGATGGGGCCCGCCGCGCCGGCCGCGATAGCTGAGGATGATCAGCCGAGGAGGCTCCTGGCTCCCCCGGGCCACCCCCAAAAGGCCGCCGGCCCCAAGCCGCCGGAGCGCCGCCGGGCCGAGCACTTCGCAACGGACGCGCGCCTCCCGCGCGAGAAGGCGGGCCCGCCGCGCCAGCTCCGTCGGGGTGAGCGTGTTGCCCGGCTCGTTCACCAGGTCGCGGGCTGCATTCGCCGCCTCAGCCAGGATCCGGCCGCGGCGCACCGCTTCGGTCATGGCTTTGGCCCGCTGCCGATCCCGCTCGACGATCGTCAGGCGCTCGATCGCCTTGGCGTCGTCATGGTTCGGCTTGTAGCGTGTGAACCGGTAGAGGCCGAGCAGCGTCCCCTCCACGAGCGCCTGGGTCGCCTGAGCGGGGTGCAATCCGCCGGCCCCGGCCCCGTGGACGATGGTGGCGACCCGGCGGGCGCCGACCCGGCGCAGCGCCCTGGCCGCTTCCGCCGCCACGGCGCGCACCCGATCCAGCGTGAACTCCTCCGCCTTCCCCAGCCCCATCACCAGGACCCGCTCCACGGGAAGCCGCCCCAGGGAATGAATCAGCGTCTGCTCTCCCCACTTCCCCGTGGCTTCGCCCGCGCGGACCAGCCTACCGATCGCGCCGCCCAGGGCGGCGTCCACCGCGGCGGTCGCGCCTCGAAGCGGCATCCCGCCGCGGCTCCGCGCCCGTCCCGCCTGCTTCTTTATCCCGGCGCCGACCCCCTCGAACAGGTTGACCACCAGGGCATCGCCGGGACACGTCGTCACATCCCCTGTCATCACGCGGATATCCAAGGTTGTCTCCTTTGCGGTCTTTGCGAGCTTTGCGGTGAAATGTTCGGGCTGAAGACTCCTCCAGACATATAGCTCAGAAAGATCCCCTCGTCCAGACCGAGGCAGCCACTGGACTGGACATTCAGACCAGATCCGCGCTAGTATTCTTTGGTTGCGTATTATTCTGGCGTCTCTGTCGCTTCCATTCCTCACCTATCTCGCTGCCTCGCAGGAGGATTCCGCCCATGAAAGACTGGAACGTCTCGACGCTGCGCGCGGAAGACCGCGCCCATCTCCTCCACCCCCTCCAGCACCCGGCGGACCACGCCACGCCCCACATCTGGGTCAAGGGCCAGGGGTGCGTCCTCACGGACATCGACGGCCGGGAGTACCTGGACGGCCTGTCCTGTCTCTGGAACGTCAACGTGGGCCATGGGCGGAAAGAGCTAGCCGAAGCCGCCGCCACGCAGATGGCGACGCTGGCCTACGCGACGAACTACGTCGGCTCCGCCACCGTGCCGGCGATTGAGCTGGCCCAGCGCCTGACCGAGCTCGCCTATCCGAACCTCGTCGCCACCTTCTTCGCCAGCGGCGGCGCGGAAGCCGACGAGAGCGCCTTCAAGACCGCCCGCTTCTACTGGAAGGCCAAAGGGCAGCCGGCCAAGGTCAAGATCATCTCCCGCCAGTATGGCTACCACGGGGTCACCCTGGCCGCCATGAGCGCCACCGCGGTGGCCGGGTACGCCAAGATGTTCGAGCCCCGCGTCCCGAACTTCATCCATACCGCCACCCCCTACGGCTACCGCCTCGAGGGGGTGCAGCCGGGGGAGACGGTGGGGCAGGCCGCGGCGCGCATGCTGGAAGCGACCATCCTGCAGGAGGGCCCCGAGACAGTGGCCGCCGTCATCGCCGAGCCCGTCCAGGGGGCGGGCGGGGTCATCGTCCCGCCGGATGACTACTTCCCCCTGCTCCGGGCGATCTGCACCAAGCACGACGTCCTCTTCATTGCGGACGAGGTCATCACCGGGTTCGGGCGGACCGGGGACTGGTTCGCCCTGACGCGCTACGGCGTCCAGCCCGACATCATGGCCTTCGCCAAGGGGGTCACCAGCGGGTACCTCCCCCTCGGTGGGATCATGGTGTCGCAGCCCATCCTGGATGCGATGGTCTCGGCCCCCTACGCCGACCGCTGGATGCATGCCTACACCTACTCCGGCCATGCCACCTGCTGCGCGGTCGGCCTCCGGAACCTGGAGATCATCGAGCAGGAAGGGCTGGTCGAGAACGCGAAGACGATGGGCGCGCGGCTGCTGGCAGGGATGCAGACCCTGATGGACTTCAAGGCCGTGGGCGAGGTCCGCGGTCTGGGACTGCTGGTCGGCGTGGAGCTCGTGGCGGACCGCGCCACCAAGGCCGCCTTGGATCCCGCCACGCAGGCCATCGGCAAGCTGAAGGCCGCCCTGGAGGCCCGCGGGGTCTTTACCCGGAACATGC
>JAPLLC010000288.1:22913-39669 GCA_026387775.1 Candidatus Methylomirabilota bacterium | reverse complement strand
TATACGTCATCGAATTTGTGTCCGCGTGTACTAAGGCGAACGCAAGAATGGCGTTTGTGTCAATAACGGAGACAGGCTTCATATAATTCATTCACCGACTCTCGGTCGGCGGCGAAGGGACAGCGGACCGCTTGGGCCTGCTCGAAGTACTTCCCGCTCTGCTCGTGTCCGATCGGCTCCAGGGCCAGCCAGACGGGAGTCCGGGCGCCTTCGTCCGGCGTTTGGTGGCCCCCGAATCCCAGGTTGTTGCTGAGCGCGGAGCGCACGTCGCCAGGGTGACAGGCGTTCACGGAGACCCCGCAGGGCCCGAGCCGCTCGGCGAAGGCCACCGTCAACATGCGATCTGCCTGCTTGGACTGGCGGTAGGCCTGGTTGTTGTCGTAGCGCCGTCGCTTGAACTCCAAGTCGGCGAGGTCGAGATCGCCCGCCCAGTAGCTGGCGACGTTTACCACACGGGAAGGGGTCGACCGCTTCAGATGCTCGGCGAGCGATTGGATCGTCCAGAGGTAGCCGAGCACGTTGGTGGCGAGCTGCAATTCGATTCCCTCGGGCGTCTCCTGACGGCGGCGGGGCGTGACGGCCGCGCCGTTGACCAGGACGTGAAGCGGCCCACGCCACCGCTCGGCCAGGGCCTGGACGGATGCCTTCCGCGAGACATCCACCAATTCATACCGGACGCGCGGGTTGCCGGTCGTCTCGACGATCTCGCGGACGGTCTGCCCGGCCTTCTTCTCGTCGCGACAGGCGAGGACGACCTCGGTGTCCGGCCGTCCGGCAATCTGCCGCGCGATGGCCTTGCCGATGGCCCCGGTGGCGCCGGTGACCAGGCAAACGCGGATGCCGCCGTCTCCCATGGGTGTCCTACGCGTCGAAGGCGCTCGCCTGCGCGGCGAGGGCTTCCCCGGTGAGCCGGAACACGGTCCACTCGTTCATCGGGACCGCGCCGAGTTTCTTGTAGAACTGGATCGACGGCTCGTTCCAGTCCAGCACCGCCCACTCGACCCGGCCGCAGCCCCGCTCGGCGGCGATCTTCGCCAAGTAAGTGAGCAACGCCTTCCCAAAGCCGCGCCCGCGCATTTCGGGGATCACGAAGAGGTCTTCGAGGTAGATGCCGGGGCGACCCAGGAACGTCGAGAAGTTGTGGAAGAACAGGGCGAAGCCCACCGGCTCGCCCTGGAAGTTGCCGATCATCACCTCGGCGACCCGGCGGGCCCCGAAGAGTGTCTCTCGCAGCAATGGTTCGGTCGCCGTCACCTCGTGGGTGAGCTTCTCGTACTCCGCCAGTCCCTTGACGAAGCGTAGGATTACGGGGACGTCGTCTTCCCCGGCGAACCGGATCGTGAATCCTGGGATCTGTGTGCTGACTGGTTGGCTCACGCTCATCTCCTTGAACCCGAATGTTGCAGTTGAACCGCAAAGGACGCAAAGGACGCAAAGAAAGCCCCGCTGTTTCCAGAGGGTTCCGGAATCATCCGGTCTGAGCGAGTCTTATGATTTCCATCCGTGGTCCAAGGCCCGATCCACAGATCCTGGCTCGCTTTGCGGTCTTTGCGAGCTTTGCGGTGAAATGTCCGGGTTGAATCGGGCTGGAGCTGTTCCCCGGATCACATCCGCTTGCCGGCCAGCTTCACGTAGGGACGGATGCTCCGCATGAGCCGCACGAACTCCTTCGGATCGAGCGATTGCTGACCGTCGGAGAGGGCCTCCATCGGATTGTGGTGGACCTCCACGAGCAACCCGTCCGCGCCGCAGGCCACGGCCGCCTTGGCCATGGCCATCACGTACGAGCGCACGCCCGTGCCGTGGGATGGGTCCACGATGACGGGCAGGTGGCTGTGCTGTTTGATGTGCGGGATGGCGTTGAGATCAAGGGTGTTCCGTGTCGCCGTCTCGAAGGTCCGGATGCCGCGCTCGCACAGGATCACGTTGGGATTCCCTTCGGAAAGGACGTACTCGGCGGCCAGGAGCAGGTCGTCCACGGTGGCCGCCATTCCGCGCTTCAGGATGACCGGCTTCCGGCTCTGCCCCAGCGCCTTCAGCAGCCGGAAGTTCTGCATGTTCCGCGCGCCGACCTGGAAGGCGGAGGCGTAGCGCTCGACCGCGGCAACATCGGCAACCTCGACGACCTCGGTCACGGCCGGCATCTGGACCCGCTGGGCGACGTCGCGCAGAATCTCCAACCCCTCCAATCCCAGCCCCTGGAAGCTGTACGGGCTGGTCCGCGGCTTGTAGGCTCCGCCCCGGAGGCACTTGGCGCCGGCCCGCTTCACCGCCTGAGCGGTGAGGTGCATCTGGCGAGGACTCTCCACGGCGCAGGGTCCCGCGATCACGGCAAAATAATTCCCGCCCAGCGGGACGCCGCCGATCCGCACTACCGTGTCGCGCGGGTGGATCTCCCGGCTGACCAGCTTGTAGGGGGTGAGGACCGGGGAGACGCGCTCCACGAGCGGATGGTTCTCGATGCGGAGCTTGCCGATGACACGCTCGTCGCCGATCGCGCCGAGCACGGTGCGCTCGGTGCCCGGCATGTAGAGGGGCTTCAGCCCGAGCGCGGCGATCCGACGGATGATCTCCTGGGCGTCCTTCTTGGTTGCCTCTGGCTTGAGCACGATGATCATGCGTCTGGCTCCTTTCCCGATCTATTCTCGGGGGACGTTACGACTCTGGTGATACTTCTCACCTGGTGACTACTCAGGTTCAGGGTTCAAGGTTCAAAGGTTCAGGGAATCCAGGAGGGCCGGCAGCAGAGTTCTCGGCATCCTCCCGCACGGACGAGTGGGGCCAGCGGCGATCAGGCGTTGGCAACTGCGTCTCCAGTTCAGCCCGCGGACCATGTTCATTCCCTTCTTCCTTGAACCTTGAACCTTGAACCCTGAACCACCTGAGCAGTTACCTCACCTGTGGCACCTCGGTTCCAGGCTCAGCACACCGACGCGGGATCCACGTCCAGGTCCAGGCGGACGCCGCGACCGGCCGGGGAGGCGCGGAGTCGCCGGGCGGCCTCTTGCACGCGCGCGTGGAGCTTTCGCCCGTCCTGCCCCCGCACCAGGAGGTGCCAGCGATAGCGCGAGCGCACTCGGTAGAGCGGGGCGGGAGCGGGCCCGCTCAGCCCACTCTCCTTGACGCCTCCCTCGCGGAGCAGTCGCGCGAACTCCTCGGCCCCCGTCTCGGCGGTCTTCTCCTGCGGGCTGCTCAGGATCGCCAGGATCGCGCGGGAGAAAGGGGGCAGGAATTGATCGCGGCGGAGCGGGCTCTCCGCCTCCCAGAGGGCCGCATAGTCTTGCGATTGCACGGCCCGCAGGATGTAGTGGTCGGGATTGAAGGTCTGGATCAGCGCCAGGCCCGGCTGGTCGCCCCGGCCCGCGCGGCCCACGACCTGGGTGAAGAGGGCGAAGGCCCGCTCGCCGGCGCGGAAGTCCGGCACGTGGAGGGCCATATCCGCCGAGACCACGCCCACCAGGGTGACGTTCGGCACGTCGTGGCCCTTCCCGATCATCTGGGTCCCCACCAGGATGTCGATCTCTCCCCGAATGAGGCGATCGAGGATCCGCTCGGCGGCGCGCCAGCCGCCGACCGTGTCCCGGTCCATCCGGGCGACGCGCGCCTTCGGGAAGCGCTCTCGAACGGCGGCCTCGACCTGTTGGGTTCCGAACCCCAGGTTGCGCAGCCGAGCCCCGCGACACTCCGGGCACTGCTCGGGGGGCCGGCGCTCGAAGTCGCAGGTGTGGCAGCGCAGCCGCCCCCGGGCGGCGTGATAGGTCAGGGAGACGCTACAGTGGGGGCACCCCAGGGTCGCTCCGCATTCCTCGCAGATGAGCAGCGTGGAGAAGCCGCGGCGGTTGAGGAATAGCAGCGACTGCTCGCCGCGCGCGAGCCGTCCCGCGATGGCGTCGCAGAGCGGCGGGGAGAGGAGGCGCTCGCCGCCCCCCATCCGGCGAAGGTCCACGATCTCCACCCGCGGGAGGGGACGAGACTCGACCCGCTCCGGCAATCGGAGCAGCCGGTACCGTCCGGCCTGCGCCCGCTCGAAGCTCTCCAGCGAGGGCGTGGCCGAGCCCAGAACCACCGGCGCCCCCAGGAGCTTGGCCCGCATGACGGCCACATCGCGGCCGTGGTAGCGCGGCATCTCGTCCTGCTTGTAGGACGGGTCGTGCTCTTCGTCCACCACCAGGATGCCCAGGCGGGGTAGCGGCGCGAAGACGGCCGAGCGCGCCCCCACGACGATGTCGGCGCCGCCGCTTCTGATGCGGCGCCAGGCGTCGAATCGCTCGCCGCCCTTGAGGCCGCTGTGCAGGACCGCTACGCGGCTGCCGAAGCGGGCCAAGAAGCGCTGGGCGGCGAGGGGTGTCAAAGAGATCTCCGGGACCAGGACCAGGGCCTGCCGGCCCTGCTCCAAGGCGATCTCGATGGCCTGGAGGTACACCTCGGTCTTGCCGGAACCGGTGACGCCGTGGAGCAGGATGGGGGCGAACCGGCGCGCCTCGAGCGCCTCCTGGATGACCGCCAGCGCCTCGGTCTGGGCTGCGGCCAGCACCCGCGGAACATCTCCGGGCGGGAAGGCCGCGGCGAAGGGGTCCCGGGAGACCTCGACCTCGCGGACTTCCACCAGGCCTTTCCGGATCAGCGCGGCGAGGGCAGCGGGGTTCCCCGCAGCGGCCTCGGCTCGCGGGAGGCCCGCCGGGACGCCGACCAGCGCCTCCAGGATGGCGCGCTGCTTGGCGGCGCGAGGCGGCAAGGAGACCGTGTCGGGGCGCAGGCCGGGGGCCAGCGTGCAGTACGCCACCGACAGCGCGCGCACCCGCGGCGGGCGCACCTCCGAGCTTTCGGCGAGGAGAGCCCGCTGCACCAGGCTGCGGACCAGGGTCTGGGCGTTCGGCCAGCGCTTTGCCAGCGCGGTGATTGGGGCGGCATCCCGGCCGTTAAGGAAGTCCAGGAGTTCCCGCTCTCCCGGCCGCAAAACGGCGTTGCCGCCCTGCGCGGTTTGTCCCGCCGTCGTGAGCCGGACGACGCGGCGAGTGAAGCTGTCGATCCCGGGAGGGAGGGCGGTGCGGATTACCTCGCCCCAGGGGCACAAGTAGTAGTCCGCCACCCAGCGCGTGAGCCCGAGGAGATGGGCATCCAGGAGCGGCTCTGCGTCCAGAATCTCGCAGAGATCCTTGACCTCCGCGACCGGCGCGCAACTTCGGGCCCCCACCAGGTACCCGGTGACGGTCCGCCGCCCCAGCGGCGCCAGCACACGCTTCCCCGGCGTGGCGAGGGCGCGCCAGGCCTCGGGGACGTGGTAGGTCAAGGCCGTCTCCAGCGAGGCGGGGAAGACGACATCGACGAAGGAGGACGGATCGGGGGTCATGGTCGGGTGATGTCCGTTGGATCCACGGCGGTTCAGCTCTGCCGCATGCGCTGCATGAGGAGCTTCATGTCCTCCCACACCGTCTTCTTCTCGCTGGGGTTCCGGAGCAGATAGGCCGGGTGGAACGTGGGCAAGAGGGGAATCCCGTGAAAGTCGAAGAACTTCCCCCGCAAGCGCGAGATCGCCTCCTTGGTCTGGAGGAGCGTCTGCGTCGACGGGCCGCCCAGGGCGCAGATGAATTTGGGCCCGATGGCCTGGAGCTGCTTCAGCAGAAACGGCTGACAGGCCAAGATCTCGTCCGCCTCGGGGGGGCGGTTGTTGGGCGGGCGGCACTTGAGAATGTTGCAGATGTAGACGTCCTCGCGCCGCATCCCCATCGCCTCGATGATCTTGGTGAGGAGCTGGCCCGCCCGCCCCACGAAGGGCTCGCCCTGGGCGTCCTCGTCGGCGCCGGGCGCCTCGCCCACGAAGACCAGGTCGGCCTTCGGATTGCCGACGCCGAAGACGATCTGGGTTCGGGTGCTGTGGAGCTTGCAGCGGGTGCAGTCGCCCAGCTCCTCACGCACGTGATCCAGGGTGGGGAGCGACGCGGGGCTCGCAGTCGCTCCCGCGGGCCAACGGAGATCTGCGACCTCCACCCCCAGATCCCGCTGCGCTTCCAGGTGGCCGCGAATCTGCCCGACGATCTCGCGCAACTCTTCCCGCGGACTCTTTTCCATGCTGTTTGTCTGGTCCCCTATCCAGCGGTCGTTACCGTTAGTGTCGTGGGTCGGAAGTCGATCGCTCACTCGCCGGGGCCACCAGGGCCTCCCTCCGACGCCTAACCCTGCACCCACCCTTCGGGCGGGTACCCGAGCCGGCTCCCTCTTACCCCGGGTCGGTCCGCTCGGGGAGCGGACCTCCGTGCCGGGGACGAGGGCGCCGGGTACCCATCCCCCGGATGGGTGTAGGGCGGCGCTCCGGGAGACCTTGGTGGCTCCTGGTGGCCCCTGGTGTCGTAGGTGAAAGCTTACTATTTCTTGAGCAGTGCCGCCACTCGATCCAGGATCCGATCGGCCACCTGACGTTTTGGGAGAAGCGGCACCTCTTCGATATTGCCCTGCGGGTCCAGGATCTTCACCAGATTGGTGTCCGTGTCGAACCCCGCTCCCGGCTGGCTCACGTCGTTCGCAACCATCAGATCGAGGTTCTTTCGCTGGAGCTTCTTCCGGGCGTTGGCGACGACGTCGTCGGTCTCGGCGGCGAAACCCACCAGGATCCGGTGACCCTTCTGCCTCCCGAGCTCGGCCAGGATGTCCGGCGTCGGCTCCAGCGCAATCTCGCGGACGGTCTGCTCCTTCTTGAGCTTTCGCTCCGCCTTCTGTTTCGGCCGGTAGTCCGCCACGGCGGCGGCCTTGATCACCACGTGCGTCATCGCCAGCTTGGCCAGGACGGCCTCGTACATCTCCTGGGCCGTCTCGACGTGGATCACGTCCACGCCGGGCGGCACGGGGAGGGCGGTCGGCCCGCTCACCAGGATCACGCGCGCGCCCCGGGCCGCGGCAGCCTCGGCGACGGCATAGCCCATCTTCCCGGACGAGCGGTTCGAGAGGTAGCGCACGGGGTCCAGCGGCTCGCGGGTGGGGCCGGCCGTGACCAGGATGATCCGGCCCTCCAGATCCTGCACCGGCAGCAGGACCCCTTCGATGGCGGCGACGATGTCCGCCAGCTCCGCCAGGCGGCCCCGCCCCACCAGCCCCGAGGCCAGCGGGCCCAGATCCGGCTCGACGATGCGCACCCCGCGGTCGCGGAGGCGTTTCAGGTTCTCCTGCAAGGCCGGATGCTCGTACATGTCGCAATCCATGGCGGGGGCGACGACGACCGGGCACCGGCTGGCCAGGTAGATGCAGCTCAGGAAGTCGTCGGCCAGCCCCAGGGCCAGCCGCGCGATGGTGCGAGCGGTGGCGGGGGCCACGACACAGAGGTCCGCGCGTTGCGACGCCTCGATGTGGCCGATGCGGTGGCTGTAGGCCAGAGACCACATGTCCAGCAGGACCGGCTGCCGCGTCAGGGTCTCGAAGGTGAGGGGCGTCACGAACTTGGTGGCCGCCTCGGTCATGACCACCTGCACCTCGGCCCCGCGCTTGGTGAGCAGCCGGAGCAACTCCATCGCCTTGTACGCCGCGATGCTCCCCGTGACCCCGAGCAGGATGCGTTTGCCTTGTAGGTTCATCTCATTGTCTCCGTGGCAGCCGCCGTAAGTCAACCCCGGCAAGAGCGTGATCGATTTACAAGAAGATCCCCACCGCCTGTTTGGGCTGGACGCCGATCACGTCGGCGACCGGCTGGCACTTGATGGTGAAGAGGCAGAAGATTTCTGCCGCCAGCTCTCCCTTGTGCTCGGAGAAGACGTAGTAGTTCGCCTGGCCCTTGGCGATGATCAGGCGGGCCGAGAGCATGGACTCGCGAAGAGCGGGCGACGCCTCCTCCCACGAGATGCCCAAGGTGTCGGGACCCGCCTGGATCAGCCGGTCCACGGCCTTGTCCAAGCCGACCGTCCGGCCGTCTTCCATGGTGGCGTCCGAGGTGATCGGGCCGCCGCGCAGGGCCGAGGTGACCGGGCAGCCGTGGCGGCGGATCTCCTGGATGAAGAGCAGGTCCAGCGCGATCTCGCCGACATTGTCGTGGATGTAAAGGACGGGGGTCTTGGCCGCGATCCGCTCGTAGAGCCGATCCACGTGATCCCGGGCCATCCCGCGGTCCGCGTAGGACTGGAGGTGTCGGAGCATCTGCGCCGGCTCAAAGCTGTACCCGATGCCCACGGTGCGCGAATCCAGGCTATTGCCCGCCAGGGCCCAGAGGGCCAGGAAGCGGAAGCGAGGCAGGCCGTCCAGTTTCTCGGCCTGCGTCTGGATATTCTTCGACAACTCCATGGCGACCCGGTTGAGCTGGTCCCGACTCTCGGCAAAGGGCATCGGCACGCCCGTGTCGCGCTTCAGGATCCGGTGCACCTCGGTGATGTAGTAGGACGGGACTCGCTCATGGCCAAAGGTATCCGCCAGGAACGCCATGCAATCCTTGGCCACGGCAAGCTGCGCGGCCGGATCGGGCGACACTTGTTGTGCCGCCGCGTACACGTCCCCCAGGACGCAGGTGAGGCAGGCAGGGACCGTTCTCATCGGCGAGCCTCCGGCGGCGCGAAGCCTTCGGGGAAGTGGTTGAGGGGCCGCCGCCCTTTTCCGACGGCCGGGGCCGTCTGGATCGCCAGGGCGATATAGCTCTGCGCCGCGGCCACGGCCGAGCGCACATCCAGCCCGCGGGCCAGGCCCGAGGCGATGGCCGAGGAGAGGGTGCAACCGGTGCCGTGAAATTCTCCGGGGATCCGCGAGCCTTCGCGCCGGACGAACTCGTGGCCGTCGAAGAGGAGGTCGACGACCTTGTCGCCTGGCAGGTGGCCGCCCTTGATCAGAACGTATCGGGGCCCCATGGCGTGAATGGCCCGGGCCGCCTCCTGCATCTCCTCGACGGTCCGGATCTTCCGCTCGCACAGGAAGGTGGCCTCGTCCAGGTTGGGGGTCACCACCGTGGCCAGCGGGAAGAGGTGCTCGCGCATGACGGGGGCGGCCTCGTGCTGCATCAGGGAGTCGCCGCTGGCCGCGATCATCACCGGGTCCACCACCAGATTCCGAAGGCTGAACTCCCTCACCATGCCCGCCACGGTGCGGATGATGTCCCCGGTGGCCAGCATCCCAGTCTTCACCGCGTCCACCCCGATGTCTTCCAGGACGGCGCGGAGCTGCGCCGTGATGAAGTCCGTGGTGGGGAGCTCCACCCCGCGGACCCCGCGGGTGTTCTGGGCTGTGAGGCCCGTCACGACCGACGTCCCGAAGACCCGGAAGGCCGAGAAGGTCTTCAGGTCGGCCTGGATGCCGGCGCCTCCGCCGGAATCGGACCCGGCGATGGTGAGCGCCGTCGGCATGCGTGTCTCGTTCATGCAGTCTCTCCTTCGACGACGGTATGGGTCTACCGAGATGCTTTGGTCCCTCTCTTGGCTCGCGGCTCTTGGCTCGCGGCTTGCCGGGCCCCGTACAGGCTCCTGTAGCGCTCGTAGTTCGCCAGGACCCGCTTCACGTAGTTCCTGGTTTCCGTGTACGGGATATCTTCGACGAATTCGATCTCGTCCGCAAATCCAAAACGCTGGAGCCAGCGCTGCACCGCCTGCTTGCCGGCATTATACGACGCCAGGGCCAAGACGAGGTTCCCATTGTTGTCGCGGAGGAGGTCGGCCAGGTGGATCGCGCCGAGTCGGACGTTCGCCTCCGGTGTGTCCAGGGCGGCCGGGGCGACGGGCGGAAGCCGGTTCTCCCGGGCCACCAGATCCGCCGTCTGGGGTAGGAGTTGCATCAGGCCCCGGGCCCCGGCGTTGGAGACGGCGCGGGGAGCGAAAGCGCTCTCCTCGCGAATCAGGGCCAGCACGAGGTACGGGTCCGTCCCGCGCTGCTGGGCATACTGTCGCACCACGTCCAGGTAGCCGAGCGGGTAGAGGCACTGCCAGTACCGCTGGATGGGGAGCCGGCCGTTCTCCTGAACGTAGAGCGGGCGCAGGACCCGACCACCCATCCAGATCGCCTTGTCGTACCGCGCGAGGTCGAGGAACGCGTCGCACGCATCGGCGAGGCCGCTGCGATCCTCGGGGCGGCTCCGCACCTGCTCGCTCCACTCCTCGACCGCCTCGTCCGTCAGACCCAGGCCGCGCAGGGCAAGCGCCTTCTGGGCATGGAGGCCGCTCACGGCCGCAGTCCGGGCCGTCCGGGGCGGGGCCGCGGCTGCCTTCGGCACGATCTTCTTGGTCAGAGTTGCCAGGCGCGCCAGGGCCCGGAGGCGATAGTAGAACTGGTCCGGCGCCGTGTCCAGGATCGTCCGATATGCCTGGACGGCCTCGGGATGGCGCTTCGCGGCCTCCAGGGCGCGCCCCCGCCAGAACAGGGCCGCAACGCGCCGGCGCGTTCCCGGATCGAGGAGACGATCCCACGAGGCCAGGGCCGCGGGAATGTCCTCCCGCTTGTAGGCCAGCCAGCCCTGAAGCCAGAGAGCGTCCTCGGCCCAGGCCCCCTTGGGATATTCCTGGAGCAGCCGGCCGAGGTACACACGGCTCCGGTCCAGGTCGGCCTGGTCGGCTGCCGCCTGGGCCAGGAGGTAGAGCGCCTCCTCGGCTCGCGGCGTCTGCGGGGCGGTGTCCGCCACGAGCGTCAGGTATTCGACCGACTTCGCCTGGTCGCCCGCCCGCCCGGCGCTCCTGCCGAGCCAGAAGAGAACCTCCGCGCGGTCCGGGCCAGGCGAGTCCTTGAGCGGCTCCAGCCGCTGCACGGCCTGGGCGTACTGCCGCTGGTTGAAGGCGCCGATCCCCAGCAGCAGGCGGGTCTGGGGCTCATGCGGACTCCCGGGCACTGCGAAGGGAGCCAGCTCCTGCATGGCCAGGGGGTACCGGCCGAGCTGGTACAGCGTCACGGCCCGCTGGAGCTGCTCCTCGGGCGAAAACGGCCGGGCGGTCGGGATGGTCGCCAGGAGGTCCTTTGCCCTCAAGCTTTCCGGGGTGCCGGGCAGCTCGATCCAGATCCGGCGGAACGCATCCTCGGCCCGATCGGTCCGGCCGGAACGGAGGAGGATCTCCCCAAGGGTAAGTCGCACCTCGGCTCGCCCTGCACCGCCGGAATAGGCTGCCAGGTACTTGGCGGCCGCGTCATCCGCCTGCGTCAGATTCCCCGCCTCCATCAGCTCTCGGGGAAGCTCGCGGCCGCCCCGCTCGATGAACACGCTCTCCCGCTGCTGATCGGTGAGGCGGCGCAGGGCCTCGGCGGCGAGGTCGCGCCGCCCCAGTCGCCGCTGCGCCTCGGCCAGATGGTACAGGGCGTAATCCGCCAACAGCGGAAACGTCGCCGCCGCCCGCTCCAGGCGGGGGAGAGCCTCCTCGCGCCGCGCCTGGCGCGCCAGGAGAATCCCCAGCAGGAGGTCGGCCTGCCGCTTGAGGCCGGCGGGGAGGGGGTCCGTATCCAGACCGAGCAACACGTCCGCGGCGCCGGAAAAGTCCCCGGCCTCCGCCCGCTTGGCCGCGGCTTGAAGAACCGCTTCGGGGGCAAGGGAGGCGACCTCGCCGGCGTCCGCCTGCCCCAGAAGCAACAGAAGCAGAATGGCGAGCAGGAGCCGTCCGCGCATGCTCGCCCCGTGCCGGTTTGTCCGGGGGTTACCATAGGGTATCGGGCGGAGGGTGTACATGCCGACGCAGCGCTATGCCTCGCCGGAGAGGCGCGGGAGGCTTTCGTCGTAAGGGGCGCGGGCGATGCCCCGCTCGGTGATGATGGCGTCCAGATAGCTGGCCGGCGTGACGTCAAAGGCGGGGTTGGCCGCCCGCATGCCTACCGGCGCCAGGCGGCGCCCGCCGATCTCGGTGACCTCGGTCTGGGCCCGCTCCTCGATCGGGATCTCCTTCCCGCTGCTCAGGCTGAGGTCCAGGGTGGAGATCGGCGCGGCCACATAAAAGGGGATGCCGTGGGCCCGGGCGAGGACGGCCACGCTGTAGGTCCCGATCTTGTTCGCCGCGTCGCCGTTCCTGGCGATCCGGTCCGCGCCCACCACGACCAGATCCACCTCGCCGCGCTGCATGAAGTGGCCGGCCATGTTGTCGGTGATGAGGGTGGCGGGGATGCCGGCCTTGGTGAGCTCCCAGGCGGTCAGCCGCGCCCCTTGCAGAAGCGGGCGGGTCTCGTCCACCCAGATCTTGATTCGCTTCCCGGCTTCCGCCGCCGCGCGGATGACCCCGATGGCCGTCCCGTACCCCGCCGTGGCGAGTCCCCCGGCGTTGCAGTGGGTGAGGATGCGGGCCGGATTCGGGACCAACGCCTGGCCGTGTCCGCCTATGGCGCGATTGATGCGGATGTCCTCCTCCCGCATCGCCTCGGCTTCCGCCGTGAGGCGCGCCTTGAGGTCGGCAACCGGCAGCTCGCGCGACTGCCGCGCCACGCCCAGCATCCGGCGGATCGCCCAGGCGAGATTGACCGCAGTCGGTCGGGTGCGGATGAGCTGGTCGCCGACCTGCTCCAGGGCGGCGCAGAAGGCCGCATGGTCCGTCTCCCGGATCGTGCGGGCGCCCAGGGCCAGCCCCATGGCCGCCGCGATGCCGATGGCCGGCGCCCCGCGCACCTGCAGCGTCCGGATGGCGTGGGCAACCTCGTCCACGGTTCCGCACTCCAGATAGACTTCCTCCAGCGGGAGTCGCGTCTGATCGATCAGGCGAATGGTCCCTTGCGGGGTCCAGGCGATCGTCGTGAAGTCGTCGTGCATGGCTCCATCTCGTGCCGCCGAGAGTTCTGTAAATGAGCGTAACATGATCAATCCTCGATGCAAACCGAAAACTCGCGCTCGACGACGTGAAGAATAAGCCCGTTGACACGCCGGAACACCGGCGATAGGGTTCTCCCCGCTCCGCGTGGCCCCTCTCCACATTCCATTGGAGACAGACGCATGCGATTCCCCATCGGCCTGCGCGCCCTCGCCCATCGCGACTTTCGTCTCTTTCTTTCCGGCCAGCTCATCTCCCTGATCGGGACCTGGATGCAGACCGTGGCGCAGTCCTGGCTGGTCCTCGAGTTGACCAGCTCGCCCTTCAAGCTTGGGCTCATCGGCGCGCTGCAGTTCGGCCCCATGCTCTGCTTCTCCTTCGTGGCCGGGGCCATCGCCGACCGCCTCCCCAAGCGCCGCGTCCTCATCGGGACCCAGACCGCGCTGATGGTTCAAGCGCTCCTCCTGAGCTTTCTCACCTGGACGGGCCGCGTGCAATACTGGCACGTGGCGGTCCTGGCCGCCTGTTATGGGCTGGCCTTCACCCTCGACATGCCCACGCGGCAGTCCTTCATCGTGGAGATGGTCAGCAAGGACGACCTTCCCAACGCCATCGCCCTGAACTCCGCCATGTTCAACGGAGCCCGCATGGTGGGGCCCGCCGTTGCCGGCCTGCTGGTGGACCGATACGGCGTCGGCCCGGCCTTCGGGCTGAACGGGCTGAGCTTCGTGGCCGTGATCGTCGCCTTGGCCGCCATGCGGGCCGACGGCCTGCCCAGCCCGACGCAGGGCACCACCGTCCGGGCGGAGATCGCGGCCGGCCTCCGGTACGCCCTCTCCACCCCACTCGTCGCCCTGATCCTGGGCCTCCTCCTGGCCGTCAGCCTCTTCTGTATGAACCACAACGTCCTGGTGCCCCTCTTGGCGCGCGACGTGCTCCATGAGGGCGCGCACGGCTTCGGTCTCCTCATGGCTGCGCTGGGCACGGGGGCGATCGTCGGGGCGCTGGCCCTGGCGTCGCTGGTCACCGGGCGCCCCGCGCTCCCCCTCATCCTCGGCGCCGCCGGCGCCGCCACCGGTCTCACGCTGCTGCTCGCGGGCATCCGCCACTTCGGGGCCGCCATGCTCCTCCTGACCCTGGTGGGACTCGCACAGATCGTCTTCATGGCGTGCTGCAACACCACGCTCCAGCTCGTGGTCCCGGACCGGATGCGGGGCCGAATCATGAGTCTCTACGGCTTCGTGCTGGCCGGGGTCACGCCCCTCGGATCCCTCCTGGTCGGGACGATCGCCGAATGGTTCGGCGTATCGATCGCGTATGCGCTAGGCGGTGGGCTGGGAGTGGCCTGTATCCTCGGCCTCACCCTGCTCTGGCAGCGAGTCTGGTCGCGATCCCGGCTGGCCGGCTAACCTGACTTCCTCCCGGCTTGGTGTACCAGCAGTACCGGTGCAAGACTCCGGGTGAAGGAGCACCGCAAGTGCGATGCCATCCGTGGTGGCCGCCTGCAGTGCGGGTTGCCGCGCCATCCGTGCGGGCGCTCAACTTCTTAGCCGGAGAATAGAGGCCGTCTGCGGCGGGTTGATATTCGGTTATGACCTATGATACGCTAAACACGAAGAGTGGGGCGATCGTGGGCACGGGAAACCGCGGGAGAAGGGAGAGATCTCCATGCCATTTCAAACCAGGTACGTGTTCAGTGCCGCGATGGATGTCGAGCCGAGCAGGGAGGCCCTCTTCAACGAGGTCTATGACAAGGAGCACGTGCCCCTGCTCTTGAAGGTGCCTGGGGTTGTCGCGGTGGCGCGGTTCAAGAAGCAAGAGGTGACCCTGGTCATCGGGGGTGAGCGCAAGACGATTCTGGTGGAGAACGAGCCGACGTACAACGCCCTCTACGAGATCGAGAGTCCTGAGGTGCTCGTGAGCGAGGCATGGGGCAAGGCCGTGGACCAGGGCCGCTGGCCGGGCCAGGTACGTCCCTATACCAAGAACCGGCGCCACGTCCTGTATGCGCGCGTGCTTCCTTAGGCCGGAGGAGAGGATTGCCGCGCCGACCCTTGCGTGGCAGTTGTCAGTGGCAACGACTTCCCAGTGGATCGGCGGGCAGACGCCCATTTTCCGAAAGATATTCAAGGAGGGAACCATTTCGGTCGATATGTAGGGTGGGGCGGTCCCCGTAGTCCTCCGGTCCGGGTGGCGACGCCGTCGCTTTCCGCGGACAGACCGGAGGGGACACGTTCCGCCGCACAAGAGGGCCCGGAACCCTTGTTGCGGTTTGGGGGCACCTGGATGGCCATTCGGGACGAAGCCTAATGACTCCGGAGGGCGCCGATGCCGAATCGAGAACGAGGGGGAACCCCAAAGAAGCCGGTCCGAAGCTCTGCCAGAAAACCGAATGGTCTCGCGGCCCGGGCGGCCACACGGCGGACCATGCGGTCGGGCCACTCCTTCCGAGAACAGGAGACGCTCGCCGAGCTGGAAAGGATCCTCAACTCCTCCCTGGATATCCAGGAAGTCTATCCCCTCTTCGCCGAACGCGCCGCGACCCTGATTCCATTCGATCGAATTGCCATTACCCTGATTGATCGTGAGAAGGACTACTTCACGACGCTCTATGAGGCGGGGGTCTGTGTCCCGGGAAGGCAGCGGGGAGGCCAGGCCTCGCTTGCGGGGACCATGACGGCGGCGATCACCACGTTCCGGAAGACGCTCCTGCTCCAGGGGCGCCCTCAAGGGGAGATGGCGGATCAAACTCCCGGACTTCTCCCGGAGCTCGATGCAGGCCTTCGGTCTTTCCTCTCGGTCCCGCTGGTCGTACGAGACGAGGTGATCGGCGGGATCAACCTTCGGTCCCGCAAGGCCCGCGCCTACACGAGGCGCCACGTCCAGCTTGCCGAAACTCTCACCCGCCAGATCGCCCCCGCGATTGCCAACGCCTGCCTGTTTGCGGAGCAAAAGCGGGTCGGGGAGGCGCTCAGGCGGAAAGCCGAAGAGGCGCACCAGTTGGCGCGCGAGAACGTCATCGTCGCCGAGATCGGCCGAATCATCGGCTCGACGCCGTCGATCGAGGAGGTCTACGCGCGTTTTTCGGAGAAGGTTAAATCGCTGATTCCCCTGGATCGGATCTCGGTCACCATCTTCGACGATGAGCAAGGGGAAACCCATTCCATTCGATACGTCTTCGGCATCCAGATTCCGGGCCGTGCAGCCGGAGACCGAGTCCCGGTCCGGGGGACGCTGACCGGAGATGTGGCGCGGGAACGGAAGGGCATCATCCTCCAGATGGACGACCGGCAGGCGGTCGAGGCCAACTACCCCGGACTTCTGCCGGAATGGGAGGTGGGGATCCGATCCGCCATGGGCGTTCCCCTGATCGCGCGGGATCGGGCGTTCGGCGCGCTGCACTTCCGCTCGCTCCGATCGCAGGCCTACACCGATCGGCACCTGCGCGTGGCCGAGAGCGTGGCCCTCCAGATCGCGGGCGCGATCAGCAATGCGCGGCTGTTTGCCGAGCAAGAAACCGCCCAGGCAGCGCTCCGGGAAAGCGAGGAGCGGTATCGCCTCCTCGTCAACAACGCCGAATTCCCCATCGTGGTCACCTCCCTCGCCAGTGGGAGGGTGCTCTTCGCCAACGAGCGAGCCACGGCGCTCTTTGGTGTGCCCGCGCCCCGGGCGGTGGGGCTGCGGGCCCGGGACTTCTGGGTGCGCCCAGAGAGCCGGGATCATTTCATCGACCTCTTGAAGCAGCAGGGGAGAGTCGCGGACTACGAGTGCGAGCTGAAAGACCGGGAGGGTGCAGCAGCGTGGGTGCTTCTCTCGGCCAACATCATCGATTATGCAGGGGAGCGGGCGGCGTTCGTCGTCTACAACGAGATCACGGGACGCAAGCGCGCCGAGGAGGCCCTGCGGAAGAGCGAGCGGCACTTCCGGAGCCTGATCGAGAATGCGGGCGACGCCATCTATGTCCTTGAAGCCGCCGATGGGCGCGTCATGGACTGCAACGAGCAGGCCTGTCTCTCCACGGGATACACGCGGGAAGAGATCCTCGGCCGCTCCATCTCGGAGATCGAGGTCGGGAGCGATCCCGCGCCCCT
>JAPLLC010000288.1:0-22898 GCA_026387775.1 Candidatus Methylomirabilota bacterium | reverse complement strand
CCGCGACCCTGAGGGGAATCTGTACGAGCACTCAGCCGGCCGTCTCCCGGACCGTGGAAGGGGTCCACCGGCGCAAGGACGGCTCGACGTTTCCGGTCGAGATGCACCTGACGCTCCTGGAGCAAGGGACGCCCCAGCTCGTGATCGCCATCGCCCGCGACATCACGGAGCGGAAGCGGTCGGAAGAGGTTCTGGTGAGCTACCAGGGCCGCCTGGAGTCCCTGCTCAAGGGCAGCCTCGAGCTCTCGCGGATACAGTCCGTCGAGTCCCTCCTCGCCCGTATCGGCGAAGCCTGCGCGCAAATGCTGAGGGCCGATGGGGGGGATTTCCGGGTCGTGGAGGGGGACGAGCTGGTCGTCGTGGCGACCTGGGGGGATCAGGGGGAAATCGGGTCGGCCGCTCGGCTGCGGATCGGCGAGGGGTTCAGCGGACTGATGGCGGCCCGCGGGGAACCTCTGATCATCCGGGATCCGGGCGAGAGCGACCAGGTGCATCCCAGGGCGAGGGAGGCCTTCCGACGCCTCGGCCATCGGGCCTGGCTCGGCGTGCCGGTGAAGCGGGGGGACCGGCTTATGGCCACCCTGAACATGTGGTGCCGGGCGCCACAGGGCTTCTCGGAAGAGGATGTGACGATCGCCCGGGCTTTTGCCGCCCAGGCCGCCGCCGCCATCGAGAACGCGCAGCTCTTCGCGGAATCCCAGCGGGAGCTGCGCGAGCGCCAAGCGGCGGAGGAGACATTGGCGCGGCGGACCCGGCAACTCGAGGCCGTGAAGGCCGTCGGCGAGGAGATCACGCGTGAGCTGGACGTGGAGGCGCTGCTGGATCTCCTGGCCAGCAGCGCCGCGCCGCTGGTACGGGCCGACGTCGGGACCATCTTTCTCTGGGACGAGGCGAGTCAGCTCCTCCGCCCCCGCGGCTGGCTGGGGCCGGCCCAGCCCGCCGATGATCGCCCGCGCCGGCTCGGCGAGGGGGTGACCGGTGCGGCCGCCCAACGCCGCACCGGACTCCTGGTCAACGACTTCCCGCGGTCCCCGTACGCCCTGGACTACATTCTCGCCCAGGCGCCGGTCGCGGCCGTCCTGGCCCAGCCCTTCTTCTCCCGGGGATCGCTGATCGGCGTCTTCTCCTTCAGCAAGCGGGGAGACCCGGCAGCCACCTTTACCCCCGAGGACCAAGCCATCCTCTCGCTTCTCGCTCCCCAGGCCGCCATCGCCGTCGAGAACGCGCGGCTCTACGAGGCCGCACGGCGTACGGCGGAGGCGCTCCGGGAGAGCGAAGAGCACCAACGCATCACCCTCCAGTCGATCGGCGACGCGGTGATTGCCACGGACCGGGCTGCCCGGGTCGTGCAGATGAACCCGGTGGCGGAGGCGCTGACCGGCTGGGAGCACAGCACGGCGGCGGGGCGGCATCTGGACGAGGTCTTCCGCATCGTGAATGCGAAGAGTCGCGAGCCCCTGGCGAGTCCGGCGGCGAAGGTGCTCGAAACCAGAGGGCGGATTGGCTTGGCCAACGACACCCTGCTCATCGCCAGAGACGGCACGGAGCGCCAGATCGCCGACAGCGGGGCGCCCATCCGGAGCGCAGACGGGGAGATCGTGGGTGTGGTGCTGGTCTTCCGGGATGTGACCGCGGAGTATGCCACGCGCGAGCAGTTGCGGCACCGCGAGGAGCAGTTCCGGACGATCTTCGAGACCAGCCCCTTCTCGATCGCCATCAATCGCATGCGAGACGGGGCCTTCGTCAAGGTGAATCCCGCCTTCGAGCGCCTGAGCGGGTACCGGGAAGCCGAGGTCGTGGGACGGACCGGATTCGAGATTGGACTCTACCTGTTCGAAGACGAGTCGCGTTCCAACCTGGAGATCCTTGAGCACACCGGACGGATCGAGAACGTCCAGACGATCTGTCTCCGCAATACCGGCGAACGTCGCCAGGTCCTCTTCTCGTCCGCGCGGATGGAATTCGGAGGCGAGCCGTGTGTCCTCTCGGTGACCATCGATGTCACCGAAACCAAGCGGCTGGAGGAGCAACTCCGGCAGGCGCAAAAGATGGAAGTGATCGGACAACTGGCCGGGGGGGTGGCCCACGACTTCAACAACATGTTGAGCGTCATCATCGGGAGCGCCGAGCTCCTGAGCGTGTCCCTGCCGCCCGACTCCCCCGAGCAGGAGAAGGTCGGGGTGATCCTCGAGGGGACCCAGCGCGCTGCGGACCTGATCCGCAAGCTGCTGGCTTTCTCCCGAAAGGGAAAGGTCGTCTCGACTCCCCTGGATGTCCACGAGCAGATCCGCGCCGCGATCGACTTGCTGGAGCGGAGCATCGACCGGCGTATCCAGATCCTGACGCGGTTCGAGGCGACCAACCCCATCGTGATCGGCGATCCCACGCTCCTTCAGAACGCCATGATGAACCTCGGCGTAAACGCGCGGGATGCCATGCCGGACGGCGGGACGCTCAGCTTCGCCACCACCAACGTGACGCTCACACAAGAGGATCTCGATGGGCACCTGTTCGACCTGGTCCATGATCTGGAGCCCGGCCCGTTCGTCGAGGTGCGCATTTCCGACACCGGTGCGGGGATTCCGGCCGAGATCATCCCGCGGATCTTCGAGCCTTTCTTCACCACCAAGGACGTCGGGAAGGGGACCGGTCTGGGTCTGGCCGCGGTCTTTGGGACGGTCAGGGAGCACCGGGGGACTCTCCGGGTCCAGAGCGAGCCGGGTCACGGAACGACCTTCAGCATTTTCCTGCCCGCACAGGACGGCGCACGGGCCGCGGCGCCCGTGCTGCCGGAGCAGGTGGTGCCGGGCAGCGGGTGCGTGCTTCTCGTCGACGACGAGGCGCTCGTGCGGACTTCGAGCCAGGCGCTCCTCAGCATGCTCGGATATGACGTGCTGCTGGCGGAGGAGGGGGAGATGGCGGTGGAGATCTACCGTCGCGAGCGAGAGCGTGTGGACGTCGTGCTCCTGGACATGGTCATGCCGAAGCTGAGCGGCCGCGAGACCTTCCTGCGTCTCCGTGAGATCGATCCCGCGGTGAGAGTGGTCTTCTCCTCCGGCTTCTCCGACGACCAGCGTATCGACGAGCTTCTGCAGCTCGGGGCCAAAGGATTCATCCAGAAACCGTATCCGTTTTCGGCTCTCAGCAAGGTCATCGCGGAAGCGCTCGGGAAGACATAGACTCCGCCGGCGGGCGCGCCGCGCCCTCTGCCGGTCGAGAGGCAACCACGATTCCGCTCAAGTCGAAGGATGGTTCGGACGATAAGAGAGATAGAGCCCGGCAGTTCCTCCGGGAGAGGAGGCCCAAACCGCCCGGTGTCCTAGGCTCGGGTGGGTCGGGTCTCGAGGGTCCGAGAGCCCTCAGCCGGTTCCTCTTGCAGGTCAAGGGAAGGAGGAGTGATTATAGAGACGCCTCCGGACGCATGGCCGACAATTGAATATGGTAGCAACACGTCGCAGGGCCTTCCGAGACTGCGACTCCTAGCCTCCGAGAGAGGATAGACCCGCCACGGCCGTTGTGCCTGGCGGGTCGTTGCGTTTGGTGGGCTGGCGCTTGGAGCGCGTCAGTTTCCCCCGGCGAGCTTGGCGAGGAATCGGTCGCGTGCCACGATCATCCGCTGGTGCAGTCCCTCGCCAATCTTCTGCTGCTGGTCGTGCGCGGCAATCGTGAAGATCAGCTTTCGACCCTCCACCGCGGTCAGCTCGGCCTCGGCGCGGACCTCCATCCCCACCGGGGTGGCGGCGAGGTGGGAGACCTCGATCCGCGTCCCCACTGTCGTCTCGCCCTCTGCGAGGGATCCGGACAGCGCCTGGACGGCCGCCGCCTCCATCAGTGCCACCATGGCCGGAGTAGCGAAGACTGCAAGGTCGCCGCTGCCCAGTGCCTGTGCCGTCCGGTCTCCCGTCACCCGCGCTGTGGCCTGGCCGCGAAGCCCGATGCCCGGTCCCATCTCCGCCACCTCCCGTCTCGTGTGTCTGCGGTTCCCTGCCCGATTGTCCGAATGCCCGCCCCTTGTAGCACGGGGCGGGAAAACGGGTCAAGTGCGACGGGGGACGAAAGAGAGGATTGGGGAGGCGCGCCAAGGGTGGTATACTGCGGCCGGTGTGTCCCGCCAACGTCGGATGGGTGTGAGGAGACCTCGAAAAAATGCGCGTGGCGTCTGCTGCGATTGTCGAAAGCGCGGGACGGCTCGACCAGTTTCCCCGCGGGGAGCGGCCCGAAGTCGCGTTTGCGGGCCGGTCAAACGTGGGCAAGTCCTCGCTGATCAACCGCCTGCTGGGGCGCCGGGGCTTGGCGCGCACCAGCTCCACTCCCGGCCGGACCCGGACGATCAACTTCTACCTCGTCAACGAGGCTGTCCTCTTCGCCGACCTGCCGGGGTACGGTTACGCCAAAGTGTCGCGGAGCCTGCAGGAGGACTGGTGGGTCTTGGTGGAGGGGTACCTGACGCACCGCGTCCCGCTCCGCGGCGTCGTCCACCTGGTGGACGCGCGGCACCCCCCCACCGACCGGGACCAGGGGCTGCAGGATTTTCTGGTGGCCGTCGGGGCCCCCTCCGTGGTCGTCCTGACCAAGGCGGACAAGGTCCCGCGCGGCCAGCGGTGGGCGGTGCAGGCCACCGCCGCACGCCTCCTCGGGCTGGCGCGACCCGAGATGGGACTCTTCTTCTCCGCCGAGACCGGAGAAGGGGCCCCGGAGTTGTGGCGCGCCGTGGACGCCCTCTTGGCGGCGCCCCCCGGGAGGCTGCGGGACCGTGCCGGAGCGCCGTTCCCGGGTCCGGGAGTTGCGCCGGAGCGCCCAGAATCAGATTGACGCCCTGCGGGCGTCCTGGTACAGTTATACGCGACGGCCGGGGCTCCCCCGGCCGTCGGCTTCTCATCAGAAGGATCGGGTGTATGCAACGGCTTTCGATGGCAGGTTGGTTCCTGACGGCCGCTCTGGCGACCGGGATGCTCCCCGGCTGCGCCGAAGTCGTGGCGCAGCAAGCCGCCGGCGAGGGTCCTTCGGGGGCAGCAGGGACGAAGCCGCCCGCTCCGGCTGGGCGCGCGAACGCGCGGACGGACTGGCGGGCATATTACGCTTACTCCCGCAGCATCTGGGCGGAGATTCAGGGCGATCTGGACGCCGCGATGATGTGGGGCCGTGAGGGGTTACGTTTTGATCCGACCTCGCTTGCGCTCCGCAGTAATCTGACCTCCACCCTCCTGAAGAAGGGGGACTTCCGCGGCGCCATCCAGGAAGGGGAAGAGGCCCTGGCCCAGGCCCCCGATGACATCAATGCCCATCTCCTGTTGGCCGCGGCGTACCAGGGGTTGCGGAATGTCCGAGGGGCGGAGAAGCATTACCGGGAAGTCATCCGCCTGGATCCCAACCAGGCCGAGGCCTATCTCTTCCTGGGCAATCTGTACGCGGAGACGCGGAACTACCCGGAGGCGATCCAGGTCTACGAGTCCCTGATCCGCGTGAATCCCCGGAACCATCTGGCCTACTACAGCCTGGGGCGTATCCAGATAGAACTCAAGGAGCCGGAGAAGGCCCGGGCCTACTTCGAGGCTGCCACCGAGAGGAATCCCGACTTCGACCCCGCCTGGACCGGGCTGGCCGGAACCTTCGAGATGCAGGGCCGGTACGACGAGGCTGCGGAGGTCTACCGGCGCGCGCTGGTCAACGATCCGCAAGACCGGGAGATCCAGGAGCGCCTGGCCCAGATTCACCTCCGCCGCGGCGATCTCGCCGGCGCGCTTGCGGTGTACGAAGAGATGCGGCGATCCGATCCGGCCAACGTTCAGATCGCGACGCGGATCGGCCAGATCTATACCGAGCAGAAGGAGTATGAGAAGGCGCTGGCGCTCCTGCGTGAGATCCTCCAGAAGGGGCCGGGAAACGGCGAGGCGCGTCTCGCCCTCGGCCTCACCCTGGAAGGGATGAAGCGGTACGACGAGGCCCTCGAGGTCCTGGGGAAGGTTCCCGCGCAGGATTCGCGGTACCTCGATGCGCTGCTGCATCGTGGGTACATCTATGGTCAGATGGAGAAGTTCGCCGAGGCGACGGCCGCCTTCACAGAGGCGGCGCGCCTCCGCCCGCAGGAGGGGAGCGTCCCGTTCTACCTCGGGCTCACCTACATGCAGAAGAAGGATTACGCGGAAGCCGTGCGCCAGATGGACAAGGCGGTGGCGCTGGATCCGAAGAACGCCCAGTACCTGTACCAGTTGGGGGCGGCCCAGGAGCGGGCTCGGATGCTTGAGAGGGCCGAGGCCACTTTCCGCAAGCTGCTGGAGCTGGATGCGAAACACGCCGACGCCTACAACTATCTCGGGTACATGTTCGCGGAGGAAGGCATCAAGCTGGACGAGGCCGTGGTCCTGATCCGGAAGGCCCTGGAGTTGGAGCCGGAGAACGGTGCCTTCATCGACAGCCTTGGGTGGGCCTATTTCAGACTGGGGCGGCTGGACGAGGCGATGGTCGAGCTCCAGCGCGCCGTGCGGTACTCTCGGAAAGAGGATGCGACCATTCGCGAGCACCTTGGGGACGTCTATTTTCAGAAGGGCATCCTGCGCGACGCCCTCCGTGAATGGGAGCGCGCGCTCGCCCTGGACGACACCAACGCGGTCCTCCGCCAGAAGTTCGAAGATCTCCGCAAGCGCGTCATCCGCGACGGACAATGAGGCTTTGGGTTCGTTCGATGACGGGAGCGGTGGGGATGCTCTTGACCGCCTCCTGCGCCCTCGTGCCCGCTGCGCGCCAGCCCGGCCTGCCGAACCCAGAAGGAGTTCGCGCCCAGCTCCTCCGCGACGAGGCCGCGGTCCGCTCCGTTAAGGGAGTCGCCCGGTTCGGATACGAGGGGCCTCGGGGGAGTGGATCGGCCACCCAGGTCATCGTGTTGGCGCTGCCGGATCGCGCGCGGGTCGAAACACTCAGCCCCCTGGGGACGACCGTCCTGGTGGCGACGCTCCAGGGAGAGAGGCTTCGGGTACACTCGCTCATGCGCCACGAGTATGCGGCCGGCCGGGCCAGCCAGGAGGCTCTCGGGCGCCTGGTCAACGTCCCGGTCCCGCCTGCACTCCTCGTGCGTCTTCTGGCGGGGCTGCCGCCTCTTCCCGTCCGCGCCGAGGACCCCAGGCTTCAGATCATCGTCGAGGGCTCCGCCGTGCGTGTGGAATCGGTGGACGCGGAATGGTGGCAGCGCCTGTGGACGGGCCCGGACGGGATGGGGATCGAGCGCGGAGAGGCGGGGCGGATTTCGGAGACGGCCCTGCGCTTCGGGTTCGCGGACCGGCGCCCGACGGCGGGCGTGGAATTCCCCTTCGCCGTGTGGGTCGAGGACGCGGCGAAGGGGGGTCGGTTGGAGCTGACGTACGATCGACTGAAGTTGAACGAGCCCGTCGAGGAGGCCCTCTTCGATCTTCCCCCGCCCCAGGGCGGGCAGACCCGGTTCATCGACTTGGGGGGCGACCTTCCGCCGGGGGCCGGGCGCACGGGTCCCCGCGAGGGCGAAGCCAAATGAACGAGGTCGTCGTCCCGTCTCCGGCCAAGGTCAACCTGTTTCTCGAGATCATCGGACGGCGTCCCGACGGGTACCACGATATCGCTTCCATCATGCAGCTGGTGGACCTCTGCGACGAGGTGCGGCTCCGCCGCAGACGAACGGGGATCCGCGTCGAGGTGCAGGGCGCCGAGCTTCCCGCCGGCCGGGGAAACCTGGCCTACCGGGCGGCGGCGCTCTTGCTGGAAGCGGCGGGGGTCGAGGGGGGTGTGGAGATTCATCTGGAAAAGCGTATCCCGGTGGCGGGAGGGCTGGGAGGAGGATCGAGCAACGCGGCCGCGGTGCTCATCGGACTCAGCCGGCTGTATGGGCTCCCGTGGTCCCGGGAGGCCTTGCAGAAGCTGGGGGAGAACCTGGGGAGCGACGTGCCGTTCTTCCTGGGCGACGGGCTGGCGCTTGCGACGGGACGGGGAGAGATCCTGACTCCGCTGTCGGCGTGGCCCCCGCAGTGGCTCGTCCTGGCGAACCCCGGGCTGCCGATTTCGACTGCCTGGGCATACCGGGAGGCGAGTTCGAAATTGACAGAATGGCAGCCGCGGGTTAGTATCCCATCTTTCCCTCTTGGCGGCCGACCGCAGTGGCCGCCAGTCTGGGCGTTCAATCGTCTGGAATCGGTTGTCCTCCCGCACCGGCCGGAGATCCTGGCGCTCAAGCATCTCCTGCAAGAAGCGGGAGGGGCGCCGGTGCTCATGTCCGGGAGCGGTGCGTCGGTATTTGCGGTGGTGTCGGATGCCGTCTCGGCCCATCAACTGGCCGCCCAGGCGGAAAAGAGCGGGGCATTTGCGGCGGCCGTGACGACCCTAACAGCCAATCCAATGTGGGAAGCGCGAGGCTGAGAGGCTCCTGGTCTGTATGCGGGCGGCGTAGCGTGTTTCGATTTCCGAGGGGAGACGACGAGAAGTGCAAACCATGGGCGGAGATATGGTCCTGACTTCAGGGCGGGCGAACCCCACGCTCTCGCAGGAGATCGCGGCGTCGCTGGGAACCCGTCTGGCCGAGACGGACGTGACCCAGTTCTCGGATGGCGAGGTCTTTGTGCAGGTCAACGAGAACGTCCGGGGGGCGGACGTCTTCGTGATTCAGCCCACCTGCTACCCGGTGAACCGGAACATCATGGAACTGCTCATCATGATCGATGCCATGAAGCGGGCATCCGCGTTCCGGATCACGGCGGTGATTCCCTATTACGGCTACGGCCGCCAGGACCGGAAGGTGCAGCCCCGGGTGCCGATCACCGCCAAGTTGGTGGCGGATCTGATCACGGCGGCCGGCACCGACCATGTCCTCACCATGGACCTGCACGCAGGGCAGATCCAGGGCTTCTTCAACATCCCGGTGGACAACATGTTTGCCGCCCCGATCCTGCTTCAGCACTTCCAGGATCGGGTGGCTCAGGGCGTCTGGCGCGACCTGGTCGTGGTGTCCCCGGACGCCGGAGGCGTGGAGCGGGCGCGGGCCTTCGCCAAGCGACTCGGCACCTCGCTGGCCATCATGGACAAGCGACGGACCGCTCCGAACGAGGCCAAGATCATGCACGTCATCGGGGACGTCCGGGGCCGCGACGTGATTCTACTGGACGACATCATCGACACGGCTGGGACCATCACGCAGGCCGCCCAGGCCCTGCGAGAGGAGGGCGCCCGCCGGATCCTGGCAAGCTGCACACACGCGGTCCTGTCCGGCCGGGCCATCGAGCGGCTGGAGCAGTCGGAGATCGAAGAGGTCGTCGTGACGAATACCATTCCCCTCCGAGAGGAGCAAGCGTGCAAGAAGATCACCGTCCTGTCGGTGGCTCCGCTCCTCGGTGAGGCGATCCGACGGATTCATACTGAGACCTCGGTCAGCTCGCTCTTCGTCTGAAACGCGAGCGAACGACCGAGGCCGCGACCCGTGACACGCCGTTTGGCGGTAGGTGGAGGCGAGCATGGCAACCGTTGATTTGCAGGCTGAGTTTCGAACCGTAGTGGGGAAGGAAGGGGCCAAGAAGCTGCGCCAGGTGAAGCGCATTCCCGCGGTCGTTTACGGCGGGCCGCGCGGGCCGATCCCTGTGGTGGTGAACCCGCTCGAGCTCCTGGCGGTGCTGGAGGCGGGGGAGAACGTCCTGATCAACCTCTCGCTGACGGGCGGGGAGGCTCCGCAGACTTCCGTGGTGATCCTGAAGGAGCTCCAGCGGCATCCCGTCAAGGGGTCGCCGCTGCACGCCGACTTCCAGGAGATCTCGATGGAGCGGAAGATCCGCGTCGAGGTGCCCCTCCTGCTGAGCGGCGAGCCGACGGGGGTGAAGGACAAGGGGGGGATCCTGGAGCACGTGCTGCGCCAGCTCTCCGTGGAATGTCTGCCGCTCAGCATCCCCGACCGGATCGTGCTCGATGTCGCCGCGCTGGACATCGGAGATACGCTCCATGTGCGAGACGTGACCGTGGCGGAAGGGGTGCGTATCCTGGACGACGGCGCCCGCGTCGTGGCCTCGGTCTTGGCGCCAAAGGCCGAAGAGGTGGCCGAGGTGGCAGAGGAAGAGAAGCCGGCCGAGCCGGAAGTGGTGGGCAAGAAGGAGAAGGAAGAGGCCGAGGCCGGAGCGGAGGCCAAGGAGGACAAGAAGAAAGCGGAGGCCAAGGAGGACAAGAAGAAGTAGGTGGAGGCCATCGGACAGGCGCGCTGGTTGGTGGTGGGCCTGGGGAATCCCGGAATCGAGTACGTCGAGACCCGCCACAACTTGGGTTTGGCCGTGGTGGAGCGGCTGGCGGCGGAAGCCGGGGGGGTCTTCGCCTCGCGGGGCTTCCAATGCGAGGTGTCCTTGGTCCGCGTGGCCGCAACGCCGGCCTTGCTGCTCAAGCCCCAGACCTTCATGAACCGGAGTGGGGCCGCTGTCTCCGATTGGATCGAGCGGCTCGGCCTCTCGCCGGCGGCTCTGGTGGTGGCTCACGACGATTTGGATCTGGCCCTGGGGCGGATCCGGATCGGCGTCGGGGCCGGGTCGGGTGGGCATCGGGGCGTCCTCTCGATCCAGGAGTGGCTCGGGACGAGGGAGTTTGCGCGGCTCCGGATCGGCATCGGGCGGCCGGAGACCGGCGAAGCGGCGGCGGATCGTGTCCTGACGGTCTTTCGGAAGGATGAGGCGCCGCTCGTGGCCGAGGTCGTCGACCGGTGCGCTGCCGCGCTCTGTTGTCTGGTGCGGGAGGGGGTGGCCACCGCCATGACTCGGTACAACGGACGGGACGTCCCGGACGTCGCGTCCTCCGCATAGGGTGAACGTGAGCAAACGCGAAAGCGTGTGGACCAGGAAAGGGAGGTGAGAAGCGTGCGATCCTACGAGGTAATCTTCATTCTGGATCCTGCCCTGGCCGATGACGGGGTGGAGGCGGCCGTCGTGGCTGCCAAGGGAGTGCTGGCCAAGGCAGGGGGCGAAGTCGCCGAGGTCCAGAAGTGGGGGAAGAAGCGTCTGGCCTACGACATCAAGAAGCGGCGCGAGGGGCATTACGTGTATTTCCGAGCCCAGGCGCCGGGAAAGGCCGTGGCGGAACTGGAGCGCCACTTGAAGATCGCGGAACCGGTGTTGAAGTATATTACGGTGCTGATGGAGAAACCCCGGCGCAAGGCTGTGAAGGCGGCCGCGGTCGCGCCCGCATCCGCGCCGGCACCCGAAGCCGAAGCCGTCGAGGCGACTCTTCAGGAGGCCTGAGCATGGCCAGCTTCAACAAAGTCATTCTGATGGGGAATCTTACCCGCGACCCCGAGCTCCGGTACACGCCCAGCGGAGCGCCGGTGTGCAACTTCGACCTGGCGATGAACCGGTCCTACACCACCCAGGGCGGAGAGCGGCGGGACGAAGTTTGTTACGTCACCGTGGTCGTCTGGGCAAAGCAGGCCGAGACCTGCGCCGAGTACCTCGTCAAAGGCCGTTCGGTGCTGGTGGAGGGCCACCTGCAGCAGCGGTCGTGGGAGACTCCGGAGGGCCAGAAGCGCTCGAAGCATGAGGTGGTGGCGGAGCGGGTGCAGTTCCTCGGTCCGCGGAAGGGGGCGGCGGGCCCGACCTCCGGGGAGGAGGAGCCGGAGCCGACGCGGGGCCCCGAGCAGGACGAGGTGCCTTTTTGATCGAACGTCCCCCGTCCGGGGGGAGAAGGAGAGAACGGCGTGCTGAAGAAACGACGAACCTTTCGTCGCGCGAAGGTCTGCAAGTTCTGTCTGGATAAAATCATCCAGTTGGATTTTAAGGACGTGAAGCGGCTGCGGGGTTTCGTGAGTGATCGAGGGAAGATCATTCCCCGCAGGATTTCGGGAAACTGCGCCTACCACCAGCGGGCGTTGACCGTGGCGATCAAGCGTGCGCGCAGCATCGCCCTGCTGGCGTTTGCCGCGGAGACGACGTAGGCGGGGTGAAGGAATCGGACGTGGTGGAGCTGGGCGTGCGGGGGAAGCGGTGGCTGGGCGCCACGGCCGAGGCCGTCTTCGCCAGTGTCGCTGCAGTCGGCCTGTTCGCGTCGGGCAGCTTCTTTCCCGTCCTGGGCATCGGCCTGAGCCTCTTGTGCCCGCTTCCCTTTGTGGCGGTTCGCCTGCGTCATGGCAGGACGACACTCGCCCTGGCTCTGGCGATCACGACCCTGATGCTCGCGGTTCCGCTCTCCTTCCAGCAGGGGGTCATCTTTCTGCTGGAGTTCGGCGCCCCGGCGGTCGTGCTGGGGGAGAGCCTGCGTCGTGGCGCCCGCGCCGAGGCCGTGGTGGTTGGAGTGGCCGCAGTCCTGGCGGTGGGGGGAGTAGCGGTGCTCGTCGTCGCTTCGGGCGAATGGGAGCATCCGGTCCGCGCCATCGGGCAGCACCTGGACGCGCTGCTAGCCGACATGGAGGCCCTCACCGCCCGGGTGGGGATCGTCGAAGGTCCGGGTGGCCTGGAGATGCCGACCAGGCAGCTGCGCTCGGCGCTCCTGGTTGCGTTTCCCGGCTTGCTATTCGTCGGCAGCCTGCTCACGGCGGCGGGCTACGTACTGGTCTTTCAGGCGATGGTGCGCCGCTGGCCTGCCCAGCTCGGCGCAACACCGTCGACCGCGTTTCGCTGGGAAATGCCGGAGCTGTTGGTCTGGGGCTTTATCGGGTCGGGCCTCGGCTATTTGACGGGGATTCCCTGGCTGAAGGCCGTCGGGGTGAATGGACTCATCATTTTTCTGAGCCTGTATTTCCTGCAGGGCCTCAGCATCGTGGCATTCCTGTTTCGGCGCTTCCAGCTGCCCCGATCCTTGGCGACCCTGTCGGTGATCCTGCTGGTCTTCCAGCCGTTTTTCACCTTGCTGGTGGCCGGCCTGGGGCTCTTCGATGTCTGGTTTGGCTTTCGGCGGCTCAGCCTGCCAAAGCCGCCGGGGCAGACCTGAGACGAGAGAGCGGAGACACGAAATCCTCGCACTGAGAACTGACTACAGAAGACGGAGTATGACATGAAACTGATCCTGATGCAGAAGGTCGAGCGGTTGGGGGAGCCGGGGCAGCAAGTCGAGGTGGCCGACGGGTATGCCCGGAATTTTCTGCTTCCCAAGCAACTCGCGGTCCTGGCGACGCCGGGTCGCCTGCGTTCCCTGTCGCAACTGACGGCCCAGGCCAAGAACCGGGAGGATCGCAGCAAGCAAGAGGCCCAGGCGTTGGCCGAACGCCTGTCGACGGTCCAGCTCACCTTCATGCGGCGGGCCGCCGAGGAGACCCCGGCAGAGGTCGTCATGGTCGCGCCGGCCGAGGCGGCGACGGAAGCCGCCCCGCCGACCCCCGTGGCGGTTCCGGCTGCCCCGAAGCTTTTCGGATCGGTGACCAGCCAGGACGTCAGCGAGGCGCTGGCGACCCGGGGGTTCAGCGTGGAGAAGAGGCAGATCATTCTTGAGGAGCCGATCAAGACCCTTGGAGTGCACAACGTGCCGGTGCGTCTGCACACGGACGTGCTGGCGGAGCTGACCGTTACGGTGGAACGCGAGGTCTAGGCGATCACACCATCTCGATTTCCTATGTCCGACACGACGGTGGCGCTCGACAGAATCCCCCCCCAGAATCTTGAGGCGGAAGTCTCGGTGCTGGGAGCGGTCCTGCAGGAGTCGGGGGCTCTGCTGAAAGCGATGGAGATTCTCCGGCCGGGCGACTTCTACAAAGAGGCCCACCGGAAGATCTTCGCCGCCTGCGTGGAGCTCTTCGAGCGGAACGAGCCGGTCGACCTTGTCACGCTGGCAAACGAGCTGATGCAGCGGAAGGTTCTGGAGGAGGTCGGGGGGGCGAGTTATCTGGCCTCGCTTGTGGACTCCGTCCCGACTGCTGCCAACGCCGCCTATCATGCCCGCATCGTCAAGGACAAGGCGATACTCTCTGCTCTAATCCAGAAAGCGACCGCGGTTGTCACTCGGGCCTATGCCGACACGGATGACGTAGGCATAGTTCTGGATTGGGCGGAACAACAGATTTTTGAGATCTCCCAAGAAAAGTCCAGTCGGTCATTTGTTCCTTTGAAGTCCATTCTCAAAGGCACCTTCGAACTGATCGAGACCCTGTACGAGCGCAAGAGCCACGTCACCGGGGTTCCGACGGGGTTCAGCAAGTTCGACGAGATGACGGCCGGGCTGCAGCCGTCCGACCTGATCGTGGTGGCGGGCCGCCCCTCCATGGGAAAGACCAGCTTCTGTCTCAACGTCGCGCAGCATGCCGCCATCCATGATCACACGACGGTCGCCATCTTCAGCCTGGAGATGTCGAAGGAACAGCTGGTCCAGCGCATGCTGTGCTCCGAGGCCCAGGTGGACTCGCACAAGCTCCGTACCGGCTATCTCTCCGACTCGGACTGGCCGAAGCTGACCCGCGGCGCGGGCATCCTGTCCGAATCCCCCGTCTTCATCGACGATACGCCAGGCATCACCCTCTTGGAGATGCGCGCCAAGGCTCGGCGCCTCAAGGCGGAGCAGGGGCTCGGACTGGTGATCATCGACTATCTGCAGCTCATCTCGGGGCGAGGGCGGGCGGAAAGCCGGCAGCAGGAGATCTCCGAGATCTCCCGCTCGCTGAAGGCGATGGCCAAGGAGCTGAGCGTGCCGGTGGTGGCCCTGTCCCAGCTTTCCCGAGCGGTGGAGTCGCGCGAGGACAAGCGGCCGCAACTTTCCGATCTGCGCGAGTCCGGCGCGATCGAGCAGGACGCCGATGTTGTGGCCTTCCTCTATCGACACGCGGTATACGCTCGCAAGGATACCTCTAAACAGCCTGAGGGGGACGATTTGGAGGAGGATAACACCACGGAGGTTATAATCGGTAAGCAACGGAACGGCCCTACGGGGACCGTTTACCTTGCATTCCGACGGGAGTTCACGCGGTTCGAGGAGCAGGAACGGCAACGGGAGTTCTGATGCCCCCGAGGGAGCAGTGAAAATCTACAGACTGGGCTGGTGGCGAGGTGGGGGCGCTGGGTGCCGGGCGGCGGCCATGGCGCTGATCCTCGTCTCGGGCCTCGGCCTGCCGGCGGGGGGACATGCGGAAGATGGCGTCTCCGAGCCGATCAACCTCTGGCCGGTCTATGACAACCGGGTGAATCCCCTGGATCGCGCCCGGGAGCGGAGCGGCCTCGGCCCTTTCGTCTGGTCGAGCCGTACCCTGGACGGCGACGTCGAGGAGTTCGGCATCCGCCCGTTCTTCTTTCGGCGAGAGGAGCAGGCGAACCAGAAGCTCGAATGGGAGTTCCTCTACCCCATCACGATGTACCGCCGGATGGAGGCGGACTGGGAGCTCAAGGTCTTCGAGCTGGCCACCTTCCGGAGCGAGGGGACCCCCCAGGCGGGGCACGAAGAACGCCGCGATGTCTTCCCCTTCTACTTCAGCGGCACCCGGGAGGACGGCACGGCCTACTGGGGGATCATGCCGTTCGGGGGGAAGGTGTATGATCGGTTCTTCGGGGAGGAGGCGGAGTGGGCGCTTTTCCCGCTCTATTTCCGCAGCGTGCGCCGCGGCGAGGCGACCACGTATTTTCCCTGGCCGCTGTTGTCCGTCACCCGGGGACTGGATCCCGCGACGCAGCAGACGGGCTTTCGGGTCGTGCCGTTCTACGGACAAGAGACGAAAGCGGGGGTCTTCGAGAAGTACTTCGCCCTCTGGCCCCTGGTCCTGTACCAGCGGACGGGGCTGGACGGGGACGACCCCCAGACCGACCTGGCGGTGCTCCCCCTCTATGCTCACCATCGGTCGGCCGGGCTGGACAGCACCACGGTGCTCTGGCCGTTCTTTACGTATACCGACAATCGGGAGCGGCAGTTCGAGCAGTGGGATCTCCTCTGGCCGATTGGCAAGGTCGCCCGGGGCGAGGGGCGCCAGACCGTCCAGCTGTTCCCCCTGTACATGGACGACCAAAAGGTGTTGCACAACGAGTTTCTGATCCGGGAGATCCGATACCGCGATCGCTTCCTGCTCTTCCCGCTCTACGTCCGAAACGAGGAGGAGTATCCGGACGGCCGCAAGGTGCGGGACCGGATCCTCTGGTACCTCTACTCCGACGCCCGGGAGGAGGGCCGAGACGGCTCGAGCCGCCGGGTCGATGTCTGGCCTTTTGTGCACTACGAGCGCGACCGGGAGGGGGCGGTGCTGTTCCAGACGCTGGCGCTCCTGGAGGCGTTCCTGCCCGCGAACGAATGGATCGAGCGGAACTATTCCCCCCTCTGGTCCCTGGTTACGTACCGGGCGAACCCGGCGGGAGAGTCGGTCTATTCCTTCTTCTGGAACCTGCTGCGCCATGAGGAGACACAGGCGGGGCACTCGATCGAGGTCCTGGGCCCGCTGTTCCGTTATCAGGATGGGGGGGCGGACGCCACCCTCTCGTTTCTGGGGGGCCTGATTCAGTACGAGGTTCATCAGGGCGTGCGCGCGGTGCGTGTGTTTGGAGACCCGATGATCACCTGGAGCGAGTGGCCGCAGGCGGTGGCGGGGCTCGATCCGCGAGGAGGGCAGCAGTGAGGACCCTGCGCGAACGGCTGCAGCGCCTGCTCCAATCCCTGGGCGAGGGCGTCTTGCTCTTGGGGCAGGCGCTGTATTGGACCAAGGCGGCCCCCCGGAACGCCGACAAGATCCTGACCCATTTGTGGGAGTTCGGCAACGCGACGCTGCCCATCGCCTCGCTGATGGCGATCTTCATCGGGGGCGTGCTGGCGCTCCAGACCGGCTCGCGCCTGGCCCAGTTCGGGCTGGAGGGGAACATCGGCGGGATCGTGGGGCTCTCCATGGTCAAGGAGCTGGGGCCGGTCATGACGGCCCTGCTGGTGGCGGGCCGCGTCGGGTCGGCGATTGCCGCCGAGGTGGGCGCCATGAACGTCTACGAGGAGATCGACGCCCTCAAGACGCTGAACATCAACCCGGTGCGCTACCTGGTCATGCCGCGGCTCGTGGCCAGCATCGTTGCCGTGCCGGCACTGTGCATGTACGTGAACGTGATCGGTCTGTTGGGCGGGGCTATCGTCTCGTCCATCAATCCCAAGATCGCCGTGGGGGTGCGCCTCTTTCGCCTGAATTTCCAGGAGGTCGTCAAGTTTGCCGACGTGATGGACAGCCTGCTCAAGTCGGTGGTCTTCGGGGTGGCGGTGGCCATCACCTGCTGTTACGTGGGGCTGCGGACGACGGGAGGCCCCGAGGAGATCGGCCGGGCGGTGACCCGGGCCGTCGTGCTCTCGTTTATGTTCATCTTCGTCCTCAACTATCTCATCACCCGCATATTGATGTGAGACTATGAGCGCTTGGTCACGCTTTCTGGGAGTTCCCGACGATCCGGACCTCCGCGAGGTCCCGGCGGCGCGCACGGTGCCCGGGGTCCGCGTCGAGGTCCAGCGGCTCAACAAGTTCTTCGGCCCGCACCACGTGCTCCGCGACCTCGACCTCCTCGTGGAACCGGGGGAGACCTTCGTCATTTTCGGCCCGTCGGGGTGCGGGAAGTCGGTCCTGCTGAAGCACATCGCGGGCCTCCTCGCCCCGGACACGGGGCGCATGCTGGTAGACGGGGAGGATCTGCAGACCGCCCAGGGGGCCCGGCGCTTCCGCATGGCCATGGTGTTCCAGTCGTCGGCGCTCTTCAACTCCCTCTCGGTGGGGGAGAACGTCGGGCTCTGGCTCAAGGAGCACCGGGTCTGCGGCCCCGCCGAGATCGCGCGCATCGTGGCCGAGAAGCTGCGCCTGGTCGGCCTGGCGGGCACGGAGCGGGCCATGCCGTCGGAGCTGTCCGGCGGCATGAAGAAGCGCGTCTCCATCGCCCGGGCCCTGGCGGTCGAACCGCACCTGATCCTGTACGACGAACCGACGGCCGGGCTGGACCCGGTCCTGACGGAGCAGATCGGCCACGTGATCGCCGATCTGAAACAGTTGAAGATCACGGCCATCGTGGTGACGCACGATCTGCATTTGGCCGCGGCCGTGGCGGACCGCATGGGGATGATCCACGAGGGACGCCTGATCGAGTCCGGCCCGCCGGCGCGGATCTGGGCGACGGCGAATCCGGTGGTGCGGGCGTTTCTCAGCACGCAGATGACGGTCCCGGTCCGCTGAGGGCCTGGACAGGAGGCAGACACTCATGTCAACGTCGCGGGAGGTGCGGGTCGGACTGTTCCTGGTGGTGGCCTTTCTGATCCTCATCGCGCTCTTTGAACTGCTCGGCAAGGCGACGCTCTTCGGTCGGATGGACGAGTACAAGACGTCGTTCAAGTCGATCCCCGGCCTGAAGGTGGGGGATCCGGTCCGGCTGGCGGGGGTAGATGTGGGCACCGTCCGGGACATCCGGGTCATCGGGGCGCGCGTCGAGATCGTCTTCCGAGTCAAGCCGGAGACCCCGGTCAAGGCCGATTCGATCGCCACCATCAAGCTGACATCCCTGCTGGGGACCAACTTCCTGGATCTCACGTTCGGCTCGCCCGCCGCCCAGGCGGCGCAGCCGGGGAGTCTCCTGCAGAGCGCGGAGCCCCCCGACCTCAACACGCTTATGGTGCGGCTGAACGACGCGGCGGGCGACATCCAGGTCCTGGCCCGGCAGATGAATGAGGGCTTGGGGAAAAGCTTCGAGCCGATCGCGAGCGCCTTCCAGAGCATGGACAAGATCGCCAAGCAGATCGAGAAGGGGCAGGGCACGCTCGGCAAGCTGATTGCCAATGACGACCTGTATCGCGAGATCCAGGGGCTCGCCGCCAACATGAACAAGGTCAGCCAGCAGATCGCCAAGGGCGAAGGCACCCTCGGCAAACTGGTGCACGACGACAGCCTGTACAAGGACCTGCACGCCCTGACCACGGAATTGCGGGGCAGCACGGGGAGCCTCGCCCGGATGATGAAGGATGTGGAGAGCGGCAAGGGGACCCTGGGGAAACTGGTGAAGGACGAGAGCCTGTACAACGAAGCGCGGCAAACCCTCACGGAGGCGCGGGGGACCATCGGGAATCTCCGGAGTGTGTCCCAACGGCTCGCGGACGGCAAGGGAACGCTGGGGAAGCTGCTGACCGACGACTCGATGTACACCGACATGAAGGGGGCCGTGGCTAGCCTCAACACCATCATGAAGAAGGTGGAGCGCGGCGAGGGCACCCTGGGCAAGCTCGTCAACGACGACTCGCTCTACTTCACGACCAAGGACAACCTGAAGAAGGTCGGTAAGGCGGCGGACCAGTTGCGCGAGCAGGGGCCGCTCAGCATCATCGGGATCGGCATCCAGGCGCTGGGCGCCTTCTAGCGGCGCGGGGCCGTGGGGGCGAAACACAGCCACTTCGAGTGCCAGCAATGCGGTTACCAGACGCCGCGCTGGCTGGGGCGTTGCCCGGATTGCGGGGCCTGGGGGAGTCTCATCGAGATCCTGGCCCCGGCACCCACCAACGCGGCCCGCTCGCGTGAGGGGAGCACGCGGCTGACCCCGCCGCCCGTTCCGCTGACCGAGGTTCCCGGGCTGGCCCACCGGCTGATGCCGACGGGGATCGGCGAGTTGGACCGAGTCCTGGGCGGGGGCCTCGTCCCGGGGGTGGTCATCCTGGTCGGGGGCGACCCGGGGGTCGGGAAATCCACTCTGCTCTTGCAGGCGGCCGGGGCGCTGGCGGGTCGGGACCTCTCCGTCCTTTACGTCTCCGGGGAGGAGACTCTGGCGCAGGTGAGCGAGCGGGGGCGGCGCCTGGGCGCGAGTGTCCCCGGCCTCTTCCTGGCGGCCGAGACCTCGCTGGAGACGATCTTGGAGCAGATCGCCACCCTCAAGCCCGCCGTGGTCATCGTGGACTCGATCCAGACCGTCTGGAGCCCCGCGCTCGGGTCCGCCGCCGGCAGCCTGAGCCAGGTGCGCGAGGTGGCCGGCCGGCTCCTGGAGGTGGCCAAGCGGGACGAGGTGAGCGTCTGGCTCATCGGGCACGTGACCAAGGATGGCAGTCTGGCGGGTCCTCGGGCGCTGGAACACCTCGTCGATACGGTGATCTATTTCGAGGGAGACCGGCAGCACTCTCATCGCATCCTGCGGGCCACCAAGAACCGTTTCGGGCCCACCGACGAGATTGGGGTCTTCGAGATGCGGGCGGAGGGTCTGGCGCCCGTCGACAACCCCTCGGCCCTGTTCCTGGCGGAGCGACCACCCCACGCAACCGGCTGCATCGTGGTGGCGACGCTGGAGGGCACGCGCCCCATCCTGCTGGAAGTGCAGGCCCTGGTGAGCCCCACGGGCGCCCTCGTCCCGCGCCGGGTGGCCAACGGGCTCGACTCCCAGCGGGTGGCCATGCTCCTGGCTGTGCTGGAGAAACGCCTGGACATCCGGCTGGGCGCAGCCGATGTGTTCCTGAACGTGGTGGGAGGGCTGGGGATTCGGGAGCCCGCCGCGGACCTCGGCGTGATGGCCGCGGTGCTCTCCAGTGCGAAGAACGTTCCGGTCGAGCCCACCTGGGCCTTCTTCGGCGAGGTGGGGTTGGGAGGCGAGGTTCGGGGGGTCCCGCAGGCGGAGAAACGTTTGCAGGAGTTGGCCCGTCTCGGATTCACCCGGGCGATCCTTCCCCGGGCCTGCTTGGACAGCGTGCCCGAGACGCTGCGGCTGGAGGCGGTGGGCCTGAGCCATGTCGGGGCGTTGGCGGATCTCTTCGTTCCGGGGCGCGGACGGCGGCAAGATCCGGTTTGACTGTGTGTGTGAAGTATGGTTTAATCACCAGGGAACTCCCGTAGAAAAAAGGGGAACAGTAATGTTCCAGATTGGCCAGAAGGTCGTGTATCCGACGCATGGCGTGGGGCGAATTGAGGCCATCGAACAGAAGGAGGTTTCCGGGAGTCGGCAGGCCTTTTACATCTTGCGCATCCTGGGCAGCGACATGACGATCATGGTGCCGACCGGAAACGCCGAACGGGTCGGCCTCCGGCAGTTGATCGGCCCCAAGGAAGTCCGGAAGGTCATGGAGATCCTCCGCAACAAGGACGTGGAGATCTGTCCGAACTGGAACCGCCGGTTCAAAGACAATCTGGAGCGAATCAAGACCGGGTCGCTCTACGAGGTGGCCACTGTCCTCCGGAAGCTCGTGTTGCTGCAGAAGGAGCGCAACCTGTCGTTCGGAGAAAAGAAGATGCTGGAGACGGTCCGCCAACTCCTCGTGAGCGAGATCTCCCATGCCGTGGGGATGGAAGAGGTGGCCGCGCGCTCCATGGTGGATCGAACCATCGCCAAGGCCTGAGGCTTCCCGGCTCGGGAGGAGGAGACCCTGCGTGTCGGAATCGGCGCTGCGCATCCTGGTCGTGATCCTCTGCGGGGCGGCCGGCCTTGCGGGTGTGACCCTGCAACGCGGCGGGGATCCCTGGGGGCTCCTGGGCGCCTTTGTCGGGCTGTTCTTCGGCCTGTTCTTGCTTCTTCTGGAGCGGCAGCTCCGCCGCGTGCCGGGCCGGACGATCCTGCAGGCCCTGCTCGGCCTGTTGCTCGGCCTCCTCGTGGGTCGGCTGGCCTCCGCGGTCCTCACCCCCCTTCTGGTGGCGTTTCCCGCCGATCTCGAAATTCTCCTGCACGCCCTGTGTCTCCTGGGCGGAGGCTATCTGGGCCTCAAGATCTCCCTCGAAAAGGGGAACGAATTCAGCGCGGCCGGTCTCGTCCGCCTGTTGAAGGAGGAGCCCCCCACCGAGAGCTACAAGTTGCTGGACACCTCGGTGATCATCGACGGCCGGATCGCGGACATCACGGAGTCCGGCTTCCTGGAGGGGACGCTGGTGATTCCCCAATTCATCCTGCGGGAGCTCCAGCACATCGCCGACTCCTCCGATCCGCTCAAGCGCAACCGCGGGCGGCGCGGTTTGGACATCCTCCAGAAGATCCAGAAGAAGGTGGACATTCGGGTCGAGATCAGCGACATGGAATTTCCTGAGATCCGCGAGGTGGACAACAAGCTGGTGGCCATGGCCAAGGCGATCCACGCCAAGATCGTGACCAACGACTTCAACCTGAACAAGGTGGCGGAACTGCACGGGGTCGGGGTGCTGAACATCAACGAGCTCACCAACGCCCTCCGCCCGGTCGTCCTGCCCGGCGAGGACATGCGCGTCTATGTCCTGAAAGAGGGGAAGGAATACAACCAGGGGATTGCCTACCTGGACGACGGGACGATGGTTGTGGTGGACAGTGGCCGGCGGCACATCGGCCAGACTGTCGACGTGTGCGTCACCTCGGTGCTGCAGACCACCGCGGGTCGTATGATCTTTTCGCGGCTCAAGGAAGAGGCGGAAGCAGCCTGATCTCGACGATTCCCAGTTCCCAATTCCCAGATTCCCAAAGGGAGGTCGCGGGGGGCCGCCCCGGTTGGGGTTTGGCGATGGGGATTGGGTTTTTCTTTTGGAGGCGGCATGCATGTGACCGCTATCGTGCCGGCGGCGGGCGGTGGGACGCGCTTCGGCGGCCCGGTCCCCAAGCAGTATCTCCCGCTCCACGGCGTGCCGCTCTTGGCGCGGACGCTCCGGGCGCTCTTGGCCTCGGGCGTGGTGGACTGCTTGGTGGTGCTGGTGGCGCCCGGCGAGGAGGCGCGTTGCCGTGCCGAGGTGCTCATCCCGCACGATCTGTCCGCGGACCGGGTGCTCTCCGGCGGAGCGGACCGGCAGGCCTCGGTGTGCGCCGGCTTGCGCGCAGTGCCGGAGGCGACCGACCTGATCCTGGTGCACGACGGGGCGCGCCCCCTGATCACAGCCGACCTGATCCGCGCGGCGGTGGGGCTGGCGGCGACGGAGGGGGCGGCGGTCGTCGCCGTCCCGGTGACTGACACGATCAAGCTGGCGGACGCGGGCCTGACGATCGTCGAGACGCCGCCGCGCGGCCGGCTCTGGGCCGCCCAGACCCCGCAGGTGTTTCGGGCGGACTGGCTGCGGGCCGCGCATACCCGGGCCCTGGCGGACGGTTTCCGGG
>JAPLLC010000089.1 GCA_026387775.1 Candidatus Methylomirabilota bacterium | reverse complement strand
GACACCTCGGCGGCGAACGGCCCGATCGCGGCCACGACGATCGACGGGACGGGCGCCGGGACCGAGAACCTCACCCTGAAGGCCGGCACGGCCGGCACCAGCGACATCACCATCAGCGGCAACCTGGGCACGGGGACCCGCCTGGGAGTGGTAACCATCACAAGCGCGAACGACGTCACCGAGAGTGCCGACCTGAGGGCGACCTCCCTCACCCAGAGCACAGGCACAGGAACGACAACCTTCAACGGGGCTCTGAACACGACCGGAGCTTTTGACGTGACGACCAATGCCATCGTGTTCGGGGGGGGAGGCTCCGCCACGGCAGGGGCAAGCTCGACGTTGACGGCCGATAACATGGATCTGGCGGGTCGGCCAATCAGTGTTGGGGGCAATCGCCTCACCCTGCGACCGAGCACGGCAGGTCGCGTAATCGACCTGGGCACGGATACGGCGGGTCGGCTCGGACCCACGACGACCGAGATGGCCGGGATCACGGGGGCGGGAGTGTTGCAGATCGGGGATTCGGCGAACACCGGCGGAGTGGTGCTGACCGCCAATACGAACACTCCGGCAACGGCGCCGATGTTGAGTGTGGTCACGGGGGCAGGGATTAGTCAGAGTGGCGGGACGTTGACGGCTCCTTCGCTGGGACTCACCAGCGGGACGGGGATCGGGAGCAGCGGGAATCGGCTGAGCGTCAACGCGACGACGCTCAGCGCCCAGACGACCTCCGGCGGGATCTACATCACGGAGACGGACAGCGTCGCCCTGGGCACCGTGGATACCCAGACGAACCTCAGCGCGGCCGGGGGCGCCGCAGATGTCACTCTCGTGGCCGGCGGCGCCATCACCCAGTCGGCCGGGAGCCTCGCCGGAAACAACGTCCGGTTGGAGGCGGGGACCGAGATCGGCGCCTCCGGCAACTCATTGAGCACCCGGGCCGGCACTCTGGCCGCCAAGACGACAACCTCGGGAGGAGTGTTCATCAGCGAGGATTCGACGGGTGGCGCGCTGACGATCGGGACGGCGGATGGCGTGAGCGGGGTCTCGACCGCGAGTAACGGCTCCATCGATATCCGGACGGTGGGCGGGTCGCTCACGGTGAATAACGCCGTCACGGCCGACGGCAGCGGGGCGGTGAACCTCGAGGCCGGCGGGTCAGGGAGCAATCTGACCGTCGCGGCTCCGGTGAGCTCGGGGAGCGGAAATCTGACGCTGACCGCGAACACGAACGTGGATCTCTCCAATGCGGCGGCCGATCTGACAACGGGGGGCACGGGAAGCATCACCGTGCGTGCGATCAACGGCAGCCTGTTGATGGCCGAAGAGGCCACGATCCAGACCGCCGCGGGCAGGATCGCCTTGGAGAGCTACGGGGCCATGACGATCAGCAACACCTCGCTGATCTCGAGCTCGGGGGACATGTATCTCACGAGCGACACCGCGGGAATCGAGATGGGCGTCGCCAACACAGGCGGGATCGTGACGCTGACTGCGGCGACGACCATCGGCAACAACAATGGCAGCACGACGGACGTCACGGCCTCGGTGCTCACCGCCACGGCCGGGACCAGCATCACGCTGGATACTGCGGTCGGCACCGCCTCGCTCACGGGGCCGGGCAGTACGCGCACCACAGGAGACATCACGCTCTCCAACACCGGCGGGCCGCTGAAGCTGACCAGCGTGCAGTCCGGCGGTGACATCAAGGTGACCAACGCCACGGGTGTGATGACGCTCGGCCAGGTCGAGGCTGCCGGATTCGTGGACCTTGCGAACCTGAACGGGGCGATCATGGGTGGCAGCTTCTCGCCGGCGGTCATCGCCGGCACGGGAGCCACCTTGTCCGCTAAGGGCGCCAGTGGAGTCGTCGGGGATAGCGGGAACGCCCTCGGCGTGAAGGTGATGGGCGGGATATTCACGATCCAGGCGGGCGGGACCAGCGGCAGCGTGTCGGGCAACATCAATGCGGTCTCGTTGGGCGGCCGCGCACCGGACACTATCGACACCCCGTCTCCGGTCATGTTGGATGGCCGCTTGACCGACCCGTACCTCCTCTCGGCGACGCAGCAGGCTGGACAGGCCGTTGCGGCGATCTCCGCCTCGGCGCAAGCGCAGAGCGCCTTCGAGGCAGTGGAGTCTCAGATCATCGAGGTCGTGGGTGATCCGAGCGAGCAGATCGAAGAAGAGCTTCGCATGGACGAGGAGGTGTCCCCGAGTGATTCGAAGGAAGATGATGAACGAAAGCAGAAGCGGGGCAAGCCGTAGGACTGTGGGTAACCTACAACCCACAAAGAGGTCCTTGACAATGCCCGAGGGGTCGTAGGAGAATCCCCCGCCGCTGAATGGTGCGGTGCTGGAATGCGGTGGGTGATGGGTTGTTGGTTTTGGAGATCATGACCGACCCCCGACTGAACTTCGCACAACGGAAAGAGAGTCCACTGGATCCCGCCGCCGCGCCGGCGCGGCGGCGGAGCGGTCCCGCGACGCGTCTCCTTGGCGCGGCGTTGATCCTCATCGCGTGCGTGGGCGTGACAGGCAGCAGCGAGTCGCAGAGCCTGCCCCCGTCGCCGATCAGGCTGGCGCAGGCGGCGCCAGTCGCCCCCGACCCGGCCGGCGCCGAGTTCGTCCAGGGAGATAACTGGGCGCTGATCATCGGGATCAACGAGTACCCCAACCTCCCACCCGGTAAGCAGCTCGTGGCGGCCAAACCAGGCGCCGAGGGGATCGTGCGGGTCCTGCGCAGCCGATATGGGTTTGCGCGCGAGCAGATCAAGACCCTCTACGACGGTCAGGCCACGCGCGGCGGCATCGTCCGCCAGCTCCGCGACCTGCGGCAGACCGCTGGCGAGAACGATAGCGTCATCATCTACTTCGCCGGACACTGCCAGGCCGATCCGGCGTCGAAAGACGTCTGGTGGCTTCCCTCCGACGCCCAAGAGGACGATGTTACCTCGCTCTTCTCCCTGAACGACCTCCCGGCGATTCTCGGGGGAATCCCGGCGCGGCACATCTATCTCATCGCCGATTCCTGTATTGCCGATGACATGGTAGGCGTCAGCCGAATCGCCGGGACGCCCACCGTTCGTGAGGCCTACCAGAAACGATCGCGATGGGTGTTGTCGTCGGGGACGATCTTCCCGGCGCCCGAGGGCGGCCAGCGCCGTGCCGTCCCGAGCGCATTCACGGCCGCCCTGCTGAAGGAATTGGAGGGCAGTCAGGATGCCTATCTGACCCCCATGCACCTGGTCACCCTCTTCGCCAAGCAGTTGCCGGCCGCGGCCATCCAATCCCTGAAGAACGGCCCGATCGCCGGCGCGGGGGATGATGGCGGACAATTCATCCTCCGGCTGGAGGGGGCGACGCCGCCGACGGCGGAGATCCGGGTCCCGTCGCTGGAGGATCCACGCCTCGCCTCGCTCAAGCAGCAGGTCGAGGCCACCAAGCAGCTCGGTGGCCTGCCGGAGGCGATCCGCAACCAGGCGGTCGCCGCCCTGCAGGGGAAGATCGACGCCATCGAGAAGGAGATCCAGGCCAAGAAGGATGCGGAGGCTCGGCGAGTCGAGGAGCAGCGCCAGGCCGGGCTTCGCGCCCAGCAGGCCCAGCAGGGGGGGACCGTCGTCGAGGCCCGGCTCACGCGGCCCACCGTCCCGCCCCCGACCATCGCCCCGCCGAAGCCCGAAGACCTGACCCCCATGGTGCCAATTCCCGCCGGGGAGTTCGTCATGGGAAGCGGTCCGCGGGACGGCCTGGCGGACGAGACGCCGCAGAGGCGGATAACGCTGGACGCATATTCCCTCGACAAGTTCGAAACGACGGTCGGCCGGTACGCCAAATTCCTCCAGGCGTCCGGCGCGGATTCCCCCGAGTACTGGAACCTCGTGAACCTCGAAAGCGATGCCGAGTTACCGGTCGTCGGCGTGGACTGGGATCAGGCTCAGGCCTACTGCAAGTGGGCCGGGAAGCGGCTTCCCACCGAAGCGGAGTGGGAGAAGGCGGCCCGGGGAACCGATGGGCGCAAGCATCCCTGGGGGAATGAGGGGCCGACGCCGCAATTCGCGAACTTCGGCAAGGGGGGAACCTTCGGCTACAGCAAGAGCCTTTCCAAGGTGGGGAGCTTCGAGTCCGGCAAGAGCCCGTACGGCGTCTATGACATGATCGGCAATGTGTGGGAGTGGGTGGCCGACTGGTATGACAAGGGTTATTACCAGAACGCGCCCGAGAAGAACCCGAAGGGGCCCGAGAAGGGCGAGTTCAGGGTCATCCGAGGCGGCTCCTGGGCCAAGGTGCCCCTGGTGGTCCGGGCGGCGGGCCGCAATCGCGCCGCCTCTTCCAGTCAGACCACCAGCATCGGTTTCCGCTGCGCCAAGGACGGCTCCTGACCTGGCTGCGGGCAAGGTTCGACGCGCACGCAAAAAAGGGGGACGGCCCGACGGGCCGTCCCCCGATCCGTTTCGCCGCTCGCCCTACGAGGCCTGCTGGGCGCAGCGGAAACCCAACTTGTCGTTCTTGCTCGTCGGCGATAAGAAGTCCCGGACAGTCGCGCGCAGGAACTCGGAGTCGCCGAGCCAGGACCCACCCCGCGTGACGCGCGAGCCCCCCGTGCGTAGATCCTCGCGTCCGTCCGTCGCCACGTACGGGTACGGCTTCTCCAGCGAGGCGGTCCACTCCCAGACGTTTCCGGCGAGATCCTGGATCCCGAATGGGGACGCCCCGTTCGGATAGGAGCCGACCGGCGACGTTGTGGCCGCCCCCTTGTTGCCGCGGAAGCGGGCGCGGTTGGGATCCCACTGGTTGCCCCAGGGGTATTTCCTCCCCTCGGTGCCGCGTGCGGCGTATTCCCATTCGGCCTCGGATGGCAGATACTTGTCGGCCCAACGGCAGTAGGCGACGGCGTCGTTCCAGGTGACGTTGATGACCGGGTGATTGCCGCCGCGGCTGCGAAGCTGCTCCCAGTTGCCCTGGGGCTTGTAGCCGCCGGCCTGCACGAATTTCGCGAACTGGTCGAAGGTCACCTCGAACCGGTCCAGCCAGAACGCCTTCAGGGCGACGCTGGCCGTCGGCTTCTCCGCCGGGTCTCCGTCCCCGAAGGTGTCGCCCATCGTGAACGAGCCGGCCGAGACCAAGGCCATCTCCGCCTCGTCCTTGCCTCGCTTCTGAGTCTGGCCTGGCCGCGGTCCCGCCGGCTGGGCCGGAGGTGGCGGCGCGGTGGGGGCGGGAGCCTTGGCCACCTCGACCGGCGCGGACGCCGGGGCCGGTGCGGCGATGGCCGCCGGTGTTACGGTGAAAGACAAGGCCTGGTTGATCTCGTCCCCCAGGGTGAACTCGGCCTTCCAGCGCCCCGGTTTCGCGCCGCCGGCGAGGGCAACCTCGGCCACCGCGCGCCAGCCGCCTTTGCCATCCAAGACCAGCTTCGGCACGCCGCTTGGGGGGACCTCTTTGCCGTCGGGGTCGAACCATTTCACGCGAACAAGGGCCTGCTCGGTGAGATTGCTCCCGCGGGCCAGGAGCGCCACCTGCGCATCGCTGGCGGCGAACTGTTTGCTGGGGCCGACGGGTCGGCCGTCGGGGCGGACCTCCTTGGCAAGGATGAGCTCTTGCAGTTGCGGAGGCTTCGGCTTGGGCTTCTCCTCGGGTGCCGGCGGCGGAGTCGGCTTGGACGCCTCGGCGACGGGTGCGGGCGCCTGAACGGGGGCCGCCACGGGCGGGGGCGTCGCTGTCGGGCGCGACCAGAGCCACACGCCAACGCCGATGGCGAGGGCCGCCATCCCACCCGCACCGATGAGGAGCCACGGCGATCGGCGGGACGGCCGGCCCGGACCCGCCGCGTCCATGGCCATCGTGGCGTCGCCGGCGGAGGCGGCACGAGTCCGGGGCTTGACGCCGGCGAGCGCGCGGACGTCCATCCCCTCGGCCATCGTCGCGTCCAGCGACGCCCCGGCATTGGCGACGGAGACCGTCCCGCCCGAAGCCAACGTTTGCAGATCGCGGGCCATGTCGACCGCCAGGGAATACCGGTCGTCGGGATTCTTGGCCATCGCCTTGCGCAGGACGGCGTCCACGGTCTCGGGGAGGGCCGGGTTGACCTGCCCGATGGGCAGCGGATCCTCCTGCATGATCCGGTACAAGACGGTGGTCAGCGAGTCGCCCGGGAAGGCCTTCTCCCCACAGAGGAGTTCATAGAGCATCACGGCCAGGGAGAACTGATCCGAGCGTCCGTCCACCTTGTGGCCGGCCACCTGTTCGGGGGACATGTAATTCGGGGTGCCCACCGCCAGGCCGGTGCGGGTCACGCTGGTCTCGGCGAGACGGGCAATCCCGAAGTCGGCGATCTTCGCGGTCCCCGACTTGGTAAACATGATGTTGGCCGGCTTGATATCGCGGTGGACGATCCCATTCTGGTGGGCGTAGTCCAGGCCCTGGGCCACCTGCATCCCGATGGAGGCGACGTTCTCCAAGGTGAAGGCGTGACCGGCGTCGACCATGCTATCGAGAGTGGTTCCCTCCACGAACTCCATGACGAGGAAGGCCCGCCCTTGATCCTCGGAGGCGTCGAATACGGTGACGATGTTCGGGTGGGACAGGCGCCCGGCGGCGCGGGCCTCGCGCTGAAATCGCTCGCGCAGTTCCTTGGCCCGGGCCGGGTCCATGCCCGCCTCGGGGCTGATCACCTTGATCGCGACCATGCGGTCGATGTTGGGGTCCCGCGCCTTGTAGACGACCCCCATCGCCCCGCGGCCCAGCTCGTCGAGAATCTCATACCGCCCGAGTTGTTCCATGCAATCGCTCCGGCGTCCAGCTTACATCTGCTTGGTGATCTGCGTCTTCTCGGGGTCATCCGGGGGGGGCATCTGCTGCCACAGCACCTCGAAGACGCGGTGCCGGCCCGCCAGCCCCTTGAGGTCGAAGAACCCCACCAGGCGGGTCGGGAGCCCCCCGCGCTTCTGGAGCTCTTCGTGGGCGTGCTCCGAGACGAAGATGCGGTCGCGAATGGGGAGCGCGTCTTTCAGGAGGCCGCCCGAGGTCTCGTGGAACCCCGACACGCTCACCCCCTCCAGACGAAAGGCCATGTTCACAGCGTCTCCCTGCCGATCCCCGTCCGAGTCCACGTTGGTGGGGCCGATGTGGATGCTGATGCGGAACATGGGCGGCGTGCCGTCGCTGGCCTTGGGGAGCGTGCTGTCCTTCTTCTGCAGGATCCACACAGCCGCCTCGGTGGCCTTGTGGAGGTCCGGGAAGGTGGCCAGGAAGCCGTCGCCGGTGCCCTTCAGGAAGGCGACGCCCTTGTCGGCCAGGATGGGGCGGACCAGGGTGCGAATCGCCTCCTTGAGCTGGAACGCGAAGGCGTCCCCGTATCGGTTGGCCATGATGGTGGAGTCGCAGAGATCGAGGACGACGATGGCCTCCACCAGCTGGCGCGGCCCCTTCATCTCGCCCGGCAGCCCGGCACGCTCGATTTCCATGCCTTCGATCTCGAGTTGAAGCTTGGTCTGGCCCAGGCGGACCACCTTGGAGGCTGTGAGAAGAAGGGGGGCCGAGACGCGAACCTCGTCCACATAGGTGCCGTTCTTGCTCTGGAGATCCTCGATGACGAGGCCCTCCGGCATCTGGCGGATCCGAACGTGGGCGCGGGAGGCCCGATCGTCTATCACGGGGAGGGAGCTGTCCGGCGATCGGCCGATCACCACGGGGAAGCGGTCAAAGCGATGCTGCCGGCCCTTGGCCGGTCCGGTCAGAATCGTGATACGCAATGTCGGCATACCCGCATCCTTTAGAAGGGGGGGGAAAGATTCCCCCAGATGCAGTCAGTCCACGTGGAAAGTGCGCCCACCCCGCCCCGAAGCGCCTCAGGCCGCTTCAGAAAGAGCTTCGCAGGATGGGCCGTAATTTGTCACGGCGCTAGTGCCCTGTCAAGACCGTTCGCGGAATTTGCGGGTTTATGCGCCGGAGGGTGCCGGATCCATGATTATGGCGCAATCCAGTCCAGCACCCGGTCGCGCGCCTCGCGCAGACCCAGCCGATCCACGATCCAGGCGGTGGCCCCGCCGGTCAGTCCGGCAGCGAGCACCGCGGCCCCCAGGGCCGATTCGTAGCCCTCGCCCGGGACGGGGAGAGCGGCGCAGGGCAGGCACCCCCCGAGGGCTGCGGCGGCCTCCCGATGCCACTCGCCCGTGATGAACGCCTCAGACAGCCCATGATAGGCCAGGAGGGCGTGGGACTCCTTGGCCATCCCCTCCCAGAAGGCGATCGGCTCTTCCTTGTGGCGGCGCGACTCCCGGGCGCGCCGAAGCTCGAACCCGCGCGCGGCGAGGAGCGTCTGGGCGTCGTTCGGTGCGGGCCTGCCCAGCCCCGGCGTTGTCCGCCCGATTCCATCCGTGATGCGACCCGCCTGGACGGCGAGCAGTGCGCGCCCCGCCGACCCGACGTCCATCAGGAGGAACGCCAGCGCCGCGCAGTCGCGGCCCGTCCGCTCCAGGCTGTGGAACACCCAGGCGGCGATGCAGAGCATATCGGCGGTCCCGAGGTCGAACCGGTTGCACTTGCGGTGCAGCGGGAGCGTGGGGAGGAGCTTCACCGCGGGAATGCAGAAGGCCATAGGGATGCGGCGCCGCGCCTCGGCCAGGAAGTCCCCGAGGCTCTCCGGGCCGGCCGACAGGGATTCCAGTGCGATCTCCCGGATATCCCGGTCGAGGAGGTCTCGGGCGCGCGTGACGGGGATGCCGAAGCCGGAGGGGAGCACGATGGGGATCGCTGCAGAGACGAGCCGGGTCTCTTCGAGGAACTCCCAGAGATGGGAGACGCGCGCAAAGGTGTGCAGGTCCGCCGCCCGGGCCTCGTCCCAGAGGGCGATCTTCCAGGTTCCCGCCTGCCAGTCGATTCCGGCCGAAAGCATGCCACGTCACCTCTTGCCGATCCGGCAGGGGAGTCTACCGATTTCCCCGCGATCCGACAAGTCCAGATTCAAGTCTCGGCCCACCGGATGGGAATTGACCTGAGCCCGGCCTCGTGGCATGCTGAGCATGCCGGGTCATGACGCGCCGTCTCGGCGGATCTCGAAGACACCCGGCGGCGGGAAACTCTATGGAGGCGAGACATGAGCGAATGGGATGCGGTTGCGGTCGGGTCGTGGCGGGATACCGGAGGGCGGTCCACGGGGACGCGCGCGGGCGTCATGTTGCTTCTGGCGCTCATGCTCCTGGCGCTGGCACAGCCTGCGCAGGCCGTCCGCCCGCGGAGTCGCGCGAGCCAACCGGCCGCGAGCCAGCCTGCCGGGCCGGGCACGCCGTCCTGGATCGTGATCAATGCCGCAACCGGAGAGGAGCTGTCCAGCCAGGAGCCGGACCGCCCCGGCGCTCCCGCCTCGATGACCAAGATGATGCTGGCGCTCCTCGTGATGGAAGCGGTGCGGGACGGACAGCTCAAGCTGAGCGATCCGGTGCAGGCCTCCCGCCTGGCGAGCAAGATGGGCGGCTCGCAGGTGTACCTCAAGGAGGGGGAAACTTTCCCGGTGGAAGACATGATGGCGGCCCTCCTGATCGGCTCGGCGAATGACGCGGCCGTCGCGCTGGCGGAGCGCCTGACGGGGAGCGTGGGGGGCGCGGTGCGGCGGATGAACGACCGCGCGGGTACCCTCAAGCTCACCCAGACACGTTTCGGGTCGGTGCATGGTCTCCCGCCCAGCCCGGGGCAGGAGGGGGACATCACCACGCCGCGGGACACGGCCAGGCTGGCGCAAGAGCTCTTGAAGTTCCCGGACATCCTGCGCTGGACGGGCACCCCCGAGGCGCCGTTCCGCGGTGGGGTCTTCATCCTCAGGAACAGCAACAAGCTCATCGGCAAGCTCTCGGGGGCAGACGGGCTGAAGACGGGACACTTCCGCGAGGCCGGCTACAACGTCGCGACCACGGCCAAGCGGGGAAATCTGCGGCTCGTCGCCGTCGTGATGGGCGCGCCGACCAACAAGGCGCGCTTCGAGGAGGCGGCGCGGCTGCTCGGTGAAGGGTTCACCCGCTACGTCGAGGTGAGCGTGATCAAAGCAGGGAGCCTGGTCGAGAAAGACGTGCGGATCGCGCGCGCCAAGGGCGCGTTCCGCCCGATGGTGGCGAACGACGTGCAGGTGCTGGTCAAGCGCGAAGAGCGGGACCAGGTCAAGACCAGCCTGGAGATTCAGCCCGACCTCCGGGCTCCCCTGGCGAGGGGGCAGGCGGTCGGGGTCTTGATCGTGCGCGTGGGGGATCGCGAAGTCGCGCGGACGCCGCTGGTGACGGCGGGAGAGGTCAAGCGCAAGGCCTTCTGGTGGCTGACGCCGTGGAAGTGACGGTGGCCGAGAATATAGAGCCGAGAGCCGAGAAGACGAGCCGCGTGCCGCGAATAGTGACCCACGATCCCAAGGCGGCCAAGTCGGCGTCGGTCGTGCGTCATCTGGACAAGGGGTTGCTCCTGCCTCTCTCGATATCTCCTGGTGGCGGGGGTGTGGGGTCGGACTGAGACGAAACGTTGAAGTTGAACCGCAAAGCACGCAAAGCTTTGCGGTAAAATGTTTCAGCTGTGACGAGAAGGTCGAGGTTCTTTTAGGGAATGGAGGGCGGTATGGGAAGATGGCGACAGGTGTATGCTGGGGCGTGGGGATTCCTCCTCGCCTATCTCGTGGCGGGGTGCGCGTCCGGGCCTCCCCCGATGCTGGCGCTGCCGATGGACGCGTACCCGTTCCGGCAAGAGCAAGCGGGCGTTCGGCTGGGCGTGGACCCGCTCTTCTCCAAGGAGGCGGCGCTGACGGCCTTCCCCCGGGGAGGAGACACGTTTGCGGATCAGGGGCTCCTGCCGGTCCGGGTGATGATCGAGAACGGGAGCACGGAAGAGATCAGCGTGGAGCGAGGAAACTTCGGGATGATATTGCCCGACGGGCAGAGTGACGTCGCGCTGAACCCCCAGGACGCCTTCGGCATGGTCAAGCCGACGGTCGGATATTGGGCCCTGCTGCCCATCCTCGGACAGGCGGGCTCTGCGGCTCGGGAGATCGGCTGGGAGAAACAGTTTCTCTCCAGGGTGCTCCAAGAAGGCCCCGTCCCCGCAGGGAAGCCTGTCAGTGGGTTCGTGTTCTTCTATTTTCCCGAGGGCGAGCAGAACCTAGCGGGCACCCGGCTGACCCTGGCGATCAAGACCCCATCGGGCGAAGAACGGGCTTTCTCAATCCCGCTGCAGGGACGCCGCGACATTCAAAGCCGCACCGTGGCCCCCCCGCCGGTTTCCAAGCCGGCCCCTTCCGGCCAGCCGTCGGACGGTCCGGTCCAGACGCCGGGGGCGGGCGGCGGCGTGATCATCAAGAGTCCGGCGCAGTAGAAGGCGGAAGTTGAAATGGTTGCGGCCAGGCTTGCCGGCGGAAAGGGACAGCCTGATCGAGGAGCGACGGAAGCTCCTGCTGCTTCGTCCGATTCTTACAGAACCTAGACCGATTTCGCTTGCGCGCCGTGCACCGTCTATATATATTGTTAGCAGAGAGGGGAGTAGATCACTTCTTAGGTGGTGCCGTCAGCACGATCGCCCTTAGACGGGCGGTCCGGCCCATCAAGGGCTCCTGAAAGCCCCAGGATCAAGACCTCTCGCGGCCAGAATGCCGCGAGGGGTCTTTCTTTTTTAGGACACGATCCGAGGGGAGGTAAGGGCGATGCCTGTGTTGGCCAGTGTGGAGACGCCGGGCGGGCGGAGAAACGACAGCGGGCGTGCCCGCACGAAGGGGCAGGTCGAGGCGGAGATCAGCAAGGCCTTAATCCGGTTCGAGCGGGAGCAACTGGGTCGGGGGCCGGCGGACATCCGGACGCAGATTGTCCAGGACCTGGTTATCGTCCGGATGGCCGGCATGCTGACCATCGAGGAACACGCTCTGGTTCGGGCGGGCGGCGAGGACCTGCTGAAGCAGGTGCGGACGAAGCTGATCGACCACGAACGGGAGGCGCTCAGCCGTCTGTTGCGGGAGGCCACAGGCTGCCAAGTCGCCAGCATGTACAGCGACCTCTGCCCGCAGACGGGCGAGCGACTCATTGTGTTCGTCCTGCGCGAGTGTCCGGAGATGCGATAGGAATGAGGGCGGATCTCCCACCCCCTGATGCTTCAAATAGGCTGTTTCCGCTTGACAGAGAAAGGCGCCATGCGTATCGTTTGATCGGATAATCGCGGGATCGCAAACCGGTTGACGGGACAGAGGGTAGCCCGCGCGGGGAAGCAAATCCGCTCGGGCGACCAGCGGTAGCGTAGGCCGGCATCAGGGATGGATGGAATCCTGTTGCCGGCCTTTGTGTTTTTTGGGGTGGATTGCCGACTGAGATCTGGCGGGCAATGATTGCGATCGGGTGGTCAGCCGCCCGGGCAGAAGGATCGAAATGGGGAGGCGACGCGAGAAGGGAGGGACGATCGGCAGATGCTCCACGACGTTATCCGAGGGGAGGAGGTTAGGAAGATGCCCGCGCTGGACACCGTGGAGGTGCCCGCCGAGCGAGAGAAGGCCGGGGGGCGCGTCCGCACGAAGGGACAGGTCGAGGCGGAGATCAGCAAGGCGATGGTTCGATTCGAGCGGGAGCAACTGGGCCGGGGACCGGCGGACATCCGGACGCAGATCGTCCAGGACATGGTGATCATCCGGATGGCCGACATGCTGACCCCCGCGGAGCGCGCGCTGGTCCGGGCGGGCGGCATGGAGCTGCTGAAGCAGGTCCGGACGAAGCTCCTCGACACCGAACGTGAACCGCTCAACCGGATGCTCAAGGCGGCCACGGGCTGCGAAGTCATCAGCATGTACAATGACCTCTGCTCGCAGACGGGCGAACGGCTCATCGTGTTCATCCTGCGCGAGTGTCCGGAGATGCGATGGCAGTGATGTAACCACGTAATCACGAAATGTGAACCGGCTGACGAGACAGAGGGTAGTCCGAGCGGGGAAGCAAATCCGCCTGGGCGACCAGCGGTAACGTAGGCCGGCATCAGGAATGCTTGGAATCCTGGTGCCGGCCTTTGTGTTTCTTGGAGCGCCGCGCGCATCCGGCTATTTCTGTTGGGTGCCTGCGGTCTCCCGCAGTAGTGGCAGTTCAAACCCTTGCCATGGAGGTGGCGCGTGGCAGACCAATGGCTGTGGATCATCTTTGGCGCGGTGGTATTGGCGATGCTGGTCCTCGATATCGGGGTGTTCACCCGCAAACCCGGCATGTCGCTCCGGGAGGCCTTCGTCTGGAGCCTTGCCTGGGTTTCTCTGGCCGGCATCTTCGCCGTCTTGGTGTACATGCAGAAAGGGCCGGAGAAGGGCCTGGAGTTCATCACCGGCTATGTCATCGAGTGGTCCCTGAGCATGGACAATCTGTTTGTGTTCCTGGTGATCTTTAGCTTCTTCGGATTGCCCGAGGGCAGCCGACCGCGGGTGCTCTTCTGGGGAATCATGGGGGCGGTGGTCTTCCGCGGGGTGTGCATCGCTGCCGGGGCGGCCCTGCTGGCGCATTTTGAATGGATCCTGTACATCTTCGGCGGCTTCTTGGTGTTCACCGGCCTCAAGCTCCTCCGCTCGGGGGAGGATCACATCGAGCCCAGCCGGAATCCGGTCCTGCGCCTGTTCCGCCGGTTCATGGCCGTGACGCCGGATTACCACGAACGGCATTTCTTTGTGCGGCTCGACGGCCACTGGCTGGCAACTCCCCTGGTGCCCGTGTTTATCGTGATCGGCACGACGGACATCATCTTTGCCGTCGACTCCATCCCGGCCATCTTTGGCATCACCCGGGACCCGTTCATCGTGTACACCTCCAACGTCTTTGCCGTCCTCGGGCTGCGGGGTCTGTTCTTCCTGCTGGCCGGGATCATGAAGTTGTTCCGCTTCCTCAAGTTCGGGATCTCCTCGGTCCTTGTGTTCGTAGGGATCAAGATGCTGGTGGTGGACTACTACAAGATCCCCGCCGGCGTCTCGCTGATCGTTGTGGCTGCCATCCTCGGGGCATCGGTCTTGATCTCCCTCCTGCTCCCTGCTCCAGGGGAGCCCGCAGCGACGATCCTTGCGAGCCCCGGAGCCGAGGCAGACGGCGAAGGAGCATGGATTGCTCCGCCAGACGCCAAGCATGCAGCGGGTCTCCGACCGGGCGGGTCCGCAGGTGCCTAACGGGATGGAGCCAGGACGCATCGAGAAGAGAAGTTGCCTTGGGGACGGACTCAATCGTCGCCTCGCCTCGGCACGCGATGCCCGATGTTGAAGGCGAAAGTAGGAGGGGATCATGCGGATCATCTTGGGAACTGACGGATCGGAGGGCGCGCGGTGGGCCGCGGAGACGCTGGTGGCCCTTCCACTCGCTTCGCCCGCGGAGGTGACGGTCTTGGCGGCGGTGGATGTGCCGGAACCTTCCTTCACTTCTGTCACGCCCATGGCGCGCCGTGCGTACTCGCAGGCGCTGGCCACGATGCGGCGCGAGGCTGAGGAGGAGGCGCTCCACGCCCTGGACACGACGGGCCAGATCCTGGACGGCCACTCGGCCAGCATTACGACGCGCCTGATGCACGGTCCGGCAGAGACCGCCATCATCGAGATGGCCGAGAGGCTGCGGGCGGACCTCGTCGTCGTGGGCTCGCGCGGGCTGGGGCCGGTCAAGGAGTTTCTGCTCGGCAATGTCTCGCAGCAGGTCATCCGTTCTGCTCCGTGCTCTGTCCTCATCGCTCGCGGGCCCGTGGGGCCTGTGCGACGCGTGCTGATCGGCATGGATGGGTCCGTGCATGCGGAGGCAGCGACGCGGTTTGTGTCCGACCTGCCCCTCCCCTCGGACGCCTCGGTGCGCCTCTGCGCCGTGGCGGAGGCGCCCACCTTCGGCCCCGGAAAGGTCGCGACCCCCCAAGAGCTGGCGGCCGCGCTGCGGACCATCGCCGAGGTTGGACGGGCCTCGGCCGACCGGGTCCTGGCTGAAGGCCGCAGACTGCTGGCCGCGGTGGGGTGCGAGATCACGACATCCATGCGCGCGGGCCATCCGGTGGATCATCTGCTCGCGGCGATTCGTGAATTCCGGCCGGACCTCGCGGTCATCGGCGCGAAGGGGCGGACAGGCGCCAAGTCGTTCGCGCTGGGGAGCGTAGCGCAGATGGTCCTGAAGTATGCCTCCTGCTCGGTACTGGTTGTGCGCCCGTAAGAGAGCGTGGCGTTCCGGCAAACGGCTGGCTGGGCGTGCGTGTTCTCCGGTTTCTCGGTCGGGTTAGGAGGATGACCATGTTGGAGATCCAGGTTGGATGGTTCCGTTGTGAGGCGTGCGGGAAGCTCAAACTCCTGACCGGTCGGGCCTGGCGGTCTCCCTACGGGCGGGGGTTTGGCGTGTGCGGTGATTGTTATGAGGCATGGAACCGCGTGGGTCGCAGATGCCCGCGCTGCTGGGCCCAGGTCAAGACGAGCCAGGCCATGGCGTTCTTTCCCGGGTTGGGCCGGTTTGGACACTTCGAATGCGGAGGAGCCCTCCTGGCATGATGTCCTCTTGGGTGTCCAGGCGGGGGCGGCGATTGAACGGTGGGAGGCGGTGGAGTGTGGAGTCAATCAGTTGCAGCGTGTTTCGTCCCGTTCGCCGGGTCAAGCTCACGGGAGTGATCGTCAACCAGATCCGCGGCTTGATAGCTGCGGGTCGCCTTCGGCCGGGTGAACGACTCCCGCCCGAACGGGAGTTCGCCCAGACCCTCGGCATCGGACGCTGGAGTTTGCGAGAGGCGATCCGGTGCATGAGATCGCTGGGGTTGGTCGAGGTACGAGCCGGGGCGGGGGCCTTCTTGACGTCACGGGTGAACCAATCAGAGGCACCCTCGCCGCGGGTGTCCGAGCCTGCGCCATCCACGGATTCCCGCACCGTGCGCATCCCAGAGTTCAGCCAGACGCCGAGCGGAGCGCTCAGGTGAGTGTGCGTCCTGCCGACGACACCCGGATCGCAGCCCGCACGATCCTCTCATCTTTCTTCGCCTGTCAGTAGCTTCAAGGCGTTGCCATCCGACTCATCTTACGATATCGTCGCCCCACCATCCGACAGGTGCGGCTCGATGCCCTGGCCGATTGGCATCTCAGCCCCTGTGGCGCAGGCGAGTCGTGCGGATCGGACACCGCCTGATCCACTGCCGCACGGGACCCAACAGCCGCATCCCGTTCGGAATGCGCGATGGTGCAAAATGAGAGGCAGCCGATCGGTGGTCAGTCATCAGCCGTCGGCCAGCGGGGGTTCCATCCCCGTCACGCCCCGGAAAGAAGGAGATCGACCGGATGAGTCCTGACACTCCTCGTGTACTGTCCGCGACCGCCCTCCGAGGGCTGATGGAGCAGGTATTCATGACCGCCGGCTGCGAGGCGGACGCCGCCGGGGTCGCGTCCGACGTGCTCCTGGAGGCGGACCTCCGGGGCTACAGTACGCACGGGCTGCTCCGCCTCCCTACCATGATCCGGCGCATACAGTCCGGGATGATCAATGCCGCCGCGCGTCCGCGCGTGGTGACGGAGCGGGCGGGAAGCGCGCTGGTGGATGCGGACCGCGCGCTGGGGCCCGTCGGCGCCCTGTTCGGAGCACGCCTCGCCGCACACAAGGCGGAGAGTGCAGGAACCGCCGCCGTTGGAGTGGTCAATGGGGATCACATCTGCATGGCCGGCTACTACGTGGAGCAGATCGCCAAGACGGGATGTGTCGGGCTGATCACCACCGTCACCCAGCCCCTGGTCCACCCGCTGGGCGGCACGGAGCGCCTCCTGGGAACCAACCCGGTGGCCATCGCCATTCCCATCAGAGGGCAGGAGCCTCTCCTCCTGGATTTCGCCACGAGCGAGATCGCCTATGGCTCGGTCCTCACGGCGAAGGCGCGAGGCGAGCAACTTCCCCCGGGCGTCGCCTTGGGGCCCGATGGAACCCCCACCACGGACCCCGGGCTGGCAGCCCAGGGGGCCCTCGCCTCCTTTGCCGGCCACAAGGGATTCGGCCTCTGTCTGTTCCTCGGCCTCCTCGCGGGTCCTCTCCTCGGCGCGAAGGTGGGTAGACCTCTCGGGCAGGCGGTCAAGGAGGGGCATTATGACAAGGGAGATCTCCTGGTCGCCCTCGATCCAGGCGCCTTCACCGACCCCGGCGTCTTCCAGGACAGCGTCAAAGCCCATCTTGAGGAAGTGAAATCCTCTCGGAAGGCACCGGGCGTGGCCGACATCCGAATCCCGGGGGAACGCGCGCGGGCCGAGAGGGCGCGCCGGCTGCGGGATGGGGTGCCGGTCGACCAGGAGGTGTGGCGGGAAGTCGTCGCTATCGCCGGGGAGTTGAAGGTGTCGTTGCCGGTCTGAGATATCGCGCTGAGGGATCGTGAACGATCGACGGCGAAAGCTCCGAGACACGAGGGAGCACAAGAGAAGGGCGCGGAGAGGCTCGGGGAGGGGCGGGAGCGAGAAGGCGGTAGCATAGAGCTCGCACGATGAGCACGCTCGCGATGGGGATTGCAGGCGGTCTGGGGAGCGCCATCACCTGGGCCGCCATCAGCATCCTGGCTCGGGCCCTCTCCGATCGGCTGACGCCGGCGGGGATCAACGCCTTCCGCTCGTCGGTGGGCGGGCTCGCGGTCCTCGCGGTGGCCGTCGCCTCCGGGTACGCAGGAGAGATCATCCGGATGCCGCTGTGGGCCGTCCTGGCCCTGTGGCTCTCCATCACCGTCGGCTTCGCGATGGGGGATACCCAGTTCTTCGAGGGGATGCGCCACCTGGGCGTCACCCGGGCCCACACCCTGAGCATGGTGCACCCTCTCCTCTCCACGCTGGTGGGGATCGGGTTGCTCGGCGAGCCGATCACGCCGCGCCGCGCCCTGGGGATCCTTCTGGTGCTGGCCGGGATCGCGCTGATCGTGACCGGGCACGAGGAGGCGTCGGGCGAGGCAGCGGGGGGGGCGCCGGCGGGGGATCCGCTTCGTCCTCGGGGCCGCCGTCACCTGGACGCTGGCGGCCGTCCTTCTGAAGGCGCCGCTCAGGGCCGTCTCGGCGATGGCGGCCACGGCGGTCCGAAGCCCTCTGGGCGGCCTGGTCCTCTGGGCCACGCCGTGGACGCGCGGAACCTGGGGGACGGTGTGGAAGAGCCGCGGCCGCGAGGTGGGGTTTCTCGCGGCGATCTGCCTGCTGAGCGCGACCAGCTCCCTCCTCTTCACGATGGGGATCAAGTACGGCGGGGTCGCGGTGGGGACCGTCCTCTCGACGACCTCCCCCCTCTTCACCATTCCACTGGAGGTTGTCGTTCTCGGGCACCGGCCGACCCGACGGACCATCCAGGGAGCGGTGGCCACCGTCCTCGGCATCGCGCTGATGACCTGAGCCGACTTCGATCTCCTCTAGCCTTTCATCCCCGTCAGGGCGATTCCCCGGATCATGTATTTCTGAGAGACGATGTAGGCCACGAGCATGGGCCCGGTGGAGATGAGCGTCGCCGCCATGAGCGGCCCGTAGTTGATGTTGCCATAGGGGTCCTTGAAGAGGGCGATCCCCACCGGCAAGGTCCGGAGGTCCGATGAGTTGATGATGATGACCGGCCAGAGGAAGTCGTTCCAGGAGCCCAGGAACAGGATCATGGCGACGGTGGCCAGGGTCGTCTTGATGAGGGGAGTGATGATGGTGAGGACGATCCGCACCTCGCCGGCGCCGTCAATTCGGGCCGCCTCGATGAGATCCACCGGGATTTGCTTGATTCCCTGACGGAGCATAAACACCCCGAAGGCGCTGGCGAAGTTGGGCGCCAGGATGCCGAGGAACGTGTCCACCCAGCCGATCTTGGCCAGCAGGATATACAGCGCGACGGACGTGACCTGAACCGGGACCATCAAGGTGCCGAGGATCAGGAAGAAGAAGAAGCCCTGCAGCGGAAACCGGTAGACGGCGAAGGCGTAGCCGGCGAAAAGGCCAAACAGCAGGGAGAAACCAACCGACGCCACGGCCACGACGAAGCTGTTCCAGTAATACGTCAGCCAGGGAGCCTTGGCGAAGGCGACCGCGAAATGCTCCAGCGTCAGCCGGGTTGGGATCCACTTGGGGGGGAAGGCGATGATGTCCGGAGCCGGCATGAAGGCGGTGGCGATCATCCAGTAGAAGGGGAGGATCATGAGGAGCGCGACCCCACCCACCAGCAGGTAGAGGTTGAGCTTGGCGAGCGACCGCAGGACGGGACGCGACATAGAGTCTCCCCTCAATACGAGACTTCGTACCGCTTGCTGTAGACGTATTGCAGCAACGTGATTCCCAGGATGAACAGGAACAGGACCATGGCCTCGGCCGAGGCGTAGCCAAAGTTGTACCGCTCGAAGGCCTGCCGGTAGAGGTCCAGGACGACGACGTTGGTGGAGTTGGCGGGCCCGCCGCCCGTCAGGACGAAGACCTGGTCGAACACCTGGAAGGCCAGGATGCTGTTGTAGATCACGATGAAGGTCGTGGTGGGGGCGAGCAGGGGAATGGTGATCCGGAAGAATTGCGCGACGGGGCCGGCCCCGTCGATGGTGGCGGCCTCGTAGAACTGCGGCGGGATGGCCTGGAGGCCGGCCAGATAGATGATCATGTTGTAGCCCAGGGCCTTCCAGATGCTAAAGATGATGACGGATGTCAGGGCCGTGTGGCTGGACATCAGCCAGGGTTGCTCCGGCAGGCCGACCAGCTTGAGCAGGACGTTGAAGATGCCGAACTGCGGATTGTACATCCACCACCAGACCATGGCCGCCGCCACGGTGCTGGTGACCATGGGGGAGAAATAGATCGCCTTGAAAAACTCCTGGCAGCGAAACTTGGCGTTGAACAGGACGGCGAGGAGGAGCCCCAGGATCGCCGAGACGGGCACGATGGTCACGACGTACTTCATCGTGTTGATCGTGGCCCTCTGGAAGATCTCGTCGGTGAGCAGGTCCCGGAAGTTGTCCAGCCCGATGAAGGTGAATCGGCCCTTGATGAGCTCGACCCTGAAGAAGCTGTAGAGCAAGGTCTGCACCGAGGGAAGGATCCGGAAGAGCCCGAAGAGCAGGATGACCGGGGCGATGAATAAGTAGGCGTGCAGGATGTGCCTGGAGCGAAGCCGCCCCAGGGTCTGCCGGAACGTCCGCCTGCCGGGAGTCGACACGCGTTCCCCTTCCTCTTGCCGATACGGTCACAAAGACACTGCCCCACGGGGGAGCCCCCGTGGGGCAGTGGCCGGGCAATCGGGGCTCGGGTCTACTTGGTGGCGTCGGCGAGGGACTTGTTCCCCAGCCGCTCCGCCTCGGCGAGCGCCGCGTCCACGGAGGCCTCGTGGTGCCAGACCTTCTGGATCGCCGCGCCGGTCGCGTCCATCACCCCATTGAAACCGAGGTTGATGGGCAGCTTGATGCCGTAGGGGTACAGCTGCTTCAGGCCCTGGTTGTACGGATCGGACTTGAACGGCTCCTTGTCCCAGTTGGCAGTGTAGCGGGGGGAGGCGTTGTACTTCTTGCAGAGCTCGTAGTCCTTCTCCGGGCTGTTCAGCCACTCGATCAGCTTCCAGGCCTCTGCCTTGTTCTTGGAAAGCTTGGGGACTGTGTACAGCCAGCCGCCCAGGTTGGTGGCCGGCTTGTCGCCGGCCTTCGGCACCGGCGGCAAGGCCATGCCCCACTTGAGATCCGGCGCTTCCTTCGGCTGGCGCGCCCGGATGCTGACCGTCTCGCTGATCTGCATCGCGGCGATGCCCTTCAGGAAGGCGGCGCGCGGGTCGGGGAAGTTCAGGCTGGTGGACTTGTCCGCGTCCAGCATGTCCAGGACGAGCTGGAGGGCGGCCTTGCCCCCCGGGGTGTTGATCATCGTCTTGCCGCCGCGAAGCGCGTAGTGATCGTCGACCAGCTTCGCGCCCGCGCCGTAGATGGCCCAGAAGTGCTTGTGGACGACCCCGTGGGGCTGGCCCACGTGTCGGATGGCATACCCGACGCGGGTGATGTTGCCCTGCGCGTCGCGCTTGGTGAGCTTCTTGGCGTAATCCCGGAACTCATCCCAGGTCTTGGGCGGCTTCTCGGGGTCGAGCCCCGCCTCGCGGAACTGATCCTTGTTCCAGGTGAGACCGTACACGTCGATACCGTACTGGACGTAGCCCCACATGCGGCCCTTTCCGTAGTCGGACAGGGTCCGGATCTCGGGTGACACCGCTGCCAGCCAGGCCTTGGCCTTGGCGTCCGCCACCGGCTCCAGCATCTCCTCCTTCAGGAAACCGGGGGCCCAGGAATCGTCGATGAACAGGATGTCGGCGATGTTCTTCCCCGCCGCCGCCGCGAAGATCTTCTGCTGCATGGTGTCGTAGTCGAGCGCCACGGCATCGACCTTGACGTTGTTCTTGGTCTCGAACTCGGCGAACAGGGCCTTGTCGCCGAAGTGGGCGGCGCCGGCCGTGATGTCGCCGGCGGGATACCAGAGGGTGATCTTCTTCGCCGCACCGGCCAGGACGACCGCCGGGGTGAGGAACAGCAGGGCGAGGGTAATCGCGAGCACTCGTGAGCGTCGCATGGGCCGAATCCTCCTCCATGAAGGTGGTGGGATTTCGAAAGATCGGCAACGGCTGGTCGCGTGCATTCTGTGCCCCTTCACAGACGATCCCTCCTTTCGGGGGCCGCGGGATCGGAAATGGGCAGACCGCCAACCACTTCGATTATCCTCCCCTGCTTCCGCCGAGGTCAAGCCCAACCTGCACCGCACCGGTGGGGCGCCGTTGCGGTGGAAATGACCAGATCCATGTTCCTTTTTCCAATCCTTTCCGCGGGGAGGTCTTGCGCGTGTGGCCGCGAGGGGGTAAAGTTCGAGCGCGCTTCGGGGCGCTCCCGCCCTGTGGGAGTGGTGGGAGAATCCGGCCGGGGACGCCCGGCGGTGAGGCATACACGACACCTTGAGGAGGAGGCGAGCATGCAAGGGGCATTCACTGGCAAGTATCTGCGCGTGGATCTGACTCAGGGAACCAGCACGGTGGAGCAGTTTCCTGAGCTTGATTATCGCATGTTCATGGGCGGGGCGGCCATGGCGGCCGCGATCCTGATGCGGGAGCTCAAGCCGGGGGTGGACCCGCTCGGTCCGGACAACATCCTCGTCTTCTCCACCGGCCCACTGAACGGCATCCCGCTGTCCGGCACGAACCGGTTCACGGCGGCGGCCAAGTCGCCGCTGACTGACGGCTACGGCGAGGGCGAGGCCGGGGGCTGGTGGGGGCCGGAGCTGAAGTTTGCGGGGTTCGACGGCATCATCGTGACCGGCCAGTCGCCCAAGCCGGTTTATCTCTGGATCTGCGACGGCACGGTGGAGCTGCGGGATGCCGCCCACCTCTGGGGCAAGATATCGGGCGAGGTGCAGGAGATTGTGACCGCCGAGACGGACAAGCGGGCGCGGGTGCTCCAGTGCGGAATCGCCGGCGAGAAGGGGTGTCTCCACGCCAATATCGTGAACGAGCTGAAGCACTTCAACGGCCGGTCGGGACTCGGCGCCGTGATGGCGAGCAAGAAGCTGCGCGCCATCGCCGTGCGTGGCAAGGACAAGCTGGAGCCCAAAGACAAAGAGGGGCTGCAGGCGGTCCTGAAGTGGATGCGCGAGCACTACAAGCGGGACGCGGATACGCTCCACAAGTTCGGGACCTCCCGCAACGTGACGACCATGAGCGCCGACGGCATCCTGCCCACTCGCAACTTCCGCGAGGGGCAGTTCGAGCTGGCCAAGGAGATCAGCGGTCAGACGATGGCCGAGACGATCCTGACGGACGAGGGGACCTGCTACGCCTGCGCCATCGCCTGCAAGCGGGACGTGGACGTGCCGGAGCTGGAGGTCAGCTCCAAGTACGGCGGCCCCGAGTACGAGACGATCGGCTCGAGCGGATCCGCCTGCGGCATCGGCGACCTGAAGGTCATCGCCAAGTTCCACCAGATCTGCGGCGAGTACGTGATGGATACGATCTCGGTGGGGATGACCATCGCCTTCGCCATGGAGTGCTTCGACAAGGGGATCCTCACCACCGCGGACACCGATGGGATCGAACTCCGCTTCGGCAATGGTGATGCGCTCTTGGCCATGACGGAGAAGATCGGCAAGCGCGAGGGGTTCGGGGACATCCTCGCCCTGGGGGCCGAGCGGGCCGCGAAGAAGATCGGGCGAGGCGCCGAGCAGTACGTCCTCACGGTCAAGAAGCAGGAGATCCCCATGCACGAGCCGCGGGGCAAGCAGGGGCTTTCCCTGGCATATGCCACAACCGCGTCCGGGGCGGACCACATGCGGGCCCCCCACGACCCGGCTTACGAGGGGTTTCACCCGAACGGTGCGCATGCCCTGGAGCCGCTCGGCCTCGCCGAGGCGCTCAAGCGCCTGGAGCTCAGTCCGCGCAAGGTGCGTGCTTATACCTATGCCAACCACTGGTGGACCCTCTGCAGTTGCGTCGGTGTGTGTCATCTGGCCGCCGCACCGGGGAATGCGGTCGGCATTAGTCTGGTGGTGAATGCCATGCGGGCCGTGACGGGCTGGGACACCAGCCTCTGGGAGCTGATCAAGGTGGGCGAGCGGTCCAAGGCCCTGGCGCGCGCCTTCAACTGCCGCGAAGGGTTCACCCCCAAGGACGACCGGCTGCCCAAGCGGCTGCACGAGGCCTTCACCAGCGGCCCGCTGCAGGGGGTACGGGTCGATCCGGAGACGTTCCAGCGCGCCCTCCGGCTCTATTATCAAATGGAGGGCTGGGATCCGGAGACCGGCTGGCCGACGTTTGCGAAGCTGGCCGAATTGGGAATCGAGTGGGCGGCCAAGCCGGGAGATTCCTGGTAGGACCGATCGGGCAGGCGTCGGCCGATCCGGCCGCGTCGTGCCACAGAGTTGACGCATCACCTCGCGCGGGGTTCCGGCTGAGCCGGAATCCCGCGCGGTTTTATGGGCCGATCCCCATCCTTGCCAGCGGTCCGTCGGGCCTGTGCGGCAGGGCGCGGCGAGTGCTCCGGCGCGGGCGGCCCAGGCCCACAGCCGGCGGGTCTCCAGAAATAAGTATGGTGTCCCCGGATTTCGTGGGGTATAAGTCTGCGCAATTGGTCTCCGCAGGTCGCATCCCTGCTCCACGCTCGGAGGCGTCCATGACCAGTAGTCCCCATGGTGCTTGGGCTCCAAACGATCCTCTTGCCGCCCGCTGCAAGGCGCGGCTCCGTACTGCGTTCCCCCCGTTCCGTCCACAACTTCCCGCTAATGGCACTCCATCAGCCGTCCGCGTCAGCCCCCCACGGCGGGAGGCGGCCAACGCATCGCGCTGGATGTCACAATGTGCGCAAATCTGCTTTACTTGTCTTGCTTGGCAACGTCCCCCATTACGTCCCCCAAACTGATAAAATAATACGGGACGTTGCCAAGTACGACAAGCTGCCTTTGCCTCGGCTCCTTCGGGACTGACTTGCTATTCTTGGCCGGGTCCTCTATTTGACGTCCTCCATTTCTGACCTCGAGCGGGATTCCGGTTCAGGCCGGAACCCCGCTCTGTCTTGTGGGCCGGTTGGATGCGGGGGATGTCCCAGGCCCGGCCGGGGCCGCGCGGTCAGAGTCGGCGGCCGGCCGCTTGCGCGAACGGGGCCAGTTCCCGCATCAACTGGCGGAAGACGTCCGGCCTGAGCGACTGGATGCCGTCGCTCACGGCGATCTCCGGCCGCATGTGGACCTCGATCATCAGGCCGTCCGCGCCGCAGGCGATGCCCGCCTTGGCCATGGGCGCCACGTACTCCCAGTGGCCGGTGCCGTGGCTCGGGTCCACGATCACCGGCAGGTGGGTGAGCTTCTTGAGCACGGGGATCGCGTTGAGGTCGAGGGTGAAGCGCGTCGCCGTCTCGAAAGTCCGGATGCCCCGCTCGCAGAGAACCACGTTGTAGTTTCCCTCCGACAGGATGTACTCGGCCGCCATCAGGAACTCCTGGATCGTGGCGGACATCCCCCGCTTGAGCAGGACCGGCTTGCCGACCTCGCCCACCCTTTTCAGCAGCGCGAAGTTCTGCATGTTGCGCGCGCCGATCTGGAGCATGTCGGCGGTCTCGGCGATCATGTCCACGTCTTCCGGCTTGAGGACCTCGGTGACGATGGCGAGACCCGTGGCCTCGCGGGCTTGCGCGAGCAGCCGCAGGCCCTCCTTCCCCATGCCCTGGAAGGCGTAGGGAGAGGTGCGGGGCTTGAAGGCGCCGCCGCGCAGGATCGAGGCGCCGGCCTCCTTGGCGAGGAGGGCGAGCTGCATGACCATCTCCTCGCTCTCCACGCTGCATGGGCCGGCGATGATCGGGATGCGGTCGCTTCCGAACTCCGCGTCGCCGACCTTCACCGTGCTCGCCGTGGACTTGAACTCCCGACCGGCCAGCTTGAACGGCTGGAGGATCGGGACGACGCTCTCCACGCCGGGCATGACCTCCAGGGACTGGAGACGGGCCTTTCCGCGCTCGTCGCCGACGGCGCCGATCACGGTGCGCTGGGTTCCCCAGATGACATGCGGCTGGTAGCCCAGCTCTTCGATGGTGCGGATGACGTCGTGTACCTGCTCCTTAGGAGTGCTGCCCTTCATCACGATGATCATAGGTCTCCTCCGTCCTGTGTGTCGGTCCGGGTGGCCGGCGTCCCGGGGCCTCGAAAAATACAAAGGGCCACGGGGCATCGCCTGCCCCGTGGCCCTTGGTTTCTGGATGTCGTACGGTCTAGCTCATCCTCCGCCGCGAGCCGCCAGGGCAGACGCCCGGAAAGCGAAAGTAAAACCAGAACCGGCTCGAGTAGACGTTGGACATGCGTGGGTCTCCTGTTTCTCTGGCGCGATTGGTACCATCGCAGGGGAGTTCCGTCAAGGGATTTGTCCGGCGGAAGAGGGAGCCTGTTTGGCTCTGCCGACGGGGCAGACCCGGATGCACCGCCCCATGCAGTCCGAGGTCGCCTGGCTCTTCCGGCAGACCGCCCAGTCGGTGCGCGCCGCCGGGTCCAGCCAGAGCCGCTCTTCTTCGGCCTCGGCCAGCGAGCGGAGGGCCCCCACCGGACACTCGTGGATGCACTCCTGACAAGCCATGCCGTCGCACGTCTTGGCCGTGAGAAGCGGCGAGGGGGAGAGCGGCGCGGTGGTGATGACCGAGTTGAAGCGGATCCGCGGGCCGTACCTGGCGGTGACCACGACGTTGTTGAGCCCGAACTCGCCAAGTCCCGCCCGGACCGCGGCGTGGCGTTGCGAGAAGATGCCCGGGAAACCCATCAGGTGCTCGGGCAGACCCGTGTTGGTCGTAGGGAAGAAGAGCGAGGGGTGTCCCAGCTCTTCCAGGTGTGTGGCCAGCCGCAGTGCAATCACGCTCAACTGATCGTTGATGATGTCGTATCCGGATTTCTTGTAGAGCATGAGCCGCAAGGCCTCGACGCGGATCTCGGGCGGGTAGAAGACGGAGTCCTGGAGCAGGTTCGGCCACTCCATGACGCGATCGAGAATGCGCATCCCGAACGTGAAGACGCTCTGCGCACCCGGCAGCAGGTCCTGCGGGTGGTGTCCCCTCGGGGCGCCCGCGAACCGCTCCACCGGGGCCACGCCGGTCAGGCTCGCCCCGGCCCCCTTCGCCATCTCCGTGAGTGTCTGTGTCAGATCCATCTCGCCTCCCTTGTCCTCTCCATCGAGCTCATCGCCTCAACTCCCGCGAGGCGCAAGATCCACCCCCGGCCACGACCCGATCGGATCGACCGAGCGCACCACGTGCATCCCCGCCGCGGCGAACCGCTGGAAGGCGGCGTCGGCCTCGGCGGTGAAGTCCGCCACCCCGGGGACCACGACCGGGGACGTGCAGTCCTCCAGGAGATAAATCTTCCGGGTCAGCGCCGGCTCGCGGGCCCGGATCTCCGTCAGCAGGTCGTCGATCGTCCAGGCCACGCAGTGGCTCTTGGCCTGCCCCGCGCTGATCACGCGATCGAAGCCCAGCCAGTGCTGGATGCGGGCGGTGTCCCACTCGGCGAGCGGCTCGCCGTCGGCTCCTTCCCGGACTTCCGGAGACAGGACCGAGTAGTGCTCGGTCAGCGGGTCGGACCCCTTGATCTCGAAGCGAGGCTGCGTCTTCCGCGCCACAGCGTGGAAGAAGAGGGCCTCTTCGACGGCCGACACCAGCGCGTGGCCGATCCCGCCAAGCATGGCGTGGTAGGGCCACACCATGAGCGGGTACTTGCCACGCCGGGCCAAGGCCCGCACGTAGTGGACGGCATGGCGCTGCAGCCGCCCCGCGTCCCCCCCGGTCAGGCTGCCGGCCACGGCCGGGTTGGCCTGCCAGCGGCCTGTCTCCACGTCCTCGGGGGAGATGGCCGTGTGCGGCCCGGGATGCTCGCCGGCGGCATTGATCCAGAACAGGGGGTGGAAGATCTGCGCGGGGGTGTGCGTGTCCAGGGTAGGGACGATCTCGGTGATGGCGTCGAGGTTCCGATAGATGAACTGGCAGAGGCGGAGGTTATCCTCGACCGCCCCCAGCCCGGACTTGCCGGCGACGAAGAGCTCGTAGCCGGGAATGCAGAAGGTGTTCTGACAGTCCACGATCACCAGACAGACCCGCAGAGAGTCGGCTGCGGCGGGAGGAATCCGGTGGCGCCTCCCCCAGGCGTCGGCCTCGTCGGCCCGCTCCTGGTAGGGCACTCGCCAGACCGTCCCCACCGCGTCCGGCTGAAAGTGCGGCGGAATGGGAAGCTGTCGCACGCCCACCCCCGTTTCTTCTTGCGTCCGCCCCGCCCCGTCTCGCTGATCGTCCCGGCCCACGCGGTCCAGCCTGGCGGCTCAGCAGGGCGCTGAACTACCCGCTTTCGCGCAGGCTGCTCAAAAAGGTCCAGATGCCAGGCGGCGCGCGCAAGGCCGAGTGAGGCGTACACTGGGTACGCCGCAGCGAGTGCCCAAGCGCACCAACGCCGCAGATGGGCCTTTTTCAGCAGCCTGTTAGGGGCAGGTCAGGCGCTGTCGCATCGCGGCCACCGCCTCGCGCGGGTCGGCCTCTCCGAAGATCGCCGAACCCGCCACCAGGATCGTGGCACCGGCCCGTGCCACCTCGCGGCAATTCTCCAGCGTGATGCCTCCGTCCACTTCCAGCTCGGGGGGAGCGGGTAGACGATCCAGCCAGCGACGCATCTCCACGATCTTCTTCAGGACGGAGGGAATAAAGGATTGCCCGCCGAAGCCGGGATTCACCGACATGAGGAGGATGAGATCGACCTGGTCCAGCACGTGCTCCACCGCGTGGAGCGAGGTGGAGGGATTCAGCGCCACGCCGGCCCTCAGTCCCGCCTCCCGGATCTGCTGGATGGTGCGTTGAAGTTGGGGGCAGACCTCCGGATGGACGGTGAGGTGGGCCGCCCCGGCCTTGGCGAAGGGGCCGATGAAGCGGTCGGGGTGCTGGATCATCAGGTGGACATCCAGGGGCAGACGGGTTCTCTTGCGGATCGCCTCGACCACCACGGGCCCGATCGTGAGGTTGGGGACGAAGTGGCCGTCCATCACGTCCACGTGGAGGAGGTCCGCCACCGGCTCGATCTTGGCGATCTCCTCCCCCAGCGCGGCGAAATCCGCCGAGAGCACCGAGGGTGCGATCTTGACCATGAGAACTCCTTGCCTGCAGCCTACTCCCCGATGGTGATCTGCACCTGTCCGCCGACCTTGACCGAGGCGCCGGGCGCCGGGTCCTGGGCCACCACGTGCCCTTCCTTGGACGCCGCCTGCTGGAAGCTGATCCGGGCTTCGACTTGGAGCTCCTTGAGGAGATTGAGAGCCACGACCATCTCGCGGCCGCGGAGGTCGGGGAGGGTGACCAGCTCTTCCCAGGGACCCAGGCTCTGCAAGATGCGGACTGCCGCTCCCCGCGTGGCGGCCGCGCCGACGGGCGGGTCCTGCGCGATGACCATGTCCCGGCTGTGGACGTCCGAGTGAATCGTCGCGATCTGCCCCAGGTTGAGGCCCGTCTCCGCCAGGATGCGCTTCGCCTGGGGCAGGGTGATGTCGGCCAGGTTGGGGACGCTCAGCTGATCGGTTCCCCGACTGAGGATCAGGCGCACCTCGCTCCCCAGCTTGACGCGTGCCCCGCGGGATGGGCGCTGGCTGGAGACGTGGCCCTTCGAGATGTTCGCGCTGAACTCCTCGGCGACGACACGGGGGGCGAGGCCGGTTTCCTTGAGCAGGGCCCCGGCCGCCACCGAGTCCAGACCGACGGCGCGGGGCACTTCCACGCGGTCCTCTTCCATGGACCAGAGCATGGCGACGTACCCCGAGAGGACGGCCAGGGCCAGCAGCCCCGTACAGATGGCGAGGCCGCGCGTCAGCCGGTAGAGGCAACCCCGGGTCGGAGCGGGTCCGAGCTCACGGAATGGGTTCATGACGTCCGCCGCAGACGCGCGACGAAGAAGCCGTCCGTGTCGTGCCGATGGGGCCAGGCGCGCAGGATCCCCTCGGTCAAAGGATCGCAGAAGGGCCGGAGCGTGGGTCCCGGCGCTTCCAGCGCGAAGTCCGGATGTGTGTCGAGAAACGCGCCGATCACCTCGTCCGTCTCCTCGGGCTCCAGGCTGCAGGTGCTGTAGACCAAGAGACCCCCGCCGGCCACCGCCCTCGCCACTCCGGCGAGCAGCGCGCGCTGCAGAGCCGCCGCCTGCGCGAGGTCGCTCGGCCGGCGACGCCACTTGATCTCGGGCCGACGCCGGATCGTTCCCAACCCGCTGCATGGGGCGTCCAGCAGCACCCGGGGGAATTGGCCGGCCCAGGCTTCCCCGGCGACGCGTGCATCGTAAAGCGTCGGCCGCACCGTGGCAAGCCCCAAGCGCAGGGCGGCGGCGGTGAGACGGCGGAGGGCCCGCGGGCTACGATCCAGGGCGACGACCTCTCCCGTCCCGCCGACCGCTGCGGCGATGAGGGCGCTCTTCCCCCCTCCGCCGGCACACGCGTCCAGGACGCGCTGGCCCGGCAGGGGGTCGAGCGCCAGGACCGGGAGCGCTCCGGCCTCATCCATGGGGAAGAACAGCCCCGCGCCGAAGCCGGGAAAGTCGGTGAGGCTTCCGGCCCCCCGCAGGGTGAAGATATCGGGGAAGAACCGGCCGGGGGTCACTTCGGCGCCGCCCTTTGCGAGGAGTCGCCCGACTTCCTCTCCCTCCGCCTTCAGCCGGTTCGCCGCCAGCGTGAGGGGCGGGACGCGATTATTGGCCGTCATCAGCTCCCCGCCCTCGGCGGACCCGAGGCGGTCGAGCCAGCGCGCCGCCAGCCAGGTCGGGTGAGAACCCACCCCGCCCCAATAGGCGAGCGGGTCCCGAAGAGAGTCGGGCGGCTGGCGATCCTTCCCGCGCACCACGGCGCGAAGGACCGCGTTCACGTAGCCGGCGCTGCGCGCGGCGCCGATCTTCCTGGCCAGGGACACCGTCTCGTCCACCGCCGCGAAATCCGGGATCCGTGTGAGACAGGCGAGCTGGTATGTCCCCAGGTGCAGGAGCTGGTGGACGACGGGATCCAGCCGCGCCAGCGGCCGATCCAGGAGCGGCGCCAGGATCCAGTCGAGCTTCCCTCGCCAGCGCAAGACCCCGTAGACCAGCTCCGTCACCAGGGCGCGGTCGAGGATCGACAAGGACGCGGCGCGGGGGGCTCTTGCCTTGGCCCGTGCCGCGACCAGAGCGGTTCCCTCGGGGGGTGCAGTGGGGGTCCTAGACACAGCGAACCCCCGCGCGAAGATGCCGGCCGCGGGCGAATTCAGCGGCGGTCATCCGCCGCTTCCCCTCCGGTTGGACTTCCCGCAGGGCCACGGCCCCCATCCCCGTTCCGACGACGACGACGGTCTGGTCCGTTCGAAGGATCACACCGGGGGGACCGGCCTCGGATGATGCCTCCGCCTTGAGGATTCGTATTCGCCGTCCATCCAGCAGGATCAGGTATGCCCCCGGGCTCGGTGAGAGGCCCCGGACGTGATTCACCAGCGCCACCGGATCCCCTCGGATCTCCAGGTGGCAGTCCTGGTCGCCCAGCTTGGGTGCCGGCGTGGCGCGAGACTCGTCCTGCGGGGTCCAGACCGCGCGCCCATCCGTCAGGATCGGCAGGGCATCGGCCAGAGCCTCGGCGCCGAGGACGGCCAGCCGATCATGCACGCTCCCCGCGTCATCCGCCGGCAAGATCGGACAGACGCGCTGGAGCAGGACGGGTCCGGCGTCCATTCGACGCTCCACGCGCATGATGGTGACGCCGGTCTCCGTCTCTCCCGCCATCACCGCCCGATGGATCGGGGCGGCGCCGCGATACTTCGGGAGGAGGGAGGCGTGCAGATTGATGCAGCCGAGAGGAGGCAGTTCGCGGACCGGTCGCGGCAGAAACTGTCCAAATGCCACGACCACGACGACGTCGGGCCGGGCCTCCTGGAGGGTCGCCAGGACGACCGGGTCGCTCAGCCGCTCCGGTTGCGCCAGCGGGAGCGCCAGGCGTTCCGCCGCCAGCTTCACCGGCGAGGGGCGCAGGTCGCGGCCGCGTCCGGCCGGCCGGTCGGGCTGCGTGACGACCAGGCTGAGCGTATGCCCGGCGTCCGCGAGTCGCGTGAGCGAGGGGACGGCGAAGGTCGGGCTGCCCATGAAGATGATGCGCATCGGTCCGTCGCTGCCGTCCGGTGGCGGCCGCCCTCAGGCCATCAGGGCGCGGATGGTTTCGTCGATCCGGCGCCGGTGGCTTCCGGCCCAGTAGATTCGGCCGCAGGTCGAGCAACCCCAGAAGGCGTCGTGGTGACTCCAGACAAACTCAGGCACTCGCCCCGCGACCTCTGGCTTGGCCCGCGGCTTCAGGACCGCGTTGCAGCGCGCGCAGCGGCGCGCCGAAGTGGCGCCGGGGTCCAGGCCAAGACTCCGCACCACTTGGCGCACCTGCTCCACCACGTGGTCGCTGTGAACGAGAAGGTGGGGCGGCGGCTGGTCCGCAGGATTCCGGACTCCCGCGGAGCGGCGCCGCAGGAGTCCGCTGTCGCGGGTCAGGAGGATCCGCCCCTCGTCCCGCGCCCGGCGGAGCAGGGCATCGTCCTCCGCCCGACTGTACTCGGCATCGTACCCCAGAATGCGAAGCCATGTGGCCAGCCGCCCGAGCATCGCATCGGCGAGAAACCGCGGTGGTCCGCCTGGCTCGCCGCCCGACCGCACGCAACGCTCCATAGGTTTATTTTAGCACACTCCCCGGGGATTTGTAAGTTCCCAGCGGTCGGGGCGGCCGGGCGCGGGCGTGCTTCCGCGTGCCTGCGAGGTCTTGCAAGGGTATACTACAAACCACTCGGCGGGCTGTGGTATCGGAAGAGGGGGAGCGATGGGGAATCCAGCGGACACACGAGACGTCTTGCAGGCCCTGCAGCAGAGTTGGCGTCACGAGGTGGAAGCGGCGGCGACCTACCGGTTGCTGGCCGAGCAGGAGCGGGATCCACGGCGCCGCGAGATTCTGCGAAAGCTCGTGGCGGCGGAGGAGACGCACGCCGGCCGGTGGGCGGGACGGATCAGGGATCTGGGCGGGACGGTGCCGGACGCCTCCACCGTGAAGCCTGCCCTTGGCCTCACTCTGCAGGTGGCCAGTCCCGAGGTCGTCTACCGGAAGCTGGAGGCGATCGAGAGCCGCGGCCTGGCGGCCGACGAGGCGCTGGCCTCCGGCCTGGACGCGGAGAGCCGGGCGATCCTGACGGAGATATCCGCCGACGACCGGGAGCACGCCAAGATCCTGCGCGTCCTCGCCGGCCCACAGAGCCCGCGCAGCGCCCTGGACCTCATCTTGAACAGGGAACGACACGTCAGCGGGGTCAACTGGATGAGCGACGCCATCTACGGGGTGAACGACGGCCTCGGCGCCGTCTTCGGCATCGTGTCGGGGATGGCGGGTTACACCGGCGGGAGCGAGATTGTCCTGGTCACGGGGCTGGCGGGGGCTCTGGCCAGCGCCCTGTCCATGGGCTCCAGCGCGTACCTGGCCGCGAAGTCGCAGCGCGAGGTCTATGAAGGGGAGATCGCGCGCGAGAAGGCGGAGATCGAGCAGAATCCCGAGGAGGAGCGGGAGGAGTTGGAGCTCTTCTACCAGCTCAAGGGGTTCACGGAGGAGGAGGCCCGGACGCTGGTGGCCAGGATCCGGGAGCGGCCGGAGCACTTCCTCAAAACTCTGGTCCAGGAAGAGCTGGGGTTATCCGAGACGACCTTTCCCAACCCGTGGAAGGCCTGTCTCTCGTCCACCGTCTCCACCGCGGTCGGCGGCCTCATCCCCGTCATTCCCTTCTTCTTCACGCGAGGCACTCCCGCCGTGATCTGGGCGGCAATCCTGAGCATCCTGGCCCACTTCGGCGTGGGGATCGCCAAGAGCCTGGTGACCACGCGTTCCTGGTGGATCAGCGGGCTGGAGATGACCCTGGTCGCCGTGATCGCCGGTGCGCTCACCTACGGCCTGGGCCTGGCCTTTGCCATCCATTAGCGCGCGCCTCCGCTCCGGCGAAGCTCGCCTCTTGACAGCCCCGGAGGCGCCACCTAGACTGCCTCCGGGCCGCGCGACGACGACTCGCGCGCAGAATGGACGGGATCGCATGGGACCACTGAGCGAAGTCGAGCTGCTGACGGAGTTGCTGACGCTGCGAGATCAGGTCCGGGGGCTGGAAAGCCGCCAGCGGGATCTGCGCGCGCTGCTGGAGAGTCAGCAAGCCCTTGGCGTCTCCCTCGATCTCGATCAGGTCCAGCGGACGATTGTCCGCCAGGCATCCCTCCTGTCCGGCGCTGGCGAGGCGCGGTTGTTTCTCCTGGACGATGTGTCCTCGACGCTTCGCTGCTGCGACGGAGACGGGCTCCCGCCGGACGAGTTGCGGAGGCTCGAATTCCTCATCGGAGAGTGTTTCTCGGAGCGGGCCGGCCCCACCGATGGGCCGATCCCCGTCTCCGATGCCGGAGTGGATTTCGCACCCGATCCCCCCTCGCTCATGCTGGAGCTGGGCCAGGCCGCCTATCTCGGCCTTCTGGTCGCGCTGGGCGATCGGCCGCTCGGCGTCCTGGCGTTTCCGATCCCCTCTTCCCGCGGCTACACGGGCGAGGAGATCGGCCTCTTCGGCGCGTTTGCCCGCCAGGCGGCCTTCGCCCTCCACCATGCCCGACACTACGCCACTGCCCGCCGGGAGCTGGCCGAGTGCCAGCGGGAGGAGGCGAGCATCCAGTCCGCCCTCGCCGAGAGGGATCTGCTCCTGCGCGAAATGCACCACCGAGTCAAGAACAACCTCCAGGTCGTCGCGAGCCTTCTCGACCTCCAGGCGGGGACCCTGCGGGACGCGTCGGCCCGCCAGGCGCTGCAGGGGAGCAAAGACCGCGTGCAATCGATGGCGCGAATTCACGAGTATCTCTACAAGTCCGCCGATGTCAGCCGGGTCGCCATGGATGACTATCTCCGGCACCTGGCGACGGCGCTCCGCCAGGCGTACAACGCGCAGCACATCGGTCTCTCGGTGCAGGTCGGCGTGGGGCCGTTCGACGTCGAGCGGGCCATCCCCTGCGCGCTGATTGTGAACGAACTCGTTTCCAACGCCTTCAAGCATGCCTTCCCGGCCGGCCGGGCCGGAGAGGTGGTGGTGACCCTGGAGAGCCGGGACGACCAGCACGTGCTCACGGTCCGGGATACCGGGGTGGGACTCCCCCCCCACACGGATCCGCAATCGGCCGATTCGCTGGGCTTGCGCCTGGTCGGGCTGCTCGCGAAGCAGCTCGGGGGGATGCTGCACCTGGCGAGCGAGGGGGGTACCATCGCCCGGATCGCCTTTCCCGTCCGCCCGCACGAGAAGGATGCGGCGTGACCCTTCAGGATCGGAAGCACCCGAAGCGGACCCTGCGTGAGAAGCGAGCGGCGTCGAGCCGCCTGAACTCGGAGGCGGCAGGAGAGAGCCGGATGGGATCGCCGAGCAAAGCCGAGCTGCTCGCCGAACTCGAGGCGCTGCGAAGCCGCGTGGCCGCGCTCGAGCAATACCAACGGGGACTGACGGCCGTGGTGCACGCCAGCCGAGCGATCACGTCGTCGCTGGAGACCGAGAAGAGCCTCCAGGCTATCGTGTGGCACGCGGCGACGATCGAGGACGATGCCACCGTGTGGCTGTTCGTCCTCGAGCCGGAAGCTCCGCTGCTGCGATGCCGAGCGGCCACGCGATTCACGCCAGGAGAGATGGCCAGCCTGACCCTCCCGGTCGGGCAGGGCCTGTCCGGTCAGGTAGCCTTGACGCGGCAGGCCGTGGCGGTGCCGGACATGCGCCAGGATCTCCGGATGCACGCTCGCCCCGATTTGGTGGAGAAATATGGTCTACTCTCCTACCTCGGTACCCCCATCGTCTTTGGGGATCGTCTCCTGGGTGTCCTCGCCATCAGCTCCTTTCAACCCCGGACGTATTCGTCCGATGATGTCGCCTTGTTCTCCATGTTCGCCACCCAGGCCGCCATCGTGATCGAGAACGCCCGGCTGCACGAGGCGGCGGTGCGCCGGGGAGAGGAACTGGGGGCCCTCCTGCGCGCGGCACGTACGGTCACGGCCGGTCTGGACCTGCAGACCACCCTGGAGCAGATCGCCACGGAGGCCTCGCGGATCGCGCATTGCCAGCACGTCAAGCTGCTGCTCGTGGATAAGGAAGCGCAGCTCCTGCGGATTGGCGTCCTTCACGAGACGCCCCCACCCGACGGATTCCCCCTGCCTGTGGGCGCTGGGCTCTCGGGGACGGTGGCCAAGACCGGGCAGCCGCTCTACATCGCGGACACCCAGAACGATCCGCGCAGCCTGCTTGCAGCCTTCGACCGGAAGGTCGGCTTTCGGACGTACCTCGGCCTCCCCGTCAAGATCCGGGATGAGGTCCTCGGCGTGCTGACCTTGAACACCGCGGAGCCCCGCGAGTACCCTCCCGACGAGATCGCGCTGCTGACGTCGTTCGCCGACCAGGCGGCCGTCGCCATCGAAAACGCCAGGCTGTACACGGCATCCGAGGAGCGTGCCGCCGAGCTTGCCACCCTGCAGGAGGTCGGGCAGGCCATCACCAGGCGGCTGGAGCTCCCGGCGGTCCTGGACGCGATCGTGGCGGGGGCCATCGAACTCCTGGGCAGCCAGTTCGCCCAGATCGTGCTCTGGGACGAGGCCGCCCAGAGGCTCCAGCTTGGCGCCGCGGCGGGCCCCGAGGCGGAACGCGTCCGCGCGCAGAGATTCGAGCTGGGTCGCGGCATCAACGGCGTGGTCGCGCAGACGCGCGAGCCCATGATCCTTGCGGACTACCAGGCCTCGCCATACGCCTTGCCCGAGTTCTTCGATGTGGTGTCCACGGTCACGGTTCCCATCCAGTTCGGCGATCGGTTTCTGGGCGTGCTGCACTCCCACACAACACAGCCGGGCAGGCAGTACACGCCGACCCACCTCCGCCGCCTCCAGATGCTGGCGACGCAGGCGGCCATCGCGATCGAAAACGCGCGACTGCATCAGGGCGCGGTGCGCCGGGGCGGGGAGCTGGAGGCGATTCTCGAGGCGAGCCGAGCGATCCAGTCTTCCTTGGACCTCGGGCAAACGCTTCGTGTCATTATCGATCAGGCGATGGCCATCTCCGGGGCATCGGCGGTGCGTCTGTTCCTCCTGGACGAGGACGAGCAACTGCTCCGGTGCCACATGGGCGCAGGGCTGCCGGCGGACCAGCAGGATGTCGTGATCCGGGTGGGCGAGAGCTTCTCGGGGCAGGTGGCCGCCACGCGTGCTCCCGTGGGAGTCGCGGATTGCCGCGAGGACTCCCGTCTCCGCTTCCCGGAACACGCGTTCAAGCACAACCTCATCTCCTACCTGGGGCTCCCCGTGACGTTCCGGGACCGGCTGGTGGGGGTCATCGTTTTCAACACTCCTGCACCCCGGGTCTACTCGCCCTCCGAAGTCGCTCTCCTCTCGCTCTTCGCCAGCCAGGCGGCCGCCGCGATCGAGAACGCCAGGCTCTACGAGACGACGCGGCGGGAGCTGGCCGAGCGGACGCAGGCCGAAGCGGCCGTGCTCGCGCGCACGCGACAACTCGAGGCGGTGCGGGCGATCAGTGAGGAGATCACGCGAGAGCTGGACCTGCGGACACTCCTGGACCTCATCGTGCGGCGGGCGGTCGAGTTGGCGGAGGCCAGCTCGGGTATGGTGCGCTTCTGGGATGAAGCCAGTCAGCTTCTGGTTCCGCAGAGTTGGATCAGCGAGGAGAAGGATCCGGCCTCCTTTGTCCTGCGGTTGGATGAGGGTGTGGCGGGGACGGCGGCCCGGCGACGGGAGGGGCTGATCGTCAACGACTTCCGCACTTCGCCATACGCGACGCCGAGGCTGATCGAGGGCAGGCGGCTCACCGCGGTCCTCGCCCAGCCGCTTCTATATCGCGACCGGTTGCTCGGCGTGCTCGCACTTGACAGGGAGGACCCCGCACGGCCATTCACGCGCCAGGACGGCGAAACGCTGGCCCTCCTTGCCGGCCAGGCCGCCGTTGCGATCGAGAACGCGCGGCTTCTCGGGGCGGCGGTGCGCAGAGGGGAGGAGATGGAGGCGCTCCTGCGCGCGACGCGCACCCTCATGAGTGAAGTGGATCTCCAGCAGATCCTCGACCGGATCGTGACGGAAGCGGCTGCGATCACCGGCTGCCTGCACGTCAAGCTCCTGTTGGTGGATCGCGCCAACGCGGTCCTCCGGGTGGGGGCCCTGCGGGGGACGACCCTTCCGGAGGGGTTCCAGATCCCCCTGGGGGCCGGCCTCTCCGGGAAGGTCGCCGCGACGGGAGAACCGCTCTTCGTGGTGGACCCCAGCGAATCCCCGGACAACATCCTCGCCGCTAAGGACACGCAGACGGGGGTTGTGACCTATCTCGGCCTTCCCATCAAGAGTGGCGACCGGATGCTGGGCGTGCTCACCTTCAACACGACCGACCCGCACCGCTACAGCGCGGAAGAGCTGGCCTATCTCGCATCGTTTGCGGACTATGCGGCCATCGCCATCGAGAAGGCGCGACTCTTCCAGGAGCTGAACGAGTCCTACGCGTATCTCCAAGTCGCCCAGGACGAGCTGATCCGGACCGAGAAGCTCCGAGCCTTGGGGCAGATGAGCGCGGGCATCGCCCACGACCTGAACAACACGTTGGCGGCCATCCTGGGGCAGGTAGAACTGCTCGGCCTGCGGACGAGGGACCCGGAGGTCCAGGAGACGCTCCGGATCCTGGAGATGGCCGCGACTGATGGGGCGCAGGTTGTCCGCCGCCTGCAGGACTTCGCCCGGCAGCGGGAACGATCACCGCTCGCCCCGATCGATCTGGCCCAGGTCGTCACCGAGGCGTTGGAGATTACGCGCGCCCGCTGGCGGGACGAACTCCAGCGACATGGTCGGGTCATCGACATCCGGCTGCAGCTCGTGGGGATTCCCCCGATTCTCGGCTACGCCCCGGAGGTGCGGGAGGTCCTGACCAATCTCATCCTGAACGCGGTGGATGCCATGCCCCAGGGGGGGGCGCTCAGCTTCACGGCGTGGGAGACGGGTGGCGGGCTATCCGGCGATCAGGCTATTGGGCAATTGGGAAACGGAAGCGAAACCGATTTCCACTCCGCTCTCCCTGATCGCCCAGTCGCCGAATTGCCAAGTTGTCCTGCTGCCGCGTGGGTAGAATTGCTGGTCGCGGACACCGGCATTGGAATGTCAGAGGATGTCCGCAAGCGGATCTTCGATCCCTTCTTCACCACGAAGGGGGGGCGAGGGACCGGCATGGGGCTCTCCGTCGTGTATGGGATCATGGAGCGGCATGGGGGGCATGTCGTGGTGCGGAGCACGCGGGGGCAGGGGACCACCGTGGCGCTGCGCTTCCAGAAGGCACAAGAGCGTCTCGCGGCGGAAGGGCCGACACAGCAGGGGGCCTTGGTGACGGCTCCCAGGCGACTCCTCGTGGTGGACGACGACCCGACGGTCCGCACCACGTTGGCGAGCATGCTCCGGGCCGTGGGACATCTCGTCACCGAGGCCGAAGGGGGAGCCGCCGGAATCGGCTTGCTGGGGAAGGTTTCCGTGGACCTGGTGCTCACGGACCTGGGGATGCCGGACGTGACGGGCTGGGATGTGGCGCGGGCGGTCAAGCTCCAGACCCCCAAGGTGCCTGTCGTCCTCTTGACCGGCTGGGGGGAGCAGGGGGCGGGAGAGCCTTCTGCCGCGAAACTCGTAAACCGCATGCTAGGGAAGCCGGTTCGACTGCAGGATCTTCTTGCCGTGATCGAGGAGCTGACAAAACGGGCGGAGTGAAGAGGCATTCCATCGGCAGACTGTCCCGGCACGTGTGGCCAATCCTCCGCCGGCATCGGCGACACTTCGCCCTCGGCGTCGCGGCCCTCCTTTTCACTGACGCCATGCACCTCTTGATTCCCTGGTTCGCGCGTCTCGCGCTGGACAACCTCGATCCGCGCCACGGCGGCCAGCGGTCCCTCCTCTTCTACCCCGCGCTGATCGCCGGAGCCGCCTGTGCCCAGGGCGTCTTTCGGTACTTCTGGCGGACGAACGTGTTCGGCTTCTCCCGCCACATCGAGTGGGACCTCCGGAACCAGCTCTTCTCCCATCTCCAGCGGCTCCCGCTGGCGTATTTCCACCGCATGAAGACCGGCGAGCTGATGTCCCGTCTCACCAATGACCTTGCGTCGGTGCGAGAGATGCTGGGGATCGGGGCGGTGGCGGCGCTGGACGGGGTCGTGTTGATCTTGGCGACGCTGCCGCTCCTCGTCGCCATCCACCCATGGCTCACCCTCTGGTCGCTCCTCTCCCTGCCGGGGATCACCTGCCTCGTGCTCCTGTTCGGGAATCGCATCCATCGCGGGTACCGGGAGGTTCAGCAGTTCTTGGGCCAGGTGAGCACCTTCGTCCAGGAGAGCCTGGCGGGTGTCCGGGTCGTCCAGGCGTATGCCCAGGAGGAGAACCGGCGCGCACGGTTCGGGGAGCTGAGCGCCGAGTACATGCGCAAGAATCTGGTCACGGCGCGCTTGAGCGGCGTGCTCTGGCCCCTCATGTCGGTGTTCTCGGGCCTCGCCGCCGCGGTGGTCCTCTGGCTCGGGGGTCGTGAGGTCCTCCGGGGAACGCTCACCATCGGCCAGTTCGTCCAGTTCGGCGGGTATCTCGCCATGCTGACCTGGCCGGTGATGGCGATCGGGTACGTGGCGAACCTGTACCAGCGGGGCACCTCGGCCTTGGTCCGCCTGGCGGAGATCCTGGAGACCGCGGTGGCCCCCGCCCATTTCGTGCCCGAGGACGGCTCTCCCCGGCGCCTGCGCGGCGAGGTCGAGTTCCGGGGTCTCTCGTTCCGCTACGGGCCGGAGGAGCCCTGGACCCTCACGGAGCTGCGGCTCAGGATCCCGGCGGGAAGCTCCTGCGCCATCCTGGGCGAGGTGGGGGCGGGCAAGAGCACGCTGGTCCACCTGATCACCCGACTCTTCGAATCGCCCGAAGGGTGCCTCTTCCTGGACGGGCGGGACATCCGCACCGTCCCGCTGTCCAGGCTGCGGAACTCCATCGGCCTGGTGTCTCAGGACATCTTTCTGTTCTCGGAGACGATCGGCGAGAACATCCTCTTCGGCCGCCCCGACGCCACGGTCCAGGACATGGAGGAAGCCGCCCGGATCGCGGCGCTGCTGCCCAGCATCCATGCGTTCGCGGACCGGTTCGACACGCTGCTGGGCGAGCGCGGGGTGCGGCTCTCCGGCGGGCAGAAACAGCGGACGGCGCTGGCCCGCGCCCTGATCAAGAATCCGCCCATCCTGATCCTGGACGATGCCTTTTCCAGCGTGGACGTTCAGACAGAGGAAAGTATCCTGGGCGAGCTCAGGGCCGTCATGGCGGGGCGGACAACGATCCTGATCTCGCACCGGGTCTCCACGGTGAAGGATGCGGACCAGATCGTGGTCCTCAAGGAGGGGCGGATCGTGGAGCGGGGGACGCACCGGGAGCTCTTGGCCCAGGAGGGACACTACCACCGGCTGTACCAGAAACAGCTCCTGGTGCGCGAGCTGGAGGCCCTGGCCGAGAAGGAGAACGGCTGATGCACGGGCACCACGTCCACATCGACGACGAGGTCCTGGGCAAGGCCTATGACACCCGCCAGGTCCTGCGCCTGCTCGGGTATCTCCGGGGCTACTGGGGCCTGGTCTGCTTCACTTTCGTCTGTCTGGCGGGCTACACCGGCGCCCAGCTTCTGGGGCCGTACCTCGTCAAGATCGCCGTCGATCGCTACATCGCGGCGGGGGACCTGGCCGGGCTGAATCGCGTCGCCATCGCTTACATGGGGGCGGTGATCCTGGGATTTTTCTGCCACTTCGGCCACGCCTACACCACCCAGTATGTCGGCCAACGCGTGATGCACGACATCCGCCGGCAGCTCTTCGGGCATCTCCTCGGGCACGACCTCGCCTTCTTCGATCGGAATCCGGTGGGGCGCCTCATGACCCGGGTCGTCAACGACGTGGAGAATCTGAACGAGCTCTTGAGCGCCGGCGTGGTGGCCTTTCTGGGCGACATCCTGATGATCGTCGGGATCGCCGGGGCCATGATCCTGCTGGATTGGCGGCTGGGGGCGACGGCGCTCTGCCTCCTGCCGGTCGTGGCCCTGGCCACCAATGTGTACCGCCGGAAGGCTCGGGAGAACTACCGGGAGAGCCGCAAGATCCTGGCGCGCCTGAACGGCTACCTGAACGAGCATCTCTCGGGGATGGCCACGGTGCAGGCCTTCGGCCAGGAGCGACGGGCGTACCACCGCTTCAAGGAGATCAACACCCGCAACCGGGATGCCCTGCTCAAGAGCGTCCACTACAACGCGATCTTCTTCCCGCTGGTGGAGGTGTGCAGCGCCGTCACGGTGGGCCTGGTCCTCTGGCAGGGGGGGCGACTGATCCTGGACCACGCCCTCCTTCCGGGGGTCGTGATCGCCTTCCTCCAGTACGTGCACCGGATGTACCAGCCGATCCGCGACCTGGCGGAAAAATACAACATCTTCCAGGCCGCCATGGCCAGCAGCGAGCGAGTCTTCCGGCTGCTGGACGAGCCGCCGACGATCCGGACGCCCGCCCTGCCGGGCGCCCCCCCCGCGCCCACCGGAACCATCGAGTTCGAGGACGTCTGGCTGTCCTACGTGCCGGGCGAGCCGGTGCTGCGCGGCATCTCGTTCCGCGTGGCCCCCGGAGAGAGGATTGCCCTGGTGGGTCCCACCGGGCACGGCAAGACCTCGATCGTCTCGGCCCTCTGCCGCTTCTACGAGGTGGACCGCGGGCGGATCCTGGTGGATGGTCTCGACATCCGGCAGTGGGACAAGACGGCGCTCCGCCGGCACGTCGGCCTGGTGCTGCAGGACGTCTTCCTCTTCTCCGGAACCGTGGGAGAGAACATCGGCCTCGCCAGCCCGGAGATCTCGGCGGCGCGGATCGAGGCGGCCGCCCGCCAGGTACACGCGAGCCGGTTCATCGAGCGGTTGCGGGACGGATTCGAGACGGAGGTCCAGGAGCGGGGCGCCACCCTGTCCCAGGGCGAGCGGCAGCTCCTCTCCTTTGCGCGGGCCCTGGCCTTCGATCCCCGCATCCTGGTCCTGGACGAGGCGACCAGCTCCGTGGACACGGGGACCGAACTTCTCATCCAGGAGGCCCTCCGGGTCCTGCTCCAGGATCGGACGGCCCTCATCGTCGCCCACCGGCTGTCCACCATCCAATTTGCGGACCGGATTCTGGTCGTCCACAAGGGGCGGATCCGGGAGGAGGGGAGCCACGCGGAGCTCCTGGCTCGCCAGGGATTCTACGCCCGTCTGTATCGGCTGCAGTATCAACTCACCTAGCAGCCTGGGGGAGGAACGGGCTCTTCAGTAATCGGCCGGGACGAAGACCAGGGATAGGAGTCGAGGCCTGGATTGCGTCCTCCTCGGCTTGCGGGTACACATGGCGCCAGATTTCGATTCCAAGCCGTCCATTCCAAGTCGTCCTTGACTCATGGGGACTTGTATGCTTCTATCCGCCGGAGGACAGGACCTTCCGCGGGGCGTTGCCGTTCTCCCGAGAACGCTGGGGTGACGTCCTGACGGGCGGGTGGGAGGCAGGAGTTCGGCAGACCGGAGGATACCGAGATGGAACCGCGCATCCTCGTTGTGGACGATGACAACCTGATCCGCCGCATCATGCGGGACACGCTGGTAACGATCCCGGCGACCGTGCTGGAGGCGACGAACGGGGAAGAGGCGATCAAGATTGCGAAGACGGAGCGTCCCGACCTGATCTTCCTGGACACCATGATGCCGGGCATGGACGGCTTCCAGACGGCGGAAATCCTCAAGCGGGATGCGGCCACGGCGCCAATCCCCTTGCTGTTCGTGAGCGCCCTGGGGACGTCCAGCCACAAGGTGCGTGGATTGGATATGGGGGCCGAGGATTACATCTCGAAGCCCATCGATCCCGAGGAGTTGAAGGCCCGCGTCCGCTCGATCCTGCGACGAACTCGGCCGGCTCCCCCGCCGCCGGAGGCGGCCGCCCCCGCCGTCGCGAAGGGGCAGCTGCAGAATATGCCGCTCCCATCGCTGATCCGCTGGCTGGAGATGGAGCGACGCAGCGCGCTCCTGCATCTCACGCGGGAAACCGAGGAGGGGGAGATTGTCTTCCAGGACGGGCGCATCACGAGCGCCGGGCAAGGGCCGCGCCGGGGCGACGCGGCCGTCTACCAGTTGCTGACGTGGGATGAGGGGGCGTTCAACATCAACCCGCCGCTCGGCCTGCCGTCGGCGGCGGGTACCGAGGTCACCGCGTCGAACGAGACACTGCTGGATGAGGGGGCCCGACGAGTCGGGGAGATTCCGGGCCTCCGCGGCGTGTTGCCAGGGGCGGACCTGCTCTTGGAGGTTCCCCTGGCGCTTCGCGCGGCCGTGCAGGCCGATCTTCCCTCGGCCGGGGTCGCCCTGACGGCCTTGGTGGATGGGACGCGCGACATCGAGGGTGTGCTGGCGGAGAGCCCCCTGGATGCGCTGATGACGCTGAAGACACTTCACTGCCTGTTGCGTCTGGGGGCCCTGGGCTGGGAGCCGCGAGCCGGAGCGGCCGGCCAGGGCGCCGCCGGCCGCCGCAGCATTCCCCGCGTCACGGTCGAAGACCCGATAGAGTATCAGCCCCTGCACCCGGCGGAGCACTCTCACCAATACACCCTCTCGGCGCGCGGGGTGTTTATCCAGACCCCGATTCCGTCGGAGGTCGGCGAGCAGCTCTTGCTGCGGCTTCAGTTCCCGGGAACCGCCATCCGCTTCACCGCGGTCGGGCAGGTGATCTGGCGGAATGCCGACGCGGGACAGGGCAAGCCGGAAGGCTTGGGGATGGGCCTGCAGTTCGTTGACCTATCCGCCGATCAGCTGGAGACCGTCGAGAACCGGCTGACCCAATCCATCGCGGCAGAGATTCGCGCCACCCTGGAGAAGCCGTAAGCCGTTGTCAAAGAATAACGTGACCGGAGACATTCCGGGAACGGCATAAGGAGCCGTAACGAAATTACAACAAATGGACAAATTATTTCGTAACGGCTCCTAACCCCGATCGGCCACCCCTCATATTGACAATGGCGATGTCGCCCCTGAGCACTCTAAGCCGTGACGGTCGCCTGCTGTTCGCCGCCCGGGTGGCGCGGATGTTCGGATACGGCTTTCTGGCCGTGGTCCTCGCCCTGTACCTGGATGCCCTGGGATTCGACGGGACGCAGATCGGCTTCCTGCTCACGCTCACCCTGGTCGGCGACACGGTCATCTCGCTGTGGATGAGCACGCACGCCGACCGATACGGACGGCGTCCGATGCTCGTCGTGGGGTCGCTCCTCATCCTGGGAGCGGGCCTGGTCTTCATCGCCACGGACCGATTCGTGCTCCTCCTGGTAGCCGCGACGATCGGCGTCATCAGCCCCAGCGGGTACGAGGTGGGTCCGTTCCTGGCCATCGAGCAGGCTGCCCTGTCCCAGACCGTTGCCGACAACCGGCGCACGGGGATATTCGCCTGGTACAACTTGGTCGGCTCCTTCGCGACGGCGGCCGGCTCGCTGACCGCGGGCGGCATCGCCCGGCTGGGACAGGCGTGGGGGCTGACGCCGCTCGCAAGTTATCGGATCGTGCTGGCGGGCTACTTCTGGCGGCTGAGCCGGTCGGTGGAGGCCCCGCAAAGGGCGGCGGCCCCCTCGGCGCCACGGTCTCGATTCGGCGTGGACCGCTCGGCCGGGGTGGTGCTGCGGCTGTCCGGCCTCTTTGCCATGGATGCCTTCGGCGGAGGCTTCGTCATCCAGAGCATGCTGGCCTATTGGTTCTATCTTCGGTTCGGCACCAACGAGGCGATGCTGGGGGCGATATTTTTCGGGGCGAATCTGCTGGCCGGCGTCTCGGCCCTGGCGGCCTCCGCCATCGCGGCCCGGATCGGGCTGGTGAACACGATGGTCTTCACCCACCTCCCATCCAACGTCCTGCTGATGCTCGTCCCGCTCATGCCGACGCTTCCCCTTGCAATCCTGGTCTTGTTGCTGCGGTTCAGTATCTCCCAGATGGACGTTCCTACGCGGCAGTCCTACACCATGGCCATCGTCCCTGCCGAGGAGCGCGCGGCGGCGGCGGGGATCACCGGCACGGCACGTTCCGTCGGCGCCGCGGTGGCCCCGGTCTGCGCCGGCGTCCTGCTGGGGAATCCTGCCCTGATGAATGGGCTCTTCTTCGTGGCCGGCGGGTTCAAGATCGTCTATGACCTCCTGCTCCTGCGGAGCTTTCGCCAGGTGAAGCCGCCGGAGGAGACGGGGGACTCATGACCGCCGCCGCTAGGCGAGTCGTGACGACCACCGGAAGCTGGGACTGAAGTTCCCGCTGTACGATGCCCTGTACACCAAAGCGCACAAAGACCGCAGAGCAGGCTGCTAGGGGTTCTGCGGCGGCGGCGGAGCCGCGGCGCAGCGGCGGCAGAGGGGGGGATCGGTCTGCGACAGGCAGCCGTGGTGGACTATCAGCCGGCACTTGGAGCAGATCGGGAATGGCCGCGCGGTGAGTACGGCCCACAGGCCGCGCAGTTCCTTTCGGCACACCCCACAGCGGAACGGCAGCGTCGCAGTCAACATCGAATGACCAATTTCGCCCAGGCTGCTCAAAAAGGGCCAGATGCAAGGCGGCGCGCGCAGAGCCGAGTGAGGCGTACTACAAGTACGCCGCAACGAGTGCCCCAGCGGGCGGGTACCCATCCGCGGGATGGGTGACCGCAGATGGACCTTTTTGAGCAGCCCGTCAGTTCACCGCCTCCAGGATCGCGCACTTCAGGTACTGAGTCTCCTTGGCGGCCAGCAGGATCGGATGATCGGCGGCCTGGGTGCGAAGCTCCACGAGGCGGAACTCTCGCCGGGCGTCGACTGCCGCGGATCGCAGCATCTCGAGGAAGGTCGGGGCGTCCACGTGGTACGAGCATGAACAGGTCACCAGGATGCCCCCGGGCGCGAGAATTTTCATGGCGCGCAGGTTGATCTCGTTGTAGCCGCGCAACGCCCCCTCGAGGGCGTCTCGCCCTTTGGTAAAGGCCGGCGGATCCAGCACCACCAGACCGAAACGCCGCTCCTCCCGGGCGAAGGCGCGGAGCTGGTCGAAGGCATTGACCGAGACGAACGTGCAGGACGCTGCCAGGCCGTTCCGCTCCGCGCTCTGCCGGGCCCAGGCGAGGGACGTCTCGGAGAGATCGATCCCCAGCGCCGAGGCCGCGCCGCCGCCGGCGGCGCTGACGGCGAACCCGCCCGAGTAGCAGAAGCAGTCGAGGACCTCGCGGCCCTTCGCCAGACGCCTGACCACCTGCCGGTTCTCTCGCTGATCCAGGAAGAAGCCGGTCTTCTGGCCGGCCGCCACGTCCGCGAAGAAGGCGAGACCCTCTTCCTGGACCCAGACGCCGGTCTCCCCCGTGCCCCAGGCGAAACCCTTGCGAAGGTCCAGCCCCTCCATTCTGCGTGAAGAGGAGTCGCTCCGCTCGTAGATCGCGCGTGGAGCAACGACCCGGCGCAGGACCTCCAGAATCGTCTCGCGCAGCCGCTCCATCCCGGCGGTGAGGATCTGTGCCACCAGGAGATCGCCGTAGCGATCCACGATCAGCCCCGGCAAGTGATCCCCCTCGCCGAAGACCAGGCGGCAGGCGTCTGGCCCGCTGGCGGAGCGCCCGCAGCGGGTGAGGGCCTGGCGGATGCGCCGCTCGAAGAAGGCGTCGTCGATCGGCGCCTCGTCGCGGGAAAGGAGACGGCCGGCGATCTGGCATGCGGGGTTCACCGTCGCCTGGCCGAGGAACTTGCCGCGGTGATCGAGGATCCGCCCGATCGCGCCCGGCGTCTCCGTGCCCTCGATGCGGGCGATCTCGCTCCGATAGATCCACGGATGGCCCGCCTGGAGCCGACTCTCTCTGCCTGGGGCGAGCCTTATGGTGAGCATGGTTCATTCCCGGTGTTGGGGGTTAAGGCGCAGGGCTCGCGCCGGATGCCGAGGAGCCGAGGAAGGATCTCGCCCGCCTTTCCGTGGGCGATTCGTCCGCTAGCGCGCCGACGGTGAAATATTTTGGCTCGGGATACGCCGCTTTCGCCCAGGCTGCTCAAAAAGGTCCAGGTGCAAGGCGGCGCGCGAAGGGCGGGGTACCCACCACAGGTGGGTCCAGGCGTACTCCAGGTACGCCGCAACGAGCGCCCAAGCGGGCCAACGCAGCAGATGGGCCGTTTTCAGCAGCCTGTTAAGCCGCCACCTTGGTCCACGGGACGTAGCGTAAGCGATGGGCCAGCGCCACCGGCTGGTTGGTCACCTGGCCGTGGATGACGTTCAGGCCCCTGGCGATCTCGAGGTTCTCGCGCGCCGCGGCAAGCCAGCCCTTGTCGGCGATCTGGACCGCGTAGGGGGTGGTCACGTTGGTGAGGGCGAAGGTGGAGGTCCGGGCATAGGCCCCCGGCATGTTGGCGACGCAGTAGTGCACGATGCCGTCCACCACGTAGATCGGGTCGCTGTGGGTGGTCGGCCGCGTGGTCTCGCAGCAGCCCCCCTGGTCGACGGCCACGTCCACGATGACGGCGCCGGGCTGCATCAGCTTCAGCATCTGGCGGGTCACCAGCCGGGGGGCCTTGGCCCCGTGGATCAGGACGGCGCCGATCACGACATCGGCTCGCCGCAGGCAGCTCTCCATGCTCATCTGGCTGGACATGAGGGTCGTCACGTTCTCGGGCAGGACCTCGTCCAGGTAGCGCATCCGGACGGGATTCTTTTCCAGGAGATACACCCACGCCCCCATTCCCGCCGCCACGCGGGCCGCGTTGTACCCCACGATGCCGCCGCCCAGGATCACCACGGTGGCCGGGGGAACTCCCGGTACGCCGCCCATCAGCACGCCGCGGCCGCCGAGCGGCTTGGAGAGGTACGTGGCCGCCACGTGCACGGCCATGCGGCCCGCGACCTCGCTCATCGGCTCCAGGAGCGGCAGACGGCCGTCCGCCGTCTCCATCGTCTCGTAGGCGATGCCGACGATCTTCCGGGCCAGGAGCGCCTCGGTGAGCCTCTTGTCGGGGGCCAGGTGCAGGTATGTGAAGAGAATCTGCCTCGGCCGCAACAGCGGGTACTCTGACGGGAGCGGCTCCTTCACCTTCATGATCATCTCCGCGCCCTTGAAGACCTGGCGCGCCGTCGTCACGATCTTCGCGCCCACCGATTCATAGGACTGGTCACTGACGCCCGAGCCGGCACCTGCCCCCTTCTGCACGAGGACCGTGTGGCCGCGCGACGTGAGCGCCTGGACCGTGGCGGGAATCGCCGCGACCCGGTTCTCGTTGTCCTTGATCTCTTTCGGCACTCCGATGATCATGGCTCTCACCTCCCCCAATCCCGCGCGTACCGGAAGTCACGATCGATGGTGCGCGACGAGATCTTGGCGATGACGGGCAGGCGCCGCTTGTACTGCGACGTCTGGATCCTGCGCGCCACTGCCCGGACGAACTTCTCGTCGAAGAGCCCCGCGGCGGCGACCTCGCTCACCTCGTAGCGCTGGTCCACCAAGAGGTAGAGGGCCTTGTCCACTTCTTCGTAGGTGAAGCCGAGCTCCGCCTCGTCCGTCTGGCCCTCCCAGAGATCCGCGCTGGGCTGCTTCTCGACGATGACCGCGGGGACGCCCAGGTGGCGCGACAGTTGCCGCACCTGGGTCTTGTAGAGGTCCCCCAGGGGGTTCACCGCCGAGGCCATGTCGCCATGGAGCGTCCCGTAGCCGAGGAGCAGCTCCGTCTTGTTGCTCGTCCCCAGGACCAGCGCGCCGAGCCGTGCCGAGTGATCGAACAGGATGGTCATGCGCTCGCGCGCCATCTTGTTCCCGCGCCGCATCTGATCGGCGTCGGGGAACTGGGCGAAGTAGGCGTCCAGCATCGGCGTGATCTCGACGGTGAAATGCTGGATGCCCAGGGCCCGCACCACCATCGTGGCGTGCTCGGCGCTGGCAGGGCTGGACGTGCGATAGGGCATGAGGATCGCCCAGACGTTCTCGGGGCCCAGCGCCTCGGCGGCCAGGGAGGCCGCGAGGGCGGAGTCCACGCCGCCCGAGAGACCGACGACCACCCGGTGAAAGCCGGCCTTCCGCACCTCGTTGTCGATGAAGCCGATGAGGACCTTGCGAACCGTCTCGCAGTTCAGTTGCAGGTTCATCATGGGGCTATTTCCCGTCCGCCTGCCGGGCCTGGATGATCCGGCTGAGTTCTCGGAGCGTCAATTCCATCCGTTCGTCGCGCAGGAGCGGGTTAGCCACGCGGGCGCGCCGGAGGCCGCCGGGGTCCATCTCGGCCAGCAAGAGATCCTCCTCCAGGTAGCGCGCCTTGGCGAGCGTCTCTCCGCCGGGGGTCACCACTTCCGACCCGCCCCAGAAGCAGGCCCCGTCTTCGTAGCCGACCCGGTTCGCGTAAACCACGTAGGAAGTGAGCAGATCGCCGCAGGTCCGGAGGGTCCGCTCCCACGTCGCCGCATTCTGGAAGGGCTCCGCCTGACCGAGGCCCCGACCGGGGCTGGCGGAAGGGCAGATCAGGATCTCGGCCCCGTCCCAGGCGGCGATGGCAGGGACGGCCGGGTGCCAGAGGTCTTCGCAGATCAGGATTGCCATACGGCCCAGCGCGGTATCGAAGGCCCGGATGCGGTCGCCGGCGGCGAGATACCGCGCCTCGTCGAAGATGCCGTAGGTCGGGAGATAGACCTTGCGGTGGATGTGGCGGATCTCTCCGCCTTCAAGGTAGGCGGCGGCGTTGTAGAATCGGTGGTCGGGCGCCTCCTCGACGAAACCCAGCACCATGGCCACCCGCGAGCTCAGCTCCCGAAAGCGCTGGAGGAGGGGAGAATCGGCGCGAAGCGAGACGGAGGGGACCTGATCCTTGAGGAAGTAGCCGGTCAAGCTGAGCTCGGGAAAGACCAGAAGATTTGCGGATTGCTCGATGGCCTGCCGGGCCATCTTCTCGTGCAG
>JAPLLC010000200.1 GCA_026387775.1 Candidatus Methylomirabilota bacterium | reverse complement strand
TCGCCCGGGTGGCCATCCAGCGTCTGATCCAGGACGGGCGGATCCATCCGGCCCGGATCGAGGAGACGGTAGAGAAGGTCGCGAAGGAGGTCGAGAAGGACATCCGGGAGGCGGGGGAGCAGGCCTGCTTTGAGCTGGGGATCACCGGGCTTCATCCCGAGCTGGTGCGGATGGTCGGCCGGCTGAAGTTCCGGTACAGCGACTCCCAGAACCAGCTTGCCCACACCAAGGAGGTGACGTCGCTGGCCGGCCTCCTGGCGGCAGAGCTGAAGCTGGACGTCAAGGCGGTCAAGCGCGCCGCACTGCTCCACGACATCGGGAAGGCGGCCGATCAGGGCAGCGAGACGTCGCACGCCCTGCTCTCGGCAGAGCTGGCCAAGAAGTATAACGAAGATCCCCGCGTGGTCAACATCATCGCAGCCCACCATGAGGAGGTCGCCCCGCAGTACGCCGAGGCGGTGTTGCTGCAGGCGGCCGACACGCTTTCTGCCGCGCGGCCCGGAGCCCGGCGCGAGATCATGGAGACCTACGTCCGGCGGCTCGCCAAGCTGGAAGAGATCGCCACCTCCTTCAAGGGGGTGGAGAAGTGCTTCGCCATCCAGGCCGGCCGCGAGATCCGCGTGGTGGTGGGGAGCGAACAGATCAGCGACCAGGCCGCCTATGTGATGGCCCGGGACATCGCGAAGCGGATCGAGGACGAGATGGAGTACCCCGGACAGATCAAGGTGACCGTGATCCGGGAGACCCGGGCGGTGGAATATGCACGATAGAATTTCGAATTTCGAATTTCGAATTTCGAATTTGTGACATGCGGATCCTGTTCATTGGGGACATCGTGGGCCAGCCCGGCCGCCGGATGGTGGCGCGCCATCTCAAGGAACTGGTGGCGGCCCACCGGGCGGAGATCGTCCTGGCCAACGCCGAGAACGCGGCGGCGGGCTTCGGTATCACGCCGTCCGTGGGGGAGGAGTTGTTCGGCCTCGGCATCGATCTGCTCACCTCGGGGAACCATGTCTGGGACAAGAAGGAAGCCGAAGGGTACCTCGCCAGGGAGGGCCGGATCCTGCGGCCCGCCAACTATCCGGACGAGGCGCCGGGCGTCGGCGCGCACGTCCTCAGGAAGGGCGACCGCCTGATCGGCGTCTTGAACATTCAGGGCCGAGCCTTCCTGCCGGCCATCGACTGTCCCTTCAAGCGGGCGGACCACGAGATCGCGCAGCTCAGACGGGTGACCGATTCGATTATCGTGGATCTGCACGCGGAGGCGACGGCGGAGAAGGTAGCCTTTGGCTGGTACGTGAACGGGCGCGTGTCGGCCGTCATCGGGACACACACCCACGTGCAGACCGCGGACGAGCGGATCCTGTCCGAACGGACCGCCTACATCACGGATGTCGGCATGACGGGTCCGCGGGATTCGGTGATCGGGATCGCCCGAGAGGACGCCATTTACAGATTCGTCACGCAGATGCCCAAGCGATTCAACATCGCGGACGGCCCGTCTCAGCTCAACGCCGTGCTCCTGGACATCGGCGAGGACGGCCGCGCCCGGGACATCCAGCGGATTCAGATTCACGGCGACTAGCGCACCCATCCGCCGTCCTGCCATGTTCCTGTCGGGAATCGCCCGATGGGCGACGAGGGATGCAGAGGGGCAGGGGTGCAGAGGGGCGGGGGGTAGGGGAGATGGAGGAGAGCCGTGGCGGCGCGGATTATTGACGGGAAGCGGATTGCAGCAGAAATCCGCGAAGAGGTCCGCCAGCGAGTCCAGCGGCTCCGCGAGACGACGGGCAAGGTGCCCGGGCTTGCGGTCATCCTGGTCGGGGATGACCCAGCCTCCGCCACCTACGTCCGGTCCAAGACGAAAGCCTGCCAAGAGGCGGGCATCCTTTCCCGCCGGCTCACCCCGCCCGGCGACGTCAGCCAATCCGATCTCCTTTGCATCGTCCAGGAATTGAACCGCGATCCCGAGATCCACGGGATCCTGGTTCAGCTTCCGCTGCCAAAGCACCTCGACGAACGCGCCGTCCTGGAGACCGTGGACGCCGCCAAAGACGTGGACGGCTTCACCTTCGCCAGCATCGGCCGCCTGGTAGAGAATCACCCCCTCTTCGCTCCGTGCACGCCAGCGGGCATCCTGGAGCTTCTGGACCGGGAAGAAATCGCGATCCCGGGAAAGCGGGCCGTGGTGGTGGGACGGAGCGAGATCGTCGGGAAGCCGATATCCCTCCTGTTGCTTCACCGGCATGCGACCGTGACGATCTGCCACTCGCGCACGGTTGACCTCGCCGCCGAGACGCGCCGCGCCGATATCCTAGTCGCGGCTGTCGGCAAGCCCCGCATGATCACGGGTGAGATGATCAAACCCGGCGCGGTCGTGATCGATGTCGGAATCAACCGGATCGAAGGAAAGCTCGTCGGCGACGTGGACTTCGATTCCGTCGCCCCCGTCGCCTCCGCGATCACCCCCGTCCCCGGCGGCGTCGGCCCGACGACCGTTGCCATGCTGCTCAAGAACACACTCCGCGCTTTCGAGATCTCTCCGACTGCAGTCGGAGTCTGATAGACTTTCCTTGAGGGGAAGGATGGCAGGTGTCGACAGTCAGCCGGGTGCAGGCTGGGAGGTGAGCTATGGCCGACGAGAAGGCGAACAAGGACGCGTACTCCACGACGGGCGGTCCCGGCGACAGCCGGAAGGTCGGGATGTCCACCTTTCTGATCCATGGGACGGCGCAAACCGCGCGCTGGGACTTCAGTCACCACCCGGTGCCGCCGCTCTCCTCGTCGGTGACCTACCGGCTGGATTCGGCGGAGCGGGGCGGGCGGGGGTTCCTAGAGTTCGGCCGCCGGCCCGAGGAGGACACTCAACCGGTCTACATTTACGACCGCCTGGACGAGCCCACCCGCAGCATCCTCGAAGACGACCTGGCCCGGGCGGAAGGGGGCGAGGTCTGCTGCACCTTCTCCACGGGGATGGCGGCGATTTCCGCCGCGCTCGGGGTCCTGCTGAAGCCGGGGGACCACATCGTCGCTTATGGGACGATCTATGGTTGTACCTATTCCCTGCTGACACGATGGCTGACCCGGCTGCAAATCGCCACGACATTCTGCGACTTCACGGAGGTGCAGAACGTCCGGGCGGCGATCCGGCCGGAGACTCGCGTGATCTATGCCGAGACGCCGGCGAACCCGACGATGGAGATGGTTGACCTGGGGGCTGTGTGCGCCCTGCGGGATGAGATTAATGCGACCCGTCCCGCCGACCAGAGGGTGCACGTGCTGATCGACAACACCTTCGCCTCGCCCTATTGCCAACGTCCGCTGGAATGGGGAGTGGACATGGCGATCGAGTCGCTGACGAAGAACATCTGTGGATTCGGCACCGACATGGGGGGCGCGGTCATCTGCGGCAGGCGCTACGAGGAAGCCCTCTTCATGTACCGGAAGGATTTCGGCGGCGTGCTGTCCCCCAAGTCCGCCTGGGCGATTCTGGTGTATGGCCTCTCGACCCTCACCCTGCGGGTGAAGCGGCAGATCCAAACCGCCTTCAAGGTCGCCCAATTTCTGGAGGGACATCCGAAGATCGGCAAGGTACACTATCCGGGTCTCCCCAGCCACCCGCAACATGCATTGGCGCTGAAGCAGATGCGGAGCACGCTCGGTACGTTCGCGCCGGGGACGCTGCTGTACTTTGAAACGCGCGAGGAGGGCGAGCCGGCGCGGGCCCGGAGCTTGATCAATTGGGCGGCCAAGCATTCCTATTGCATCACCTTGGCGGTCTCGCTCGGGAACATCCGGACGTTGATTGAAGCGCCCGGCATCATGACGCACGCCGCCTTGCCACCGGAGGCCCAGAAGCAGGGTCGCATCGCGCCGAACGGAATCCGGTTGGCATTCGGTTTGGAGAAGGCCGAGGATATTATTCGCGATTTGGAAGAGGGGCTGGCGCAGGCCTGACGCGGAGGAGCGGACGCGGCCTACGGATTGCGATGCCGATAGCCCAAGCAGAAGCCATCGTCCATCGTCGTGCTCAGGGTGACCGTGTCGAAGTCGGGATGCTTCCGGATCATGTCCAGGTAATCTTTCATCGGGTTCGCCTGCTGGATGGCGTTGTGCGCGGCTAGAATCCCGCCCGGGCCGAGCTTCTTCGGGTAGAGCTTGTTGAAATAGTCGACCTGCCCCTCTTTGTCGGCATCCAGGAATACGAAGTCGAACGGCCCGTCGAGCTTGGTCACCTCGACGTGCGCGTCGCCCTTGATGAGCGTGACCCGTTGCGACAGCCCCGCCTCGCTCACGTGCCGGCGCGCCAGATCGTGCCGTGCCGCGTCGATTTCGATGCTGGTCAGCCGGCCGCCGGTCTCCTCAAGCCCGAGCCCCATCCAGATCGCCGAATATCCGTGAGAAGTTCCCACCTCCAGAACATTTCTGGCGCGGGTCGCCTTGATCAGGAGGTGAAGGAATTCACCGTCTGTGCGGGGCACGCTCAAATACTGGTAGCCCTTGGCATCCATCTCGCTCAGCAGGCGCCAAAGCTGTGCCGGGTCGCGCTTGGCTGGACGCAGGTTGCCTTCCGCCGCATCGACAGCAACGGACTCGAGGGGTGCAGCCACCGCGAGAAGACCCAATCCCGCTCCGGTCTTCTTGAGGAACTCGCGCCGCCTGAGTTGCTCCTTGCTCTTCATGCGCCCTCCTTCCGGTTCATCGGCGGTCGCTATCTGTTGCTCGCCCCGGCGGGGAGGGGTGCGATCGGAACGGCCGGCGCCGGTGGAGACGGGGAGCCGACGGCATCGCGGTCTCCCGGTGGAGCCGTGCGGCCGGTCTGCTGATTGACAGGGACGGGGAGGACACCCTCGGGCACGGGGAAGTCCTCGGGCTCGGTCCCAGCCAGGGCCTTCTGCATGAAGGCGATCCAGAGGGGAAGGGCCAGGCGCCCGCCCGTCTCGGCCGAACCCAACGATCGCTTGACGTCGTAGCCCAGCCAGACCCCGGCGACGAGACTGGGCGAGAAGCCCACGAACCACAGGTCGGTCGCGTCGTCCGTGGTCCCCGTCTTGCCGGCCAGGGGCCGTCCGAGAATCTTGGCCTTGGCCCCCGTGCCACGTTCGATCACGCCTTTCATGACGTCCACGAGCATGAAGGCCGTTTCCGGCCGCATCACCTCTTGGGGCTCGGTGAGGTGCTGCTCCAGGATCCGCCCTTGGCTATCCGTGATCTTGCGGATTGTGAACGGCTCCGCCCGGACTCCCATGTTGGCGAAGACGCCATAGGCCGAGACCAGCTCCAGCAGCGTCACCTCGGAGACCCCGAGCGCCAATGCCACCTCGCGGCGGAGCTCGCTCTCGATCCCCACCTGGTGGGCCAGCTTGATGACCGGGTCCACGCCGATCTGCTGGAGGAGCTTGACGGTTACGACGTTGATGGAGTTCTCCAGCGCATGCCGCAGGGTAGTTGGCCCGCGGAATTTTCGGTCATAGTTGCGGGGGGACCATTCGACGAGCTCTCCTCCGACCCGGGTGTGGAAGCTGATGGGGGAGTCGTTGATGACGGTGGACGGGGTGAGTCCCCGGTCGAAGGCGGTGGCATAGATGAATGGCTTGAAGGCGGAGCCCGGCTGCCGCTTTGCTTGGGTGGCGCGGTTGAATTTGCTTCG
>JAPLLC010000301.1 GCA_026387775.1 Candidatus Methylomirabilota bacterium | reverse complement strand
GCCTCCGGGTCGTGTTCGTGGGGGATGGGAACAATGTGTGTCATTCCTGGCTGCAGGGGGCGGCCATCATGGGGGTGCACTTCACGCTGGCCTGTCCCAAGGGCTACGAGCCCGACGCCGCCGTCCTGGCCCGGGCGCTGGGGGCAGCCCAGACGAGTGGCGCCCGTCTCACGGTCACACACGATCCCGAGGCGGCGGTGCGGGGCGCCGACGTGCTCTATACCGACGTCTGGACCAGCATGGGGCAGGAGGAGGATCGGGCCCGGCGCCTCAAAGATTTCCATGGCTTCCAGCTAAACGAGGGGTTGGTGGGGCTCGCCTCGCCGGACGCCCTGGTGATGCACTGCCTTCCCGCCCATCGCGGCGAGGAGATCACCGACGCCGTGATGGACGGCCCCAGGAGCGTCGTGTTCGACGAGGCGGAGAACCGGCTGCACATGCAGAAGGCGATCCTGGTCCAGTTGATGGGAGCGAACGGGTAAGACGTTCGACAGTTCGGCAGTTCGACGGTTCGGCAGTTCGGCAGTTCGGAAGGCGAGATCGAACCGCCGAACTGTCGAACCGCCGAACCAGAGTCTTCATACGGAGGACACATGCGTTTGACGGGCAAGGTTGCCATGGTGAGCGGCGGCGGCACGGGGATCGGCCGGGCCATCGCGTTGGCGATGGCGCGGGAAGGGGCGGACATTCTTGTTCCCGACATCCATTTGGCCAATGCCGAGGCGGTGGTCGGGGAGGTCCGGGCCCTGGGCCGGACCGCCGTGGCCCAGCAGGTGGACGTCACCAAGGAGTCTCAGATCCAGACGGCCATCCGAGAGGGTATCCGGGCGTGCGGCCAGATCGACATCCTGGTGAACAACGCAGGAGTGAATCCGGGGCTGGGCCTGCCGTTCACCCGACAGGTGGAGGCGGACTGGGACAAGGTCTTCGACGTCAACGTGAAGTCGGTCTTCTTCACGTGCAAGGCGATCGCCCCGCACTTCATGGAGCGGCGCGCCGGCAAGATCGTCAACATTGCCTCCATCGCGGGGCCGCTGTCGAGCACCACCATGCCCTCCTACAGCGTCTCCAAGATGGGGATCATCACCTTCACCAAGATCGTGGCCAAGGAACTGGCCCCCTACAGCGTCAACGTGAACGCCATCTGCCCCGGCCTCCTCTACACCGACATGTGGAAGAAGATCGGCGAGGTGATCCGAGAGACGAACCCGGCGTACGCCGACCTCACTCCTCGGCAGATGTTCGAGAAGCGAGTGGAGGAGTGGATCCCGATGAAGCGGGAGCAGACGCCCGAGGACATCGGGCATGCGGCCGTCTTCCTGGCCTCTGAGGAGGCCCGGAACATCACCGGCCAGGCCCTGATGGTGGATGGCGGCGTGGTGATGTAAACGACACGTTACACGTTTAACGTAAGACGTTGAACGTTGAACGTGCAACGTTGAACGTGCAACGCAGAAGCGGAGGTATTATGAGCGATATCAAGAAGATCGTGCTGGCGTACTCGGGGGGATTGGACACGTCAGTCATTATGCGGTGGCTGGTCGAGACCTACAAGTGCGAGGTGGTGGCCTTCGTGGCGGACGTGGGCCAGGGGGAAGAGGTCGAGCCGGTTCGCGAGAAGGCGCTCCGGACGGGTGCGACCACCTGTTACGTGGAGGATCTCCGCGAGGAGTTCGTCCGGGACTTCGTGTTCCCGTGTCTGCAGGCCAACGCCCTCTACGAGGGGCGCTACCTCTTGGGGACCTCCATGGCGCGACCCCTCATCGCCAAGGCCCAGATGGCCGTGGCGAAGCGAGAGGGGGCGGACGCTGTCTCCCACGGGGCCACCGGCAAGGGGAATGACCAGGTCCGGTTCGAGCTGACCTACTACGCCATCGATCCCACAATCCGGATCATCGCCCCGTGGCGGGAGTGGACCTTCCGCTCGCGCACCGACCTCGTGGAGTATGCGAAGAAGTACGGCATCCCCACGCCCGTGACGGCGGAGCGGCCCTATTCCAGCGATCGGAATCTCTTTCATATCAGCTTCGAGGGGGGGATCCTGGAGGATCCGTGGGCCGAGGCGCCGGAGAAGATGTACGTCCTCTCCGTCTCGCCCGAGGCGGCCCCCAGCCGCCCGACCTACCTCGAGGTCGAGTTCGAGCGGGGGGTGCCGGTGGCGGTGGACGGCACGCGGATGAGCCCGGCAACGCTCTTGGCGCATCTCAACACAATCGGCGGTGCGAATGGCATCGGCCGGGTGGACATGGTGGAGAATCGTTACGTGGGGATGAAGTCGCGCGGGGTCTACGAGACCCCCGGTGGGACCATCCTGCAGGCCGCGCACCGGGCGGTGGAGTCGCTCACCATGGACCGCGAAGTGATGCACCTGCGCGACTCGCTCATTCCCCGCTTCGCGGAGCAGGTCTATTACGGCTACTGGTACTCGCCAGAGATGGAGGTCCTGCTGGCCACCATTGCGGAGTCGCAGAAGACGGTCACCGGGACGGCGCGTCTCAAGCTGTACAAGGGGAACTGCGACGTGGCGGGCCGGAAGTCGCCAGCCTCCCTCTACGATCCCGCATTCGCGACCTTCGAGGCGGACCAGGTGTACAACCAAGCGGATGCCACCGGCTTCATCCGGCTGAACGCCCTGCGGCTCCGGATCCGGGCCCTGACGCGCATGCGCAGTTCGGTCTGAGGTGGTTGATCCATGGCGGTAAAGAAAGCCTGGGGTGG
>JAPLLC010000277.1 GCA_026387775.1 Candidatus Methylomirabilota bacterium | reverse complement strand
TGATGGTTGCCATTGGATGTCTCCCCCGTAGGTGTTGATTTGTTCCCGCGTGGCGCGCGATACCGTGGAAAAAATCATTGTAGATGAATTCTACCGGCTGAAGAGCAGGCTCTCAACAGGGGATCGGGTCTTGTTCGGTAGAAGGACATGCGAAAGGATGGTGCGGAGGCGAGGCATTCGTCGTCTGCATCACCGTCTGCTGTCTGGCCCTCCTCATGCCGCTCGTCCGACTGGGACCGATCTACGGGATCGGGCTGGTGCTCGCCGGGGCATTGCTTTGCTACGAGCACCTGCTGGTCCACCGCCACGGTCTGGCCAAGCTGGACATGGCCTTCTTCAATCTGAACGGCCTCCTCAGCCTGGGGATGTTCCTGGCGACGCTGGGAGACGTTCTCCTCGCCAAATAGCAGGGCCGGGCCGCGGCCAGAAACGCACAAGGCAGACGACGCTATGGTTTCCGCTCACTCATCCCTTCCCCCGATCCCCAGACTCGGATACAATCCCCACAGCGCTATAGGCCAGCGGTTCAGTTCAATCGCGGCGCTGACACCGAAATCACTGAGGCGGCGCGGTCCACCCAAAGCTGTTGGCGCCAGAGGGGGCACTATGGAGATCATCAGTGAGACGATCACCCTGGTCAGACTGCGTGAAATGGCGGAACGCAGGTTTGGCGACATGGTGAAGGCCGTCGTCGATGTCGAGCGGGGGATTATGGCCGTCGACGGCGAGCTGCACGCGGATGAAGAGGAACTGCTCTTGACGGATGGCTCCGCCCAGGTCAGCCTGTGGGGAATCAATATCTACCCGGATGCCGGCAACGAGGGTTGGATCGAGTTCGATTCGATGATAAATCTTCGTCCCTCGCAGGGAAACCGGAGCCGGGATGTCGAGGATTCGCAGTTGCGCCAAAGGATCGTGGAGATCGTCTTGCGACTGGTGGCGCTATGAGTGTGCAACATCAGGAGCTTGCGGCAGGAAGGTGGTTCCGATTGTCTCTTGTGGAGCAGCTCGCCAATGTCGGGAGCGAGGTCGAGCGCGCGATTCGGTGGAGAGGGAAGGGGAACGCCGCGTATGGGCAACGCGCCTTTGAGCGAGCGCTGGAGCTCCTGGACCTCACCATTGCCGATGAGAAGAATCGATTGCGCTTGAAAGAGTTGACTCGGTTGCGGGAAGCCCTGGCCGATTATTTCTGGTTCGACAACCACTACGGTTCATCTGACGAGTCGTGGAGGCGGTATTTTCGTGCCTTTGCGTACGCCGCGGCGATCGGCCGAGGCGTGTGACGGTCCCGGTGAGGTGACAAACGGGCCGGCCCCAGTTGTGCGGGGCCGGCCCGGTCTCGTTACGCGACGGACGCTCAGGCTCAGAAGGGCGCGAACCCGCCTGCGGACCAGAAGTCGTCCCGGATGGCTGCAGAGAGGCTGTTGAGCGCATCGAAATGCTGCTTCTCCCAGTCCGCCAGGAACTGGTAGAACCCCCGCGCCTCCGCGCTGTCCGCCGTTCGCGCCGCCTGGTTGAAGTGGGCCATGGCATTGCTCTCGAGGGTGAGCCCCACCGACAGGACACCCATCTCGAAGGCGGCCCCCTTGGCCTGCTCTTTGAAGCGGGTGGTGAAAACATGGTCCGTCAGACCGGAGAGGTCCGCGGCCCGTCCGGCCACGGCGAAAGCGGCCGCGCCCTCGGCCTCGTAGCGCCGGGCCACCGCGCGTAGGAACTCCTGATGCTGTACCTCGTCCTCGGCCAGCTTCTGGAAGAGTTCCTTGACCGCGGGCTTGCTCGCCTTCTCGGCGGTCATGGCATAGAAGGTGTAGCCGTCCAGCTCGATCTGGTACGCCTTCCGGAGGATCTCCAAGATCTGCTCGGGCGCGTTCACCGTCGTCTCTCTCCTGCGGGGATGACCCGCGTCAGCCCCGCTTCCCGGCGAGCCTGGGGCCTCGTGCGCCATCTCGCCGGGAGCGCGGGCTATTACAGGTCCAGCTTCTGGATGATCCGGCGATAGTTCAGCCGATCCCGCAGGAACTCCTGGGCACGCCGGACCTTCTGCGCCTCGCGGATGCGGATCCGGCCCAGAACCTTCTCCAGTTTTTCGACGGTCGCCAGGGTGTCGGTGGGGACCACGACGATGGGGATTCCGGCCTCGCGGGCGCGGGCAGTGATGATCTGGTTTGGCGCTTGGTCGCCGGTGAGGACCAGACAGCGGGTCGAGGTCTCCAACGCGGCGAGCTGAATGTCCGTCCGATTCCCGCCGGTGATCACCGCCTTGTTGGGGAGGCGCTGGAAATAGCCCAACGCCGCGTCGGTGTCCATGGCGCCTACGCTGAAGCGCTCCACAAACTCGTCCAGGGACTCCTGGCCGCAGATCACCTTCCCGTCCAGCACCTCGACCAACTGTCGGACGGTGATGGAGTCGAGCAGCCGATCCAGCGGGGCCACCCCCAGAACCTCGATGCCCTTGGCGACGAGGAATGGGACGACGACCTGCTCCATCTCGGGCATGGCCTGCGGGGGGACCCGGTTCAGGACGACCCCCATCAGGGAGTCGCCCAGGATCTCCCTGGCCATCAGGACGCAGTCGATACACGCCTCGTTCTGGTAGGGATCTATGAGGAGGACAGGCGACTTGAAGTCCTTGATCAGGCTCAGGGTGGGAACGCCCAGGAATCCGCCGCCCGCCAACGTTCCGGCGCCGCCGATGAGCAGAACATCCTTCCCCGCCGAGACCGCCTCGAACGCCTTCTGGATGCGGCCGCGCACGTCTCCGGCATCCCCGCGGAGGGCCCGGATGAAGAGGTCCTGGTTCAGCACCACGGGGCAGATCTGGTCCAGCGGTTCGGCCAGGTGGAGCGCCTCTTTCAGGAACTGGGCGTCGGCATCCACCACCTTGCCGCCGACCGTGGTCGGCTGTTTCCCCAGCGGCTTGAAAAAGCCGACCTTGTAGCCGTGCTCCTGAAGGACCGGCGCGAGCCCGATCGTGATCATGGTCTTGCCCGAGTTCCCGACGGTTGATCCGATGAACAGGGTCCGCATGGTGTTCCTCCCTTCGCGTGGTAGCGTGAGCCGACCGCTCGAGGTCACTCCAGCCCGCTCGCCTAAGCCGTTGTCAAAGAATAACTTGACCGGAGAAATTTCGGAAACGGCATAAGGAGCCGTAACGAAATTCCAATAGATGGACAAATCATTTCGTAACGGCTCCTAACCGGCCAGGGCCAGCCGGGCGTCAATGGCCACGGCGCCGCTCCCTTCGGGTTTCACCAGGAGCGGGTTGACGTCCAACTCCAGGATCTCGGGAAAGTCGGTGCAGAGCTGCGACAGACGCTCCAGGGCCTCTACCATGGCGGCCATATCCGACGGCTTCTCGCCCCGGACGCCGCGCAGCAGAGGAAACGAGCGGATCTCCCGGATCATGGCCTCGGCCTCGTCCGGTCCGATGGGGGCCACCCGGAAGGCTACGTCCTTCAAGACCTCGACGTAAATGCCGCCCAGGCCGAACATGAGGAGCGGTCCAAAGGACGGATCCCTGGTCATGCCCAGGATGACCTCCTTGCCGCCCGCGACCATCTCCTGGACGGCGATCCCCTGGATGACCGCGCTGGGGAAAAACCGGCGCACGCTGGCGTCGATCGCGCCAAAGCCTTCCGCCACCGCATCTGCGTCCTGCAGATTCAGCCGGACGCCTCCCACGTCTGTCTTGTGCAGGATGTCGGGGGAGACGATCTTGAGGGCCACCGGGAAGCCGATCCGTGTGGCCGTGGCAACCGCCTCGTCCACCGTCCGGGTGAGGACGTTCTGGGGGAGGCGGAAGCCGTAGGCGGCGATCACCTCGCGAGCCTCGCGCTCGCCAAGTTGATTGCGGCCCTGGCGGCGGGCCTCCTGGAACATCGTCGCCACTCGCTCCCGGTCCGCCGGGAACTGCCGCGGCGCGGCCGGCGCGGAGTCCAGCCAGTTCCGGTATTTCACCATGGCCTCGAAGGTCTTGATGGCCGGCTCGGGATACGGGTACTGGGGGATGCCGTGGCTGCGCAGGATCTCCCGAGCCTTGGGCAGGCTGGCCTCGCCCATGAAGGCGGAGAAGAACGGCTTGCCGCTCTGCTTGGCGGCCTGCCCGACCGCCTCGGCGTACTTGTCGTAGTCGGTCATGGCCTGGGGCGTGGACAAGGCCAGGATGCAGTTGACGTCGGGGTCCGCGGCCACGGCGTCCAGGGCCGCCTTGTACCGGTCCTCCTTGGCGTCGCCGATCACGTCCACCGGATTGTAGAGCCCCGCCGTCGGCGGCAGCGCGGCTCGCAGGCGCTCCACCGTCGGCGGGCTCAGCCTGGCCATCTTCACCAGGGACTGCTCCACGGCGTCCGCGGCGATGATCCCCGGGCCGCCGGCGTTGGTCACGATGCAGATGTTCGGGCCCGCGGGCAGCGGCTGGTAGGCGAAGGCCCGGGCGAAGTCGAACAACTCCTCGATGCTCTCCGCCCTCAGCACGCCCGACTGTCGAAAGGCTGCGGTGAAGGCCCGGTCGGAGCCGGCCAGCGTGCCCGTGTGGGAGGAGGCGGCGCGAGCCCCGGCGGCGGTCCGGCCCGACTTGACGATGATGAGCGGCTTCAGGCGGCTGGCCGCCCTGGCGACCTCCATGAAGCGCTGGCCGTTCTCCACCCCTTCGATGTATCCGATGATCACGCGGGTCTCGGGATCGGATGCCAGCGCCTCGATAAAATCCGCCTCGGAGGTGTCCATCTTGTTTCCCAGGCTGATGAACTTGGAAAAACCGACGTTGTTCCCGATGGCCCAGTCCATGATGGCCGTGCAAAGCGCGCCGGACTGGGAGAAGAAGCCGATCTCGCCCACCGGCGGCATGCCGGCGGCGAAGGTGGCGTTCAGACGGCTCTTGGTGTCGATGATCCCCAGGCAGTTGGGACCCACGACCCGGATGCCCAGCTCCTGCACGCGGGCGCGGAGGGCCTTCTCCAGATCCGCTCCCTCGCCGCCCACCTCCTTGAAGCCCGCCGAGATCACGATGGCGTGTCGGATCCCCTTTGCCGCGCAGGCCTCCAGGGTCGGGAGGCACGCCTTGGGAGGGATCACCAGGACGGCCAGGTCGGCGTCGTCCGGCAGATCCTTCACGTCGGGGTAGCACTTCATGCCGAGGACCTCGGCCGCCTTGGGGTTGACGGGATAGATGGAGCCGGGGAACCGGCCCCGGATCAGGTTCATGGTGATGCTGAAGCCGACCTTGCCCTCTTCCCGGGACGCGCCAACCACCGCGACTGCTTTGGGTTTGAAGAATCCGTCGAGCATCGTCTCCCCCCTCCGTCCTGCACCAAACCTGGCCGAGAGATAAACTTCAGCCCGACGTTCCGACGAGCTTGAGGGCCTCGTCCACCAGCTCTTCGGGGGTCATGATCATCCCGCCCACCCGGCCGTAGAAGGCCACGGGGCGCCTGCCGGCCACATGGTAGCGGGCGTCCTCCACCATCTGCCCGCAGGACATCTCGGAGACCAGGACGTGCTTCGCCTGCAGGGCGGCCTTGGCCAGCGCCTCGCCCGGGTAAGGGAAGAGCGTGATGGGTCGGAAGAGCCCCGCCTTCACTCCCCGCGTCTTGAGGGCATCGATAGCGGTCTTGCAGATGCGGGCCACGCTGCCGTAGGCCACGAAGAGGACCTCCACCTCGCCGTCGAGGCTCCACGCCTCGTGGCGGCAGTGGCTCTTCGCCATCTCCTCGTACTTCCGGTGCAGTTTCCAGTTGTGGGCTTCCAGCTTCTCGGGGTCCAGGTGGAGGGAGTTGATGATGTTGGGCCGGCGGCCCGTGGCGCCGGTGGTGGCCCAGGGCTTTGGCGGCAGATCCTCCGGCTGGACCCTGCGCTTGAACTCCACCGGCTCCATCATCTGGCCGATGAGACCGTCGCCCAGGATCATGACGGGGTTGCGGTAGGCATCCGCCAGTTCGAAGGCCTCCTGGACCAGGTCCGCCGCCTCCTGGACGGTGGAGGGGGCGAGGACGAGACACCGGTAGTCGCCGTGGCCGCCGCCCTTGACCGCCTGGAAGTAATCCGACTGGGAGGGCAGGATGCCGCCCAGGCCCGGGCCGCCCCGCATGATGTTCACGAAGACCACCGGCAGCTCGGCCCCGGCGATGTACGAGAGCCCCTCCATCATGAGGCTGATGCCCGGGCTGGAGGACGAGGTGAAGCAGCGGCGCCCCGCGCCCGCGGCCCCGTAAAGCATGTGGCTGGCTGCCACTTCGCTTTCCGCCTGCACGAAGGTCCCGCCGACCTGGGGCAGCCGGGCCGCCATGTACTCGGGGATCTCGTTCTGGGGCGTGATGGGGTACCCGAAGAACAACCGGCAGCCCGCCTGGATCGCGGCCTCCCCGATCGCCTCGCAGCCCTTCAAGAGCTTCTTGGCCATGTCATGCTCCTCAGTGCGCGGCGCCGGCCGCGGCCTTCTCCCGTCCGAGGGCGAAGCCGCGGGAGAGCGCCTCGTGGTTGACCCCGACCAGCTTGGGTTTGGCGGCGAAGGATTCGGTGACGATGGCCTTGACTTGCTCCAGCTCCACGATGCCGCTGGCGCCCAGGTAGGCCCCCAGGGCCACCATGTTGGCGGCCTTGGGGCTGCCGCACTCGATGGCCACCTCGTTGGCCGGCACCGGGACGACCGTCACGTCGGTCCGATGCGGCAGGCGGTTGATGAGGGAGGTGTTGACCACGATGACGCCGCCCGGCCGCACCGCGTCCTCGAACTTGTCCAGGGAGGGAAGGTTCAAGGCGATGAGGCCATGGGGCGACTTGCTGATGGGCGATCCGATGGGCCGCCCGGACAGGACCACGGTGCAGTTACAGGTGCCGCCGCGCATCTCGGGGCCGTAGGCGGGCATCCAGGTGACCTCGCAGCCCGCCCGCATGCCCGCGTAGGCGAGGAGTTTTCCGATGAGCAGGACGCCCTGGCCGCCGAATCCCGCGAGGATGATCTCCGTATGCATGGCTACCGCTCCGTTTCCTTGACCACTCCCTGCTCGGGGTTCTTGAACTCCCCCAGGGGGTAGTAGGGGATCATGTGCTCCGCCAGCCATCCGCAGGCCTCGTACGGCATGAGACCCCAGCCCGTGGGGCAGGTGGAGAGAATCTCGACCAGCGAGAAGCAGGTGCCGGTCACCTGATGCTGGAAGGCGGTCTTGATGGCCTTGCGCGCCTGGATGATGGCTTTGGGGTCGTGCACCGAGACGCGCGCCAGGTAGGCCGGGGTCTTGAGCTCTTTGAGGAGCTCCACGATCCGGATGGGGTAGCCCGCCAGGGCGACATCCCGCCCGAGCGGACAGGTCGAGGCCACCTGCCCCGGCAGGGTGGTGGGGGCCATCTGGCCGCCCGTCATCCCATAGATGGCGTTGTTCACGAAGATCACCGTGATCTTCTCGCCCCGGTTGGCGGTGTGGATGGTCTCCGCCATGCCGATCGAGGCCAGGTCCCCGTCCCCCTGGTAGCTGAAGACGATCAGGTCGGGCCGCCCCCGCTTGATTCCGGTGGCCACGGCCATGGCACGGCCGTGGGAGGCCTCGTGCATGTCGCAGTTGAAGTACTCGTAGGCCAGCACGCCGCACCCCACCGGGGCCACACCGACCGTGCGCTCTCGAATATCCAGGGCATCCAGGGCCTCGGCCACCAGGCGGTGGATGACTCCATGTGTGCAGCCCGGGCAGTAGTGCATGGACAGGTCGTTGAGCGCCTCGGGCGCGGCGGTCGTCTTGCCCTTGTGTTCCACCTGCACGGCCACGTCGGGGCAGACGAGCACGCAGTAGCGACAGCCGTTGCAGTCGTCCGGGTGCTCCACCAGCGGGAAGAAGTAGCCCCGGGTGTTGATCTCATGGGACATGGCCAGGACGTGGGATGGGCAGGCCTGGACACACAGCCCACAGCCCTTGCACCGGTCCTTTTCTATGAGCACGGTCCCCATATGCGAGGCTCCTTTGCGGGTGACTCGTCAGACAACGGTGGAGCGCCGATGCGCCCCCCGCGACTTGGATCCGAACGGTGCCACGATGTGTCGCTCCATCGCGAGAATCGGCAGCCCTTCTACGTGTCCTTCCGGGCCGCCGAACGCCCGGGCCAGGTGGAGCTGCATGGCGCAGAACCGCAGCGGAATTCCGGACGCCGCCTCCAGTTTCCGAGCTGCGCGGATGCCTCCTCGGACGGTCTCCGGCGTCGTCTCGTCCATCAGGTGCGTGTTGGCCACCAAGCCTGTCACGGGAAAGCGGGCGGCGGCCTGCACCTCCTCAAACATCGTCCGCAAGGAGGGCAGGTCCTCCGCGAAAGGCCGATTGATGTTCACCACGAAGAGCATGTCCGCGGTCTTCGGGTCCAGCAGGCCCGAGATGCTCCCCAGCGCGCGGACGCCGAGGGCGGCGCCCCCCACGTCGAAGAGGACTCGGCCCTCCCGTCCGGTGCCGTTTTGCCCCGCCGCCCGAGCCTCGGGGACGAGGATGGGCAGGTCGGCATAGAACCGATTGCCCGTGGGGGCCACGAGCCGGATGCCCCGGGCCTCGAGATCGTCCTTCGCCAGGCGGCACCGAAAGTAGGGCTTGACCAGGTCGAGGTCCACCACGGTCACATCGCCCCCGCAGCTGCGCATGCCAAAGGCAAGATTGACCGCGATCTCGGTCTTACCGCTCCCGAAGGGGCCGACCAGGATGATGACCGGGCGCGGCAGCGCCCACTGCCCTTGCCGGGACGCACGATAGTTTGGTCCGACACCGAGCCCCTCGTTTGCCGTCCTCCGGCGACCCTGATGTGCCCGCGACCTCTCGGGTGCCACCATGTGCACTCCTGGCACCATGATATCACAGACCGTGACTTTCTCCAGCAGGTAGTGCAAGCGGAAGGAATCCTGTGGATCCACCGAGATCGGGTTCGGTCTCATGTCTTAAGGAGGCGTCCGACAGTCAGGGGGATGCAGTGGCGCCGCGTTTCGCCAGGGCCGCGTGCACGGCGGCGGTCAATTCGGACATGCGGAGCGGCTTGCTGATGAAGGCCGCCGCGCCCAGTGCCAGGGCCCGACTGTAACTGTCCCAGTCTCCGAAGGCGGTCACGATGATCACCGGCAGGGCGGGATGGGAGTGCTGAATGACCTCCAGAAGCTCGATGCCACCAACGGAGGGCATCAGCATGTCCGTGACGATGAGGTCGAAGTCCTCGCGGGCGATCCGGCCGGAGGCCTCGCGTCCATCGCCGGCGACGGAGATTCGATAGCCCTCCTTCTCGAGAACCTTGCGCAAGAGGTCGCGCATCTCGGGTTCGTCCTCGACGATCAAGAGATGCTCGCCGGAGTGTTCCATGGCTGGCTGTACCTTGTTCGGCCCGTTCACGAGGAATTCAACGATCACAATGGTGCAAGGCCAATGCCACGCAAGGAGGGGAGCCGGTGCGAGAAGGGAGGGGATTCGGTTTGGTGCGGCGTCGCAAAGCCTTTTGGAAACGAAGGGTTTACACTGCCGTGGTGTGAGGAGATGCGGAGGGGTAAGAGATCAATGGCGCGTTCTGACCTCCTTCATTTTCCCTCTGTCCCAATCCTGTGAGGTATTGAGACCCTTTGTCTCAGGATGAGGAGGCTCCCGCCGCTACTCTCTATGCGCCATCCACCAGGGCGAAGCCGGCCTCAAGGGCGCGGAGGTTCAAGGCCTCGGTACCCTTCGGGACCCGGGCGAGAATCGCCTGCTCGATGGCATGGCGCGAGACGGCCTTCGAGAGGCCCACGATGGCGCCCAGGGAGACGATGTTGGCCACCATCACCTTGCCCACGGCCTCCTTGGCCGTCTCGATGATGGGGAGGCGGTGCAGTGCGAAGGACCCTTCCGGGTCGGTCATGACTTTGGAGGAATCCAGGATGACGATCCCCGAAGGTTTCACCTCGCGGCCGTACTTGTCCGCGGCCGCCTGGGTCAGGGCGAGGAAGAGGTCCACGGAGAGGGCCTTCGGATAGTCAATCTCCTCTTCGCTGATGATGACCTCGGCCTTGCTCGCCCCCCCGCGCGACTCGGGTCCGTACACCTGAGTCTGGGTCGCGTTCTTTCCGTCGTAGATGGCGGCGGCCTCGGCCAGGATCACGCCGGCCAGGACGATACCCTGTCCGCCCTCTCCGCTGAGCCGGATCTCGTAGCGATAGCTCATGGAATTGCGCTCCTGTCAGGCGTCAGGCAGTCGCCCCGGCTTTGGCCTGGACGCGGGAAATGAGTTGCTCGTACTGGGCCACGTACTCGGGGCGGTCGGACTGGTGGAGCAGGCCGGTGAGGATCTTCCCCTCCAGTTGCTCCGGCGTCATCCGCTCAGCCGCCTTGGCGTTCACCGTGTTGGTCTTCTCCCACTGCAGGAGGTCCAGGAGGCCGATCTTGTTGGGGCGGCCGTAGTAGGTGTTGCAGTTTTCCAATACCTCGACCAGGGAAAAACCCTTGTGCGTGATGCCGCCCTCGATCAGGCGATCCAGCTGCTGGGTGTGATAGGAGGTGCCCCGCGCCACATAGGTGGCGCCGGCGGCGATGGCCAGCTTGCAAGCGTCGAACGGGGGGTCGATGCTGCCCTGCCGCGCGGTGCTGGCGAACTTCCCGGTGGGGGTGGTGGGCGCGAGCTGACCGCCGGTCATGCCGTACGTCGCGTTGTTGAACAAGAGAACGGTGAGATCGATGTTCCGCCGGGCCGCATGAATGAAATGATTGCCGCCGATGGCCAGGGCGTCGCCGTCCCCAGTGATCACGATGGTCGTGAGCGACGGCTTGGCGAGCTTGACGCCCGTGGCGAAAGTAATGGGGCGGCCGTGGGTGGTGTGGAGCGTGTTGAAGTCCACGTATCCCGTGAGGCGGCTGGAGCAGCCGATGCCCGAGACCATGCAGATCTCGTCTTTCGTCAGACTCAGCCGGTCGATGGCGCGCAGCAGGCTCTTCATGACGATGCCGCAGCCGCAGCCCGGGCACCAGATGTGCGGGAACATCTCCAGCCGAAGGTATTTCTCGTAAGGGAACACGGATTCCTCCTGCCCTGGGGGTCAGCTTCGAGCCACTTCCTCGATCTTCTCCAGGATCTGTTCCGGGGGAATGGGCTCTCCGGTGACCCGGTTCACGCGATGAACCGGACACATGCCGTGCGCCACCCGTTCGACCTCCAGGACCACCTGGCCCAGGTTCATCTCGACCACCAGGATGTGGCGCATGCGCTTGGCCAGGTCGGCCACGGGCCCCTCGGGGAAGGGCCACAGGGTCACGGGCCGGAGCATCCCGACCGGGATGCCCTTGGCGCGCGCCATGCGGATGGCCGCTTTCGCCGAGCGGGCGGAGGCGCCATAGGCCACGATGCCCAATCTGGCTTCCTTGAGCGCCAACGACACCTCTTCGTACTTCTGGATGTCCGGGAGACCCAGCTCGATCTTGCGCATGAGCCGTCGCTGCAAGGCATCCACGAGATCGGGGCTGTCTCTTGGCAGGCCGCGCGCATCATGGTACAGGCCGGTCACGTGGTGTCGGTACCCCTCGCCAAAGTCGGCCATGGGCGGCACGCCGGAGGGGGTCTCTTCGTAGGGCAGGTACTGCTCCGGCGGGACCGTGGGGCGCGGCCGCTCCCACAAAGTCACTTCACTCGGATCCGGCAGGACGACCCGCTCCCGCATGTGGGCGATGATCTCGTCGATGAGGAGGGTCACGGGGATGCGGAAGCGTTCGGCGATATTGAAGGCCCGGATGGTCTCGTCGTAAACCTCCCGAACCGAGGCTGGGGCCAGGGCGACCGCAGGATGGTCCCCGTGCGTTCCCCAGCGCGCCTGCATCACATCGGCCTGGGCCGGCATGGTGGGAAGGCCGGTGCTGGGCCCGCCCCGCATGACGTTCACGATGACGCAGGGAATCTCCGCCATGACGGCGTAGCCGATGCTCTCCTGCTTCAGCGAGTACCCGGGGCCGCTGGTGGCGGTCATCACCTTGGCCCCCGTCATGGCGGCACCCAGAATCGAGCCCATGGCGGCGATCTCGTCTTCCATCTGGATGAAACGGCCTCCAACCTGGGGGAGGCGGACCGACATGTGCTCGGCGATCTCCGAGGAGGGGGAGATGGGGTAGCCACCGAAGAACCGGCAGCCGGCTGCGATGGCGGCCTCGGCGCAGGCCTCGTTTCCCTGGAGCAGTTTGACGACGGGGGGCTTTGTCTGCGGGCTCACGCTGCTTCACCTCGGGCGACCCGACATTCCAGTCTGCGTTGCTTCGGCAACCTGCCGGAACGCGTTCGGTCGGGCCTTTCCGGGCTCTCCGTGCACGACGATGGCGAAGTCGGGACAGAGCTGCTCGCATCGCAGGCACCTGGTGCACGCTTCCAGCGCCTTGACTTCCACCTTGTCCATGGGCGTCATCCGGAGGACGTCCTTGGGGCAAAACTCCACGCAAATCGCGCAGCCCTTGCACCAGCTATCGTTGATCTCGATGGTGACCAAGGAGTTGACGTAGCTCTTGGTCGCCTTGCGGGCGGTCTCCAGGACGTCCTCACGGGTCCGACTCTTGCTCGCGGTGGCCATGATGATGCACCTTTCCTAGCGGGTGATGCATAGATCTATCTGGACGGCTGGAATCCGACCATCATTCTCCAATCAGCAATGACTGTGCCACGAGGGAAAATAGTCCCGCGAAGAAGACCGGAGAATCTCTCCGCCTATCCAGTTGAATCTCAAGGGTTTTCCTGGTTTCCAGAAAGGCTATCCAGGTTGGATGATTGGCCCGGTGGCTTTTCTGTCCCGTTCCAGTGGGATACCGAACGGCATCCTGTGGGAAATGGCGCAGGGTTTCGATAGTGAAGGGGTCGCCAGGGACGATGGGGGAAGATCGTATCTTGCCAGGCCGTGCACCGGTTGGGCACAGCGACCCCACGGCAGATCCGAGGAGCCTTTCAGAAGAAAGAGCGGGGATCCGCCGGATGGATCCCCGCTTGATCGGTCGAAGGTCGCATTTATTTTACGACGGGATGACCAGCCTTTTCCCATCCCGCGATGAAGCCGGCGGCCAGATGTTTCGTGTTGGTGTATCCCTTGAAGGTCAAGGCCTCGACGACATAGCCGGAGCGGACCGCAGAGGCACAGATGACCACGATCTGTGCGGCCTTGTCCTGGGGGATCTTGTCCAGGCTCTTCGGCACATCGCGCACGGGAATGTTGACCGCTCCCTCGATGCGCCCCGCCGCGAACTCGTTCGGCTCGCGCACGTCCAGCAGGAAGATCTTTTCGCCAGAGTCCAGCTTGGCCTTCAGGGTGTTGCCAGGGATTCCGTTAAACCCCTGCGGAAGGCTCGAGAGATACGAGGCGGCGGCTTCCCAGGCGGCGGCGTTCTCCTGAGCGGAGACTAAGCCCGCGATTCCCAGGGTTAAGGCGAAAACCAGCAACGCGATCGAAATAACACTCTTGCGCATGCGCATCCTCCTTCGAAGCGCGCCGTTTTATCGAGGCGCGGGAACAGCGGGGACCACGACCTTGGTATTGGCCGCGGACTCCACAGGGTTGAGGTCGCCCGGCTTCAAGAAGATCCGGGCATTGCCGTGACAACTGTTGCAGGTGGCCGTTCGGGGCGTCTTCCGCTGGACGTTGTGGGGGGTGGTGTCTTTCCAGGTCGGCACCGCGTCATAGCTGGGCATCGCGTCCTTCAACTTGGGGTCGAGCATGGTCCGCACCGTCGGGACGTGGCGAAGCAGCGTGTACTGGTACGGAGCGTCGGGGCGGGAACTCTTGCCGATCTTGAACTGGAGTGAGGACTTCGCGCCCTCGCCGAGATGACAGCTTTCGCAGCCCTTGTAGACGGTCGAGTGACAGACCACGCAGTTGATCTTGTCCCCATGGACCGCATGCTGCTCGATGGGCGATCCGGCCGCCTTGGCATTCGGGTGGCAGGAGATACACTGCGGCTTCGTCTTCACCGCGTGCCGGTTCGGATAGGCGGTTCCGTCACCGTGCAGTTGAGTGGACGAATGGCAAGCCACGCAATCCATCTTCGCCTTCTGGTAGTGGACGTCCGGGGGGAACCCCTCGTTCCTGCCGGTGTACTCCGGAAGTACGCGGCCGCCGTGACAGGTCCCGCAGGCAACTTCCATCGGTGGCCGCTTCGAGAAGATGTGCCCATCGATCAGGCCACCGCGAGCCGACTTGGCCTTGCTGACGTGGCAATCGCCACAACTCGCATGGCAACTTTGGCAGGCCTGCTGGAAGATCGGCTGGACCTCCGGCCAGCGAGGGGAAGATCGGATCTTCATCAAATTCTCGTCGCCCCGCACGGTGAAGTGCAGACTGGTCTTGACGTTGCTCACTTCCTTTTCGTGACATGCCACGCAGACGGCATCGGGATCCCGTGAGGGACGTGCAACCAATCCCTTGTGGGCGACCTCTTTTCCGCCGGCCTTGGGGTCGCCCTTGTGGCACGTCTCGCAGCCGTCCATGGCATGCGTTCTGGTCAGGAACGCCTGATTCACCAGGTAGCGCTCGTACGGCTCCCCCGACGGGGGCGATGGACCGCTTCAGCCTTCCCCTTCTTCGGTAGACGGTGGATCCGGCGGTGTGAGTGCCTTCAGCTTCGCCGCGTCGGTATGGCATGTGACGCATTGCGAGGAGACGCCGGACTCGGCCGCCCGCATCGAACGTGCACCGGCGAGGACGAGGAGCAGGGCCAGAACGAGCGTCGTGACGATCAGACCCCAGCGGCGGCCCGAATCATCGGGTAGTCCGAATCCTTGCCTGATCACTGTGACATCTCCATTGCCAGGAACGAGACGCTGCCCGTATCGCCAATGACTGAAGGCCGCCCGGCCTTCTCGTTCAGTGTCAGCCGCAGTCCGACCACGAGGGATCCCAGGGGGCGATTTCGCTTGGAGGGTTTGCCGATTGGCAGGTTCGTGGCGGACTCAGCAGGGTCAGCCCACAGAGGGGACACGTCACCTCGAGCCGGTCGAGGTCTTCTGCCGCCACCGAAAAGGCGCGCTGGCAAGCGCGACATGTGAGCACACAATGAGGCATCCGGATCTCCCTGGGACGGCGTCTCCTGCGAGGAGACGCACCACCTAGTATTGCATGCCACGCCAGGTTCTGCAACGGTTCAGGCCGCGCCAGTCCTACTTGGCACAGCTATCAAGCGGGAGCAAATTGCAGAGACCAAGAGAAACCGCCGCCGAGACGCTCTCGTCTCGGACGGAGGCCCACATTCGCTCAATCGATGGCGGCGGGCTCTTCCAGACCCTTCTCGGCTTGCTTGAGCAAATGGACTCGGTTCGCGCATTCTTCGAGGTACTGGAGGCCGAGGCGATCCTCGGCCAGGGTGAAGCCCACCTCTTCTTCCAGGAACATGTGGTGGAGAAACTCCTTCGCCAGGGCCAGGCCCTTCTCCCGCACCAGCGGCGCGATCCCGGCGTCGATGGGGCAGCGGGTGAGCGCCTTGAACTCATGGAGCAGCGTGTCCAGGTCCCGATGCTCTTGTTCCATCTGGGCGACCACGCCCGCGGCGTCCGGCCCCGTCTCCCTCAGCGGCTTGAAGATCCACCGCTCCTCCGAGCCCCAGTATTCCCGAAGCTCGATCTCCAGATAGCGGGCCAAGTTCTTGGCGATGATGTCCCACTGGGCCGTCTGCATCAGAAGGGCGCGGTCCAGCGACACCAGGGCCTTGCGGATGGTCCGATGGTTCTTCCGGAAGATCTCGGTGGCGATCATGTGTCACTCCTGCCTAGGAAGAGCTGAGAGTGGCCAGCCAAGAGCCGAGGCGATAACCAAATCCAACCGCGATTGGAAACGCGGGTTCACTCCTCGTTGACCCTGAGACCGTAGCGCCGGATCTTGCGGTAGAGGGTCCGGCGGTCGATTCCGAGAATGGAGGCGGCACGGATCTGGTGTCCCTTGGTGCGCCGGAGGATCATGGCGATGTAATCCTTCTCCAGATCCTCGAGGGTGGCTTCCTTGGCCAGCGCCCGCTCCAGAGGGTTGGTCCCGCCCGCCAGGTGCGGTGGCAGGTCGCTCGGCTGGACAGCCGGCCCGCGCCCGAGGGTGGCGGCCCGCTCGATCACATTCTCCAGCTCACGGACGTTGCCGGGCCACGTGTGACTGATCAAGATCGCCATGGCCTCCTTGGAGATCTCCCGGATGCCGGAGTTGGACTCGTGGCCGAACTTCTGCACGAAGTGGTTTGCCAGCAGCGGGATGTCCTCCGGCCGGTCCTTGAGGTCCGGCAGCGTGATCGGGACGACGTTCAGCCGGTAGTAAAGGTCCTCCCGGAAGGTCCCCTCCTCGACGGCCTTCTTGAGGTCCCGGTTGGTGGCGGCGATCACCCGGACGTCGATCTTGATGGTCCTAGTCCCCCCGACGCGCTCGACCTCCCGCTCCTGGAGGGCCCGGAGGATCTTCGCCTGGAGGTCGAGCCGCATGGAGCCCACCTCGTCCAGGAAGAGGGTCCCCCCGGTGGCGAGCTCGAACTTGCCCACCTTGGTGGCGATGGCCCCCGTGAACGAGCCCTTCTCGTGACCGAAGAGCTCCGATTCCAGGAGCTCCGCCGGGATGGCGGCGCAGTTGACGGCGACGAAGTTCTTGGTGGAGCGCTGGCGGTTGTAGTGGACGGCCTTGGCCACCAGCTCCTTCCCCGTCCCGCTCTTCCCGTACACCATCACGGTGCTG
>JAPLLC010000011.1:11619-52846 GCA_026387775.1 Candidatus Methylomirabilota bacterium | reverse complement strand
GACCCGGGGTAAGGGCGAGCCGGCATCGACGAGGCGTTAGGCGTCCGAGGGGCGGTCCGGGGGACCGGCGATACGCCACCGTAGTTGCTGGCAAAAGCACTAAGCGCAGAACCTGCCGTGTTCGTGTCGCGGCGTGCGCCGTTGAGGGATGCCCTGCATGTCCGTTGATCCCGGACAACACACAGCGAGAGACCGGCTCCGCGACCTCCTGCCGCTGGTGGCTGCGGCATTGCTTGTTGCCGCGGCCGGGGCGGCCCCGCACCTCTGGTTCTCGGCGTCCTCGGGGGAGATCAGCTACTTCAAGTATGCCTACGATGAAGAGTTCTACGGCCGAACCGCCCTCGAGGGGAGGCTCGCGGAGGTACCTCTTTATCGAGTCGCGTCGAGTATTTTGATGCGGGCGTTGCACGGTCTGACCGGGAGCGACCTCGAAGTCACGCTGATCGTCAGCGACTTCGTCTGGCCTTTCCTCTGTGCCCTTGCGGCCGGCTACCTGGCCTCGGCCCTGACTCGCCGGACGCTTCCCAGAATCCTGCTGATCCTTCTTTTTCTGTTTGGACAGGATATCTTCTCGTTGGGGTGCACGGCCGTCTGGGATTCCCATGGAATCCTCACGCGCCTCCGGGGGCTCTTCCCGCCCTGGGGGGCGACGATCCTTCCGGACTACACCACGAGCTACTTTTCCTTGTACCGCACACCGGAGCCCCAGATCTCCTGGATTGTCGAATTCAGTTGCCTGGGCTTCCTGGTTCGGCATTTCTGCTGCGATCAAGAGGACCCAAGGCCCCGGCATTGGGCGCTCCTGCTGGTATTCGATCTGTGCCTGGGCTTTTCGTATGTCTTCTGCGCCTTCCCGGTCATCGTCCTCCAGTTTCTCCTCGCCGCGGGCGCGCTCCTGAATAGGCGAAGGAAGCGCTTTGCGGGACTTGCCGGCACCGCGATGGCGGCGGTCCTGCTCGTGGCGTCGGGGATTTTGTTTCAAAGCGAGAGCCAGGCGGCGGCTTCCCTGCTGTTCCATTCACGGCTTCCGGCCCTTACCCCTTCGGTGGTCGCGAGCGCGGTCTTCGCATTGCTCGTGCTGCTGCGACACCGGCTGGAGATTTTCCGATCGAACCGAGCCTTCTTCGCTCTTGCAGCCGTGTCGATCCCGATGCTTCTGATGGATCAGCAGCTCGTCACCGGCATCATGGTGTCCGCCAAAGAGTGGGAGCGATACGCGAACTACCCGTTGCTGGTCCTGGGGGTTGCCATCTCCGGTCTGCTGAAGCCATGGAACACGGAGAGGATCCCTCGCTCGGTGTGGCGGTGGGCGCCGGCCTGCGGCCTGCTGGCTCTCGCCGTTCTGGTGTGCAGAGGCCAGAAGCTATCCGTCGACCAGTGGCGTCCTCTGAATGAGATCGCCATGGCACAACGAGATGCCTTACGGACCACCCCGGGTGTTCCGGAATTCCCCAGGCTCCTCCTGGAAGATGCCGGGGCCGCCCCTCTCCTGGGGATCAAGACCGGCAACGCCGTGCGGTTCGTGTTGCGCTACGACGACGTTTTCAAGAGCCCCATCGCAGACATGCCGGAACAGGGCGGGGTGCCGGCCGGCAGACAGACGCATCAGGAGAGGCTTTTCGAGTACTTCGCACGGCAGGGGAGGACTTCGCAAGAGGTGGATGAGATCCTCAGAGGCGAGGCGCGGGGACGCGGCGGATTCTACCTTGGGTTTCTTTTCAGTTTTCGGGACTACTGGTATCCTGCCACCGATAACAGGCTCGTCCGGCAGGACGAAATCCTCAGACAGATCGACCAGATCGTCGGTCAGTACAGAGAGTACCGACAAGCGCCCGATGAGCGGTGGGCGGAAGCGACGCTCTTCCTGACCAGGACGCCCCCGGAGAAGTTGAAGGAGAACCCTCAGTGGGTGAACTCCTATCTCGCCAGCGCGCGCGCGAAAGCGAATCCATCGGTAAAGGTCTACGCGTATCTCCAGCTCCCGAGAACGGGCGTCGGCGAGTCACCCGAGAAGCGTTGAGGCCTTCAGGCCACCCCTGCCCCTCGGCCTAGATATCGAAGACCAGCGCCCCGAACCCCTGTTTGCGTCGGCAGATGATGTCGTGAGACAGCAGCTCCTCGATGGCCTTCTTGAACCCGAACGTTGCAGTTGAACCGCAAAGCACGCAAAGGGCGCGAAGAAAGCCCCGCTGTTTCCAGAGAGCTCCGGAATCACCCGGTCTGAGCGAGCCGTACGATTTTGATCCGTGGTCCGAGGCCCGATCCACAGATCCTGGCTCTCTTTGCGGTCTTTGCGAGCTTTGCGGTAAAATATTTGGGTTCAGGTCGAATCCGAGGTAATCCACGTCCGGCAGGTGGGTCAGGATGCCACTCGTCCCGCACACGGGATCGGCCGACGAAGCAGGGGGCGCGGTCCTTCCAGCTTGCCACGCGGCCTGCAGTCTGCTATACGAATCAAGTTATGGGCAGAGCGCTTGCCGTTCTCTTGGCTTGGGGTCTCCTGGTCTTCGCCCCCTTCTCCTGGGTTCAGGCGGCGGTGTACGTGTACGTGGACACCGAGGGGACGGCCCACTTCACCGACGCCCCGACCAAGACCTACTTCCGTCCGCTGCCCGCGTTCGGCCTGCCCCAGGGGGTCAATCTGACCAGTGGCCAGTACGCGGATCTGATCAACGCCATCGCGACGCAGAACGGGGTGGACCCGGCGCTGGTCAAGGCGATCATCCGGGCCGAGTCGGGCTTCGACCAGCGAGCGGTCTCGCGCAAGGGGGCCCAGGGCCTGATGCAGCTCATGCCCCAGACCGCCGACCGCTACGCCGTGGGGGACGCCTTCGATCCCGCCGACAACATCCGGGGCGGTGTTCGGTACCTTCGGTTTCTCCAGGATCTTTTCCCCGGCCAGCTCCATCTGGCCGTCGCAGCCTACAACGCGGGCGAGAACGCCGTCCTGCGCTATGGCGGAATCCCGCCCTACGCCGAGACGCGGGAGTATGTGACCCGCGTCTTCCGGTTCTACGGGCAGCCCGATGCGGTGGTGACGGCTGCGCCCATCCCGGCCGCGCGCCCGCCGCAGCCGGCACGGGCGACCCGGGCGGAGCCGGTCCCCTCCACGCCGAGCGTCTACCGGCAAGTCGGGCCGGATGGGACCCCGCACTACACCAACCTGCCGCCGCTGGTCCGATCGCCCCAGCCGCCCGCCCGCTGACCGCCCCGAGGGCTGGATTGCCGCATGCGGCGGACGGGTGCTATTTGAATCCGGAATTTTCACGCCAAGATCGCCAAGAACGCAAAGGCGAGCCGGGACCTTCCATATTCTGCCACCATCGGTGGCAGAATCTGCATGTTCCCACATACGTCACATGAGTTGGCAGAATGGAGGTCACAATTTGTGACCTCCAAAGGCGACCGTAATCTGATTCCTGATTGCCAGATCCGCAATCAGGAATCTGCAATCTGAAATCGCTCCTGTGACCTGATCTGTCACAGGTGTGTGGTAGGGTGGAGCCGAAGCCGGTTCCCTGCGAGCGGGGCGGGCGAATTCGGCTTGACCCTGAAGGCAAGGTAGGCGTAGCGTAATCCCGCTTGCGCGCAGTTCCATAACCAGGCACGAGACAGTGGGAGGATGGTATGTCCCTGGGTCTCGACACCACGGCCCTTTGCGACGAAGGATGTCGCAAGGGGCCGTGGTGTATCCATGCGTGGCCGGCCTACGGATTCGGGCGGAAAAGAAACGGATAATTGCATGACCGTCCCCATCCAACACCTCGCAAAGGTTGGGGGTTCCGATGCCTGAGCCGAGCCAGATTCCAGTGGAGAGGATTGAGCACGCGATCCTCATGGTCAGGGGCTACAGGGTGATGCTGGATGCGGATCTGGCGGCGCTCTATGAGGTGAAGATCAAGGCCCTGAATCAGGCGGTTCGTCGAAATATCGGGCGATTCCCAGGGGATTTCATGTTCCAGCTTACCGAGGAGGAGGATGTCCGTCTAAGGTCACAAATTGTGACCTTAAAGCCTGGGCGCGGCCAGCACCGGAAGTATCTTCCCTACGTCTTCACCGAACAGGGTGTGGCCATGCTCTCGAGTGTGCTGAAGAGCGAGCGCGCCGTCCATGTCAACATCGAGATCATGCGGGCGTTCGTGCGGCTCCGTGAACTGGTTGCCACAAACAAGGACCTGGCACGCCGCCTCGACGCGCTCGACAAGAAATACGACACACAGTTCAAGGCGGTATTCGACGCCATCCGGCAGCGCATGGCCACGTCGGCGAAGCCCCGGCGGTCCATCGGCTTCCGAGTCGAGGAGGCCCGGCCGCGATACCGCCAGCCACGGCCACGCATCCGCCGACACGGCGAGGGATGACAGGGGCGAAATCAGTATGGTGTCCCCGGAATTCAAAGCAAATTATCAAAGCCTGACCCCTCTTGCGGGAAGGGAGCGAAGACATGCAGCGGGATGAAGCGGTGGTGCCGCTGGCGGAGATTGAGCGACGCATTTTCACTCTCCGAGAGCAAAAGGTCATGCTGGACAGTGACCTGGCCGATCTCTACGGTGTTTCCACTAAACGGCTCAATGAACAGGTGCGCCGCAACCCAGGGCGCTTTCCGCCGGATTTCATGTTTCAGTTGTCCGCGGAAGAGGCGAGCTCTTTGAGGTCGCAATTTGCGACCTCAAAACCCGGAAGTGGCGGGCGGCGCTATCTCCCGTATGCCTTCACCGAGCATGGAGCCATCATGTTGGCGAACGTGCTGAATACCTCACGCGCCGCCGAAGTCAGCGTCTACGTCGTGCGGGCCTTCGTGCGGCTGCGCCAAATGGCCGGCATGAACGCGGCCATGGCAGAGAAATTGGCGGAGTTGGAGCGCCGGGTTGCGGGGCACGACGAGGCGATTCGTTCGCTGGTGCAGACGATCCGGCAGCTCATGGCGCCGCCGGCAAAGCCCCGGCGGTCCATCGGCTTCCAGGTCGAGGAGGGCAGGCTGGTGTACGGGAGGCGCCGGCCATCGGGGAGATCGAGGGCATGACTGCAGTCGGCACAGACCAAGGCCGTGGCCGCCATCAGCCGGGCGCGGACGCTGTCCGCGGCGTGTGGACGAGAATCTGAATCCGGCATCGTGGAATTCCGAGAGGGTGGGCGGAAAGGTGTCTGGTACCTTTCCCAAGACAGGTGGAGGCGGAAACCGTATGGGCAGCGCCATAGCGTTTATACATTGGGATAACTACGCACGCGGATTAACGGGTCACAGTTTACTATCTGGCGAGACGATCACTTTCAACTCCCGTCAGGAACGCCTGCACAAGTTGAACAGGGGCGACTGGTTGTGGCTCGTTGCGCGATGTCCAGAAGATCAACAACACTACTTTGTTGCGATACTTGTTGTTGAGGAGTTGCGGCGGAATGCTTCGGATAGCCCCTCAGGCCAGGCCTTCGGAGACTTCGCTATTACTGCCGACAGGAATCGAAGCCGTGATTTAGCAAAGACGTTTCCCGCGGAGGGTCTGCTTCGCGCCTTCATCTTTGAAACGGGAAGACCCATCAAGTTCGGCGCGAACATAGGGCAGTCTCTCCAGACCATCCGAGTGCTCGCCCCGGATGACGAACGCGTCTTACAGACTGCACTCGAACGACTTGATCGCAATTCCGCCATTTTGCCCGAGACACCATTCGGCCTTTGGACGAAGTGTGATCTCGTGTTCGCTAAGTATTTTCTCAAGAACTGGCACGTTAGAGGTCAGCCGGTGGCCTTTCTTCTTTACGACTCGCCGCCAGTCTTGCCGCCGGGTGCACCCGTCTTCATCCATTCGGACAAGAGCGTTCGAATCCTGGCAGCGTTCAGAAAGAGCCTGTTTGTTTCCGGCTACAAGCCAACGGTGGAAGAAGCCGAGCGACTGGCGGAGAGAGAACGCGTGTGGCAAGCCTTCCGGGCCGAGACGGTTGACCCGCCGTCAAAGCTCGACTTTGACACCTTCTGGGATGGACAACACGGTGTGCGCTCTCTGTTCATAATGGACAATCTCATTGATCTGCCCCGCCCAGTACCGTTTGGAGAATATGGTCGAGCGCTAGAATGGGGCTATCCAATGGGGGTCGGTTACCGATACTTGACACTCAGCCAGTCCGTGATGATGCTCCGTGCGACCGAGCTGTCGACTTCCCTGCTTGAGCCGTTTCTTTCGAGCTTGCTCTCGTAGCCGCCCGTTCGCGCTGGCAGTACGAGGGGACGTTGTTTCCCGGGGTGAGTCATTCCGGACCCTGCTGGTGGATCGCCCGCGAGATGGCCGAGGTGGTCACGCCGAGCCATCGGACGGCCTCGGCCCCCGAGAGATCGAGATACGGGACGGTCATGACATTATGCAATTTATTCTTCGGGGAACGCCAATCTCTGCTCCTTGACTAGGCGCGCTCCGCGGCGGACGGTCCGACTGGGGCAGGCCAAGTCGTGCGCCCACGGCGATGCCCGGGAGGGCTCTTGGAGACGAGGGGGCCGAGTTCTCCCGCCCGGCCTTTTCCTTGACAGGGCATATTATTATATGCGGGACGTTGCTTCTTTATTATCCTTGCGGGACTCCCCCGCCCCTGTTTGCCGTGCCAAGGACGGGACCTCGGGGGCAGGGGATGCGGTCGCAGGGACGGCAGAGTGCGCGAGCGTCTGTCCTGGTCTGCCGGCGCCACGCCGGCCGGGGCAGGGAAGGGCGCGGATGAACCGGAAGGATCACAAAGAAGTAACGTATTCCGTGCCCCCGGTGTGCCCGACACCGGCGTGCAATTCTGATCCCGTCCGGCTGGAATTGGCTTTGACACCGTGGCCAGTTCTGGCTATGATATGGCCATGAAGAGGGTGCGAATCGCCGAGCTGAAGAACCGGTTGAGCGGGTACCTGCGGGACGTTCGACGCGGGGAGTCGGTGCTCGTGCTGGACCGGGAGACGCCCATCGCACGCATCGACCCGCACGAGCCGGGCAATGGGGCGCTCAAGACCCGGCCACCAGCGCCCGGAGCCCCCAGGCCGGGAGCCGTGCGCCTTCCACCCCCCCTGGCCGTCCGCGGCGACATCGCGGCACACTTGAGGCAGGAACGGGGCGACCGGTGAATGTCTATGTGGACTCCTCCGTCATCCTCCGTCTCGTCCTCGGCCAGCGGAATGCCCTGCGCGAGTGGCGGCGTGTTTCGAGCGGAGTCGTGAGTGCGCTGGCCGAGGTCGAGTGCCTGCGGACGCTCGACCGACTCCGGATCGCGGAGGGCCTGGGGGACGCCGAGATTGTCAGGCGTCGAGAAGCCGTCTTCAAAATCCTGGAGACCCTGACCGTCGTGGAGCCCACCCGGCCCGTCCTGGCGCGGGCGGCGCAACCCCTGCCGGTGGTCCTCGGGACCCTGGATGCGATCCATCTGGCCACGGCGCTTCTCTGGCACGAGCAAACTGAGGCGGATCTCGTCCTGGCGACCCACGACGCCGCCCTGGGTCTGGCGGCGCGCTCCGTCGGCTTCCGCGTGGTTGGGCTCTAGGCGGGACGGGACGCTTCGGTGACAGACTCTACACAACGTTCGACCAACTCGCCGCGCTCCCACGCATGGGCCATCTGTGCCTCGACCTCACCGTCGATCGGCCCCTGCTTGACACGCCTGGGTCCCAAGGCTAGACTCGCCGCGCACGCCTTGGTTGACGACTAACCTCGCAGTTCTCGTGGAGGAGGGCACCCGTGAAGCGTCTGGTGGATGTGGATCCGGAGATTGCGAAGGTCATTCGGCTGGAGACGGAGCGGCAGGGGTCCAAGCTGGAGCTGATTGCCTCGGAGAACTTCGTCAGCGAGGCGGTGCTGGAGGCCATGGGGTCGCCGCTGACGAACAAGTACGCCGAGGGCTACCCGGGGAAGCGGTACTACGGCGGCTGCGAGTTCGTGGACATGGCCGAGACGCTGGCCATCGAACGGGCGAAGCAGCTCTTTGGCGCCGACCACGTGAACGTGCAGCCCCACTCCGGCGCGCAGGCCAACATGGCCGCCTACTTCTCGGTGCTGGAACACGGGGACACCATCCTCGGCCTGAACCTGGCCCACGGCGGGCACCTGACCCACGGGAGCCCGGTCAACTTTTCGGGGCGATTTTTCAAGGTCATTCCGTACAGCGTGGATCAGAAGAGCGAGCAGATCGATATGGCCGAGGTCCGGCGGCTGGCCAAGGAGCACCGGCCCAAGCTGATCGTCACCGGCGGGAGCGCCTATCCCCGCACGCTGCACTTCGACAAGTTCAAGGAGATCGCGGACGAGATCGGCTGCCTCCTGATGGCGGACATCGCCCATCCGGCCGGGATCATCGCGGCGGGGCTGCATCCCTCTCCCGTCCCGTGCTGCGACCTGGTCACCACCACCACCCACAAGACCCTGCGCGGCCCGCGCGGCGGGATGATCATGTGCAAGGCGGCGCTGGCGGCCGCGGTCAACAAGAACATCTTCCCCGGGATGCAGGGCGGCCCGCTGATGCACGTCATCGCGGCCAAGGCGGTGGCGTTCAAGGAGGCGCTCGCCCCCGAGTTCCGCGTCTACCAGAAGCAGATCCTCGCCAACGCCACGGCGCTGGCCGAGGCCATGATCGCCCAGGGTTTCCGGCTCGTCTCCGGCGGGACCGACACCCATGTGATGCTGGTGGACGTGGCGGTGAAGGGGCTCACCGGGAAGGTGGCGGAAGCGGTGCTGGACAAGGCCGGCCTCACGGTCAACAAGAACGCCATCCCCTTCGACACCAAGTCGCCCATGGTCACCTCGGGCATCCGGCTGGGGACCCCCGCGCTCACGACCCGCGGCATGCGCGAGGCCGAGATGCGGACGGTGGCGGCCCTGATCGCCGAGGTGCTGGCGGACGTCGAGGACGCGGGCCGACAGGCGCGCGTGGCCGGGAAGGTGCGGGAGCTGTGCGCCGCTTTTCCCCTGTACCCGGAGCGGCTGGCCGTCTAACCGGCGAGACGCCCGGAATGCAAGACCGACAACGGAGGGATCATCGTGCGCTGTCCTTACTGTAGCGCCCTGTCGGAGAAGGTGGTGGACTCCCGCGAAGGGAAAGAGGGGGAGGTCGTCCGTCGCCGCCGGGAATGTCTGCAATGCCACCGCCGGTTCACCACCTACGAGCGGATCGAGGAGATCCACTTCATGGTGGTGAAGAAGGACGGGCGGCGCGAGCCGTTCGATCGTCACAAGCTGCTGGGCGGCCTCACCAAGGCCGGTCAAAAGCGGCCGGTGAGCGTGGTGCAGCTCGAAGAGATCGTGGACGACATCGAGGCCCGGCTGTCCGAGAAGCCGGATCGGGAGATCGCCTCCACCGAGGTGGGCGAGCTGGTGATGCGCCGTCTCCACGATCTGGACGAGGTGGCCTACGTCCGGTTCGCCTCGGTGTACCGCCAGTTCAAGGATGTCCACCAGTTCGTGGAAGAGGTGAAGAGCTTGCTTGGGCCGGGGAAGCGCTCCAAAGACTAGCAGGCTGCTGAAAAAGGCCCATCTGCGGCGTTGGCCCGCTCGGGCCCTCGCTGCGGCGTACGCTAGTACGCCTCGCTCGGCCCTTCGCGAGCCGCCTTGCATCTGGACTTTTTTGAGCAGCCTGAGCGAAATCGGTGCTCGCAGAATGGGGCGGCCAGTCCGGAGGGCGCCCGTCGCCATGCCGAACTACTATCCGATGATGGTCGACCTGACGGGGAGACGCTGCCTGGTGGTGGGGGGCGGACGCGTGGCGGAGCGCAAGGTCGCCCTCCTGATCGAGTGCGGGGCCAGCGTGGAGGTTGTCAGCCCCGCCACGACCCCGAAGCTGGCGACGCTGGCGTCCACTGGCGCCATCCGCCTGGTGCGGCGGGCGGTGCGTTCCGACGATCTTCCCGGGGCGTTCCTGGTCTTCGTTGCGACGGACGATCCGGAGATAAATCGGGCGGTGGCGGCCAAGGCGCGCGAGGCCGGCGGCCTCGTCAATGTTGCGGACGCCCCGGAGTCGTGCGGCTTCCTGGTCCCCTCGGTGGTCCGGCGAGGAGATCTCACCATCAGTATCTCCACGGGCGGCGGCAGTCCGGCCCTGGCGAAGAGGATACGCCAGAAGCTGGACGAGGCGATCGGTCCCGAGTACGAGGCGTTCCTGAAGGCGCTTCGGGAGTTGCGCACCCAGGCGCAGAAAGCGATCCCCGATCCAGCGGAGCGCCAGGCGATCTTCCGGCGGGCGATGGATTCGGAGCTGTTCGACCATGCGGCCCGGGGGGATCGGGCGGCGGTGAAGGCGTGCATCGCGAATCTGCTAGCAGGCTGCTGAAAAAGGCCCATCTGCGGCGTTGGCCCGCTCGCGCGGCGCTGCGCCGTACGCGTGTGTACGTCTCGCACCTCGCATCGCGAGCCGCCTTGCATCTGGACCTTTTTGAGCAGCCTGCGCACGCTCGTGACTCGCTGCGGCGTACCCGGTGTACGCCTGGACCCACCTCCGGTGGGTGCCTCAGCCCCGGGTACCCATCCAAAGGATGGGTGCGCCGCCTGGCATCTGGACCTTTTTGAGCAGCCTGAGAGAAAACGGGTTTTTCGGCAGTCTGCTAGGCCAAGGCGGCGAGAGCTAGGCGAGCGGGTTCTATAAATATGACCAGCGATCATCCCCTCTTCTATCTCGCCCTGAGTGGATACCTGCTCGGCACGCTGCATTATCTTCTCTTCGTGGTGAGCCAGAACCGTCGCGTGGCGGCGGTGGCCACGGCGGTGACCCTGGCCGGGTTCGCCGCCCACACCCTGTCGTTCTTGGTCCGCATCTACGCTCTCAGGCGGCCGCCGTTTGGCAGCCCCTATGAGAGCCTGTCGTTCTTCGCCTGGGCCATCGTGCTGGTCTATCTGGTCTCCGAGCTCCGCTACCAGAACCGGATCATGGGCGCCTTCGTGCTGCCCCTGGCCGTCCTTTTCGGGTCGGGCGCGGCGGCCCTTCCGCGCCGGATCGCCGAGCTGGGACCCACGATCCAGGGGATCGGCCTGTGGTCGCACATCGCTCTGGCCCTGCTCGGCAATGCCGCCTTCGCCATGACATGCTGCGCCGGGGTCATGTATCTCATCCAGGAACGCCAACTGAAATCGCGGCACCCGGGCCGGCTCACCTTCCGGCTGCCGCCCCTGGAGCTTCTGGACGACGTGGCGGTCAAGTCGGTCCTGTTCGGGTTCCCCCTGCTCACGCTGGCCATGATCAGCGGATCGGCCTGGGCCGAACACGTGCGGGGAACCTTCTTCACGCTGCGCCCCCGCGAGGTCTGGTCGATCCTGAGCTGGCTGATCTATGCCGGCCTGCTCTACGCGAGGGTGTCGGCGGGGTGGCGGGGCCGTAAAGCTGCCGTGCTCGCCATCCTGGGGTTCTGCTTCGTCCTCTTCGCGTTCCTCGGAGTCAAGGTGTTTCGGGGATGGACGCTCCTCTAGCCCGAAGAGCGGCGGAGCGCGCTTCTCGCTCCGCCCCCGATCGGGCGCCGCACGGCTGACACATGGAACTGTTTGTCCTGGGCCTGAATCACGATACCGCGAGCATCGACCTCCGGGAGCGGTTGTTCTTTCCCGAGCGCGAGCTTCCCAAGGCGCTCGATGCGCTGGGAGAGGTCCCGGAGCTGGCGGAGCGGATGATCCTCACCACCTGCAATCGCGTCGAGGTGTACGGGGTGGCCGAGGGTCCGCTGTCGCAGACGGTGGAGTCCGTGGTCGCGTGCCTGGGACGGCACCGCAGTCTGGACCCTGCCCAGTTCGACGGCGCTTTCTACACTCACACTGCCGCCGCCGCGGCCCGGCACGTCTTCCGGGTCGCCTCCAGTCTGGAGTCCATGGTCCTCGGCGAGCCCCAGATCCTCGGCCAGGTCAAGTCGGCCTATTCCATCGCCCGGGCAGAGCAGTCCACGGGGATCGTCCTCAACAACCTGCTGGAGCAAGCGTTCCACGTCGCCAAGCGCGTGCGGACGGAGACCGGCATCGCCAGCGTGCCCGTTTCCATCGCGTCGGTTGCCGTCGACCTGGCACGGAAGATCTTCGGCGACCTGGCGGGCCGGACCGTTCTCATCCTCGGGGCGGGCGAGATGGCGGAACTGGCCTTGCGCCACCTGATGGATGACGGTGTGCAGTCGATCCTGGTCGCCAACCGAACCTATGAGCGCGCCGTGGCGCTGGCCGAGCAGTTCCGGGGGCGGGCGGTGACGTACGACTCCTTCCAGCGGGAGATGCTGCATGCGGACATCGTGATCAGCGCCACCAGCGCACCCCACATGATTTTGGAGAAGGAGGACATGCAGAGGATCATCCAGGAGCGACGCCATCGGCCGATCTTCCTGATCGATATCGCGGACCCCCGCGACATCGATGCCGCCTGCAACGAGGTGGACAACGTCTACCTGTACAACATCGACGACCTGCAGTCGGTGGCGGCGGCCAACCAGAAGGAGCGGCAGCGCGAGGCGGAGCGGGCGGTTCCGATCGTCGAGCGGGAGGTCGAGCTGTTCCTGGCCTGGCTGCGGGGGCTGGACGTGGTGCCGACGATCGTGTCGCTCAGGAACCGGATGGAGGAGATCCGCGAGGCGGAGCTCCGGAAGGCCATGAGTCGTCTTGGCGATCTCACGCCCGAACAGCGCGAGACCATCGCCTCCCTGACGACGGCCATGGTGAACAAGATCCTGCACCAGCCGATGAGCGAGCTCCGACGGCGCGCCGTCCACCAGGACGGCCACCTGTACTCTACGGTCCTGCGGCGGCTGTTCGGGCTGGAGGAGAAGGACGGTTAAACGTTGAACGTGGCACGTTGAACGTGGAACGGGCGACGGGGAACGGGGGACGTTGAACGTTGAACGTGGAACGGGGAGTGTGGGACGTTGAACGTTGAACCTCGGAGTTTCGTAATCGGGACCCGCGGGTCACCGCTCGCGGTGTGGCAGGCGGAGTACGTCGCCGCGCGTCTGCGCGATCGGTGGCCGGGCATCGAGTGTTGTCTCGAGCGGATCCGGACGACAGGCGACAAGATCCTGGACGTCCCGCTGGCTCAGGTGGGGGGCAAGGCGCTCTTCGTCAAGGAGATCGAGGAGGCGCTCTTGTCCGGCCGAGTGGACCTGGCGGTCCACAGCATGAAGGACGTTCCGACCGAGCTTCCAGCGGGCCTCGCCATCGTCGCCATGCCCGAGCGGGAAGATCCCGCGGACGTCCTGATTTCGCGAACCGGCGCGCGGCTGGCGGCGCTTCCGCGAGGGGCGCGGGTGGGGACCAGCAGCCTCAGGCGGCAGGCGCAGCTCCTGCGCCACCGGCCGGATCTGACGATCATGGTGTTGCGGGGAAACCTGGACACCCGGATCCGGAAACTCGACAGCGAGGGCCTCGATGCCATCATCCTGGCCGCCGCGGGAGTGAAGAGGCTGGGTCTCGGCCATCTGGTGACGGAAGCGCTCCCGCCCGAGGTCCTCTTGCCGGCGGTCGGGCAAGGGGCGTTGGGGATCGAGGTGCGCGAGTCGAGCCGCGAGCCGCGAGCCGCGAGCTGCGAGCCACGAGCCGAGAGTCGAGAGGGGAGCGGGGGGGCAGGGGAGCGGGGGACGTCAGACGTTGAACGGGGAACGTTGAACGTTGAACGTAAAACGTTGAACGTTGAACGTGGAACGTGGAACGTGGAACGTGGAACGCGGAACGTTGAACGCGTCGTGACGGTTCTGGATCACCGCGAGACGCACCTCGCGGTGCGCGCGGAGCGGGCCATGCTGCGCCGCCTGGGCGGTGGATGCCAGGTGCCCATCGCCGGCTGGGCCACGGTGGAGGGCGATGCGATCCTCCTGCGCGGTCTGATTGCCGGGATCGATGGCAGTGCCCTGGTGCGGGGGGACGCGCGGGGGACGACGGCGGATCCCGACGGATTGGGGGCGACGGTGGCGGAGGATCTCCTGGCCCGGGGCGGGCGGGCGATTCTCGACCGCATTGCAGGGGGCGGTGTCGATGTCTGATTGCCCGGGGAAGGTCTATCTGATCGGGGCAGGGCCGGGGGACCCGGGCCTGTTCACGCTCAAGGGAAAGCGGTGTCTGGAAGAGGCCGACGTGGTGGCCTACGACGCCCTGGCCAATCCCCGCCTGCTCGCCTTTGCGAAGCCGGATGCGGAGCTGATCTACGTCGGGAAGCGTGGCGGGGCACACGCCCTTCCCCAGGAAGAGATCGGGGCCCTGCTGGTCGAGCGGGCACGAGCCGGGAAGATCGTGGCTCGGCTCAAGGGCGGCGACCCCTTTGTCTTTGGGCGAGGGGGGGAAGAGGCCGAGGATCTGGTCGCCGCAGGCGTTCCCTTCGAGGTCGTGCCCGGCGTGACCTCCGCGGTGGCCGCGCCGGCCTACGCGGGCATCCCGCTGACACACCGGGACTTCACCTCGACGGTGGCGTTCGTCACGGGGCACGAGGATCCGACCAAGGCGGACTCCGGCATCGCCTGGGACAAGATCGCCACGGGGATCGGGACGCTGGTCTTCTTCATGGGCGTGGGGCAGCTAGCCGAGATCGTCCGGAAGCTGGTGGAGCACGGGCGGGCGCCGGAGACGCCCGCAGCCGTGATCCGCTGGGGGACGCGCGCGGACCAGGAGGTGGTGACGGGGACGCTGCAGACCCTCGTCGAGCGATCCCGGGGGATGAAGCCACCGGCACTGATCGTCGTCGGCGAGGTGGTGGCGCTCCGCGAGAAGCTCCGCTGGGTCGAGCGGAAGCCGCTCTTCGGTCGGCGCATCCTGATCACGCGGGCGCGCGAGCAGGCGAGCGCCTTCGCCCAGGTGCTGGAGGCGGCCGGCGCCGAGGTGGTGGAATTTCCGACGATCCGGATCGTCCCCCCGGAGAGCTGGGAGCCGCTGGACGCGGCGATCCGGCGACTTCGCGAGTATCGGTGGGCGATCTTCACCAGCGTGAACGGCGTGCGGTTCTTCTGGGACCGGCTGACCGCGGGGGCGAAGGACGCGCGCGACTTTCACGGGATCACGGTCTGCGCCATCGGACCGGCCACGGCCGCCGCGCTCCTGGAGCGGGGGCTTCGGGCCGACCTCGTGCCCGGTGAGTTCACGGCCGAGGCGCTGGTCGAGGCGATCGGAAGCGAGGATATCCGCGACGCACGGATTCTGCTGGCCCGGGCTGCCGAGGCGCGCGAGACGATCCCGGAAGAGCTCTCGCGCCGCGGGGCGGCGGTGGATGTCGTCCCGGCATACCGGACGGTCAAGAACACGTCCGATGCCGACCAGATTCGCGCCATGCTCCGAGAGGGGAAGATTCACGCGGTCACGTTCACCAGCTCGTCCACGGTGAAGCACTTCCTCGATCTGGTGGGCGAGGAGGCGCAAGCGCTCCTGCAAGGGGTCGTGGTGGCCAGCATCGGCCCTATCACGGCGGAGACGGCCTCCCGATACGGAATTGTCAGCCAGATCGTGCCGGAAGCGTACACCATCCCCGCCCTCGCGGATGCCCTGATCCGACACTTCCGGCCGGCGGGCGTGTGATCTTTCCGACTTCGACCCCTTTCAGGGGACCATTTTTCCTTGACAACTCTGCGATTTTACAGCTAGTTTCCGAGCTGGCAGGGCTCTTCACCCGGTGCTGTGGTCCTTTCCCAGCACCCTTTTTCATTTCTGGAACACGACGTGCAAGAATATGACAGGTTAGCCGGCGGTCGGGCCGGCCGAGACCGAACGTTGCAGTTGAACCGCAAAGCGCGCAAAGGGCGCAAAGAAAGACCCGCTGTTTCCAGAGGGTTCTGAAATCACCCGGTCTGAGCGAGCCGGACGATTTCCATCCGTGGTCCGAGGCCCGATCCACAGATCCTGGCTCGTTTTGCGGTCTTTGCGAGCTTTGCGGTGAAATGTTCGAGGAGCGTATCCGTGGCGGTTCCAGTCCTGAACCTCAAGGCGCAATACGCGGAGATCCGGGAGCGGATCGACGCGGCGGTTCAGCAGGTGCTGGAGAGCGGCCAGTTCGTTCTCGGCCCCAATGTCTCGGCCCTGGAGGAAGAGCTGGCGAAGTTCCTCGGGGTCGCCAGGGCGGTGACGCTGGCCTCGGGAACGGATGCCCTGCACCTGGCGCTTCGCGCCGTGGGCGTGGGTCCACAGGATTTCGTTCTCACCTCGTCCTTCACGTTCGTGGCGAGCGCCACCTCCGCCTCCTACATCGGGGCCCGCCCGGTCTTCGTGGACATCCGGCCCGACACGTTCAACCTGGACCCGAATCGCGTGACCGAGTACCTGGCCGGCCGAGGGCCGGGCCCCCACCCACAGGATCGGGTCAGGGCCATGATCCCGGTCCACCTCTACGGGCAGCCGGCCGACATGGCGCCCCTGGCGGCGATTGCGCACGAGCGCGGCATCGCCGTGATCGAGGACGCGGCCCAGGCCATCGGGGCGGAGTATCAGGGAAGACGCGTCGGCGGGCTGGGCGACATCGGCTGCTTCAGCTTTTACCCCACCAAGAATCTCGGGGCGTTGGGCGATGGCGGGCTCGCCACCACGCAGGACCAGGGGTTGGCCGACCGACTGCGTAGCCTCCGCGCCTACGGTGGGCGGGAGCGGTATCTGCATGAGGAGCTGGGATTCAACAGTCGGCTGGACGAGATCCAGGCGGCGGTGCTGCGCGTGAAGCTCGGCTTCCTCGAGCGGTGGACCGCGCGCCGACGCGCCATCGCGGCCCGGTATCGGGCGGGCCTGGCCGGCTCAGGGGTCGCGCTGCCGGTGGAAGCGCCGGGCTCGACCCACGTGTACCACCAGTTCACGATCCGGGTGGCCGATCGGGACGCGGTGCAGCGCCGGATGGCGGAGCGAGGCGTGCGCACGGCAATCTACTATCCGATTCCGCTCCACCTGCAGCCGATGTACCGCGACCTCGGCTACCGCCCCGGGGATTTCCCCGAGGCGGAGCGGGCGGCCCGCGAGGTCCTCTGCCTTCCGATGTATCCGGAACTCACGGACGGGCAGGTGGACGAGGTGGTGGAGGCGTGTCGGCAATCGATGTAATGGGGGAAGTGGTCGCATGCACGATGAATTGAGACAGTTGACGGGAACCATTCTGGTGACGGGCGGGATGGGTTTCATCGGATCGAACTTCGTCCGGTACCTGCTCCGCGAGCACCCGGCCGCCCGCATCGTGAATCTGGACAAGGTGACCTACGCCGGGAACCCGCGGAACCTCGCCGATCTCACGGAAGAGCCGCGCTACGTCTTCGTGCAGGCCGATGTCCGCGACGGCGAGGCGCTGGGGAAGGCCCTGACGGCGCACGGCGTGGACCAGATCGTCCACTTCGCGGCGGAGACGCACGTCGACCGCTCGATCCTCGGGGCAGGGGATTTCATCCGGACGAATGTCGAGGGGACACAGGTCCTTCTGGACGCCGCACGGGCCGCGGGGGTGCGGCGGTTCTTGCACATCTCCACCGACGAGGTGTACGGGACGCTGGGCAGCTCCGGCGCTTTCGTCGAGGAATCGCCGATCCTCCCCAACAGCCCGTACGCCGCCAGCAAGGCCGGGGCGGACGTTCTGGCCAGAGCCTACCACGTGACCTACGGTCTTCCGGTCATCATCACCCGGACCTGCAACAATTACGGGCCGTTCCAGTTCCCCGAGAAGTTCATCCCCCTGATGATCGTGAACGCCTTCCGGGATGTACCGCTGCCCATCTACGGCGATGGGCTCTATGTGCGCGAGTGGCTCCACGTCGAGGACCACTGCCGCGCCCTGGCCCGGGTCCTGGCGGAGGGGCGGCCCGGCGAGGTGTACAACATCGGCAGCGGGGAGGAGCGGACGAACCTGGAGGTGGTGCGGGAGATCCTGCGCCTCACTGGGAAGCCCGAGACGCTCCTGACGACCGTGAAGGACCGTCCGGGTCACGACCGGCGCTACGCGCTGGACCACGCCAAGCTTCGACGGGAGCTGGGCTGGGCGCCCGCCATTCCCTTTGCCGCCGGCCTCCGGCAGGCGGTGGAGTGGTATCGGGGGCACGAGGCATGGTGGCAGGAGATCCTCTCCGGGGAGTACCGGTCGTACTACCAGCAACAGTACGGGGAGCGCACGGCATGAACGAGGCGGAGCGACAGGACGCCGTGACGGAGGTCCCGGCCCTGCTGGGCGGGACGCCGGTGCGGGCGCGGATGCTTCCGTACGGCCGGCAGCACGTGGACGAAAGCGACATCCAGGCCGTGACCGAAGTTCTCCGAGGCGACTGGCTGACCAACGGGCCCACGGTCGCCCGGTTCGAGGAGGCGTTCGCGGCGCGGGTGGGGGCGCGGTTCGCCGTGGCGCTCTCGTCGGGGACGGCGGCGCTGCACGCGGCGGCGATCGTGGCGGGGCTCGGTCCCGACGACGAGGTGATCCTGAGCCCGCTCACCTTCCTCGCCTCGGCCAACTGCCTCCTCTATTGCGGCGCCATCCCGGTCTTTGCCGACATCGATCCCGCCACGCTGAACCTCGACCCGGAGCGGGTCGAGGCCGCGGTGACGTCACGGACGAAGGCGATCCTCCCCGTCCACTTCGCGGGTCTTCCCTGCGACATGGACCGGATCCGGGCGATCGCGCAGACACGCGGCCTCCGTATCATCGAGGACGCGGCGCACGCCCTGGGAGCGGAATGGAACGGCCGGCGGATCGGGAGCCTGGGCGACCTCACCACGTTCAGCTTCCATCCGGTCAAGCACATCACCACGGGGGAGGGCGGGATGGTCACCACCGACGACCCGCACCTCGCCGAGAAGCTGCGCCGGTTCCGCAATCACGGCATCGACAAACAGGTGCGAGACCGGCAGGCCACCTGGCGGCAGGACATGGTGACCTTCGGGTTCAACTACCGGCTGACGGACATCCAGAGCGCCCTGGGGATCAGTCAGCTCCGCCGACTGGATGCCGGGCTGGCCCGCCGCGAGGCCATCGCCCGTCAGTACCAGGCGGCCTTCGCGCCGATGGCCGAGCTCTTGCCGGCTCCCACGCTGGCCGGGTCGCGCCACGCCTGGCACATCTACCCCCTGCGGATCGAGCCGGATCGGCTGCGCGAGGATCGCGAGACGGTGTTCCGGGCGCTCCGGGCCGAGAATGTCGGGGTGAGCGTGCACTATCTGCCGGTGCACCTGCACCCGTTCTATCGCGAGCGCTTCGGCACGGACCGCGGGCTGTGCCCCGCGGCCGAGGAGGCGGCCGATCGCCTCCTCACGCTCCCCCTGTTTCCCCAGATGACCGACGGGGACGTCGCGGACGTGGTCGCGGCGGTGCGCAAGGTGATCCGCTGGGGCCGGCGTTAGGGGCCGCGTTCCAAGGCGGCGGGGACGACATGGAAAGTGGGGGACGGCTGAGAATCATCAACGTGGTCGGGGGCCGGCCGAACTTCATCAAGATCGCCCCGCTGATGGAGGCGATGGGGGCGGTTCCCACGATTCAGCCCCTTCTCGTGCATACCGGCCAGCATTACGATCACGAGATGTCCCGGGCGTTCTTCGAAGATCTGGAGATCCCCGAGCCGGACTTCTTCCTCGGGGTCGGGTCGGGAAGCCATGCCCAGCAGACGGCCAAGGTGCTGGTCGAGTTCGAAAAGGTCCTGGAGGAGGCGCGACCGGACCTGGTGGTGGTTGTCGGCGACTTGAACTCGACGCTGGCCTGCGCGCTGGCGGCAGCCAAGCTCCTGGTGCCGGTGGCCCACGTCGAGGCCGGCCTGCGGAGTTTCGATCGCACGATGCCCGAGGAGATCAACCGGACGCTCACCGACCACCTGTCGGAGTATCTCTTCACGCCGTCCGAAGACGCGGATGCGCAGTTACTTCACGAGGGGATTCCCGCCGCCAAGATTCACCGGGTGGGAAACGTCATGATCGATACGCTCCGAAAATACGAGCCCATGGGCCGCGCTCGGCGGGCCGCCAAAACGCTGGGTCTCGCGCCGCGCGGATACGCCGTGCTCACGCTGCACCGGCCGAGCAATGTGGACGAGCCGGAGGCGTTCGGGCGGATGCTGGACGGCCTGGAGACGATCCTGCCCGGGTGTCCCGTCGTGTTTCCCGTCCATCCCCGCACGCGCAAGCGGCTGGCCGAGTTCGGCTTGGAGGCGCGGCTCCACCGGCTCGACCATCTCAGGCTGTGCGCTCCGTTGGGGTATCTCGATTTCCTCAGCCTCCTGATCGATTCCCGCTTCGTGATGACCGACTCGGGAGGCATCCAGGAAGAGACCACGGCCCTGGGCATTCCGTGCCTGACGCTCCGCGAGAATACGGAGCGGCCGATCACGGTCAGCATCGGGACGAACCGGGTCATCGGCACGCGCCCCGATCGGATCGCGGCCGAGGCCCTGCGTCTCCTCGACGGCGAAGCGCCGCGGGGGGCCGTCCCGCCCCTGTGGGACGGGCAGGCTGCCAGGCGGATCGTGGAGGTCCTGCGCCGGCATGCGGCGCGGAAAGAGGTGGGTCGATGAAGCAGGTCATGCTGCGGAACGGGCAAGCCGTCGTGGAAGAGGTGCCGGCGCCGGCGCTGCTGTCCGGCGGCGTGCTGGTCCAGGTCGCCTTCTCCTGCATCAGTCCGGGAACGGAAACGGCGACCCTGTCCACGTCGGAGGTCAAGATGGGGGTGGGCCTGATCCGGAGCGCGCTGCGCCATCCGGAGAAGGTCCGCCAGGTCATCGCCTCGGTCAAGACCCGGGGGTTCCGGGCGACCAAGGCGCTGGTGCAGGGGCGTCTCGGCTTCGGTTCCGCCGTGGGCTACAGTTGCGCCGGGATCGTGGCCGAGGTGGATGAGGGGGTTGAGTCCTTTCGGCCCGGGGATCGCGTCGCGTGCGCGGGGGCCGGGTACGCCAACCATGCGGAGGCGGTGGTCGTGCCGCAGAACCTCACGGTAGCCGTCCCCCCGACGGTTGATCTGGCGGCGGCCGCCACGGCGACCCTGGGCGCCATCGCCCTGCAGGGGGTGCGGCGCACACAGCCGACGCTGGGCGAAACCATCGGGGTGATCGGTCTCGGGTTGGTGGGGCAGCTCACGGTCCAGCTCCTCAAGGCGGCGGGTTGCCGCGTGGTGGGGATCGACCTGCAGCGGACGCGCGTGGAGCTGGCGCGATCGCTCGGCCTGGACGAGGGGCTGGTGCCGACCGACGGCGGCCTGGAAGCCAGGATCCTGGCTCTCACGCAGGGGTACGGCCTGGATGCGGTGATCCTGACCGCGGCGACGCGGAGCGACGATCCGGTGAATCTCGCCATGCGGCTCGCCCGGCGGAAGGGCCGGGTGGTGGTGGTGGGAGACGTGGGTCTCGACCTCCGGCGGGCCGAGATGTACCACAAAGAACTCGATCTCCTGATGTCCACCTCCTACGGGCCGGGCCGCTACGACCCCTTGTACGAGGAGGGGGGGATCGATTACCCGTTCGGGTATGTCCGCTGGACCGAGAACCGGAACATGGCGGCCTACCTCGACCTGGTGGCGGCGGGGAAGATCCGGCTGGCGCCGCTGATCGCGTCGGTCTTTCCTCTGGCCGACGCGGCCAAGGCCTACGAGACGATCAAGACCGAGGGGGGGCCGCTCACGGTGCTGCTCCAGAACCCGGTCGCCGCCGACCGCCGCCTCCTGGAACGCCGGATCGTCGTGACACCCCGACCGAGGGGGCGTGACGGTCGGCTGCGAGTGGCGATCATCGGAGCGGGCGGGTTCGCCCAGGCCACGCACCTGCCGAACTTGAAGCAGCTTGCCGATCGGTACGAGATCCGCGCCATCGTCAGCCGGCAGGGGACCAGTGCCGTCGCAGTGGCCCGCCAGTATGAGGCGGCCGTGGCGGCCACCGACTACCGGCAGGTGCTGGACGACCCGGAGGTGGATGCCGTCTTCATCTGTACGCGGCATCACCTGCACGCGACCCAGGCGGCGGAGGCCTTGCGGGCGGGGAAGCACGTCTTTGTCGAGAAGCCCATGGCGATCGCCCGCGAAGAGCTGGCCGACCTCGTCAAGACGATCCACGATCTGCGGGCGGCGGGCGCCTGCCCCGCGTTCATGGTGGGGTTCAATCGCCGCTTCTCCCCCCATGCGGTCCGGGCAAAGGAGATCATCGCCGCGCACGCGCAGCCGCTGCTCATCCGCTATCGGATGAACGCCGGTCCGCTGCCCGCGGGCCATTGGGTCAACGGCCCCGAGGGCGGAGGGCGGATCGTGGGCGAGGCCTGTCACATCCTGGACCTGTTCGCCTATCTGATCGGCGTCCCCGCCGCCGAGGTGACGGCGACCGCGATCCGCTCCTCCGCGGCGGACTGCCGGGCCGACGAGAACTTCGTGGCCACCCTTCGATACCGGGACGGCTCGGTCTGCACGCTCCTGTACACCGCCCTCGGGGCGCGGGAGTTCCCCAAGGAAGCCATGGAGATCTATGCCGACGGCAAGGTGGTCACGCTCGACGACTACCGAAGCCTGGAGATCCACGGCGGGAAGATCTCCGGGATGCGGACGACGCTGCAGGACAAGGGGCACCGCGCCGAGCTGGAAGCCTTCCACCGGTTTGCTACGGGCCAGGCCGAGGCGGCCATGCGCCTGGAGGAGATGGTCGAGGTGACCGAGCTGAGCTTCGCGATCGGCGACCAGGCCGGGGGCGGAGGGGAGCCGGGGTGCTCAAAGGCAAGTCCTCCGCAGAGGTCGGGGCTCGCATGAGCGCACTGTTTGACGACAAGCGCGAGGCCATCGAACAATGGACGCGGGACCCGTGTGGATTCTCGGGCGCGGAGGGGGTGGAAGTCGGGACCAAGGCGTTCTACGAGCGGGTGGACGCAAACCGGTACGATGAGTACGGCCCCTGGATGAAATCCACGCTCGAGTTCGCATGCTTTGCCGGGAAGAGGCTGCTGGAAGTCGGCTTCGGGATGGGGACGGACCTGTTCCAGTTCGCATCGTCAGGCGCGCTAGCGTCCGGTGTCGATCTCTCTCCGACGCATCTACAGATTGCGAGTCAGCGCTTCTCGCTCTATGGCGTACCCGCCGACCTTCGACTGGCGGATGCGGAGAACCTACCCTTTAAGGACGGCGCATTTGACGTGGTATACACCTTCGGGGTGATCCACCATACGCCGAATACCCAGAAGGCTGCGGAGGAGATCTATCGGGTTCTCAAGCCGGGTGGCCGCGCTATCATCGGCGTATACCACCGCTATTCAGCGTTCTTCCTGTCTTCGGTGCTGTTGGAATCGTATCTGCTGCGGTTGGGTTGCTTGCGTGAGTCGTATCGCCGGACACTGTCCAGGATTGAAGTCCGCCGGCATAGCGACGCATGTCCATTGGTGAAGGTGTACTCTCGTGGCTCCCTCCGCCGATTGCTTCGGCGATTTCCCGTTGTCCAAATCGAGTGTGCGCATCTGGACCGGTCACATTTCGGCACCCTGGGACGCCTGGTACCCGACGGGATCGTTGGCTGGCTGGAGCGCCGACAGCGGATGGGGTGGTATCTCATCGCGAAGTGTACGAAGTAAGTCGGAGCGGACCAGGCTCACCTGCCGGAATGGGGATCCGGGACCTTCCTCCGTGGAGCGGGCGGGCCCGCAAGCGAGAAAGAGAACAGGAGCGACGGTGAGCGCGGTCGCGCGAGCGAGGGGAGGGTTTCTCTACGACGTGTCGCTGACGTTCGGCGCCCGGGTGGTGGGACTCTTCATCACCATTCTGGCAAGCGTAATCGCGGCGCGCGTGTTGGGTCCCTCCGGCAAGGGAGCAATGGCGGTGATCGGGCTCATCACCTCCCTGGCCGTGCAATTCGGCGACCTGGGACTTCATGCCTCGACGACCTATTTTGCGGCCCGCCAGCCATCGGCACTGCGACGGATCGCCACGCTCTCCCTGTGGGCCGGCCTCTGGATGGGCGTTCTGCTGTCCGGACTCGTTCTGGCCGCCGCCTGGCTGTTTCCCGGCAGTCTCGGCGAGATCCCTGAAGGCTATATGCTCATTCCCGTGGTGGTGATCCCCTTCAGTCTCCTCTCGCTCTATTTCCAGAATCTTCTCCTGGGCATGCAGCGAATCTTCGCTTTCAACGTCGTGGACCTGGCGGGCAAGGGGGTCGGGCTGTTGGCGACCATCCTGGTGCTGTACGTTCTCCATCTCGGAGTGTGGGAGCTTCTGATGGCCGGACTCGCCATCAGTGTGGGCGGCAGTCTGGTGACAATCTGGATCGTGCTGCGCGAGGCACCCCTGTCGTCAGGCATTGACCGCGACCTGGCTCGCGACATGCTCCGGTATGGCATGAAGTTTTATCTGGCATGCCTCTGCGCCTTCCTGGTGATCCGGATCGACCTCCTGATGGTGAACTATTTCAACGGGGTGACCGAGGCCGGCATCTACTCTGTAGCCGTCGGGTTCGCCGATCTCTTGTATATGTTGCCCATCGCCATCGGAACCATCCTTTTCCCACGGATCGCCAGGGATCAGGCAGGCGAAGGGGGTCTTACCCTCATGGCCTGTCGGTTTGCGGTGATCCTGATGGGCGCCGTCTGTCTCGCAGCGGCGCTGCTGGCAAGACCCATGATCCTCTTGCTGTATGGATCGGATTTCACGGACTCCGTGCGCCCCCTCCTGTGGCTCCTTCCCGGTGTCTTCGCCCTCAGCCTGGAGGCCATCGTGGCCAACGATCTTGCCGGGCGCGGCTATCCGGCAGTCCTGGTGGTTTATTGGTGCGTCGGCCTCTTGCTCAACATCGGGCTGAATCTGATTCTGATTCCCCGCTGGGGGGCGACGGGGGCGGCCGCGGCTTCCACCGTGACCTATGCGGTGATGTCCGTTCTGGTCTTCAGGCGTTTCCTGGCGGACAGCGGTGCTCCCTGGCGTCTCGCCTTCGTCCTGAACGGCCCGGACGTCCGTCGGTTGTATGATTCGGCGCGGAGCCTTCTAGCCGCGCGCCAGGTGTCCTAGGGCATGACCGGAACAATGCGCAGCAACGCCCCGCAGTCGTCCCAACAGATGCCACCGAGGGATTGGTGGGCGGCGGCGCAGGAGAACGTCTACGCCCATCGCAAGCGACTCAATTTCATCGTGGACGCCATCGAGGCGTTGCGGGTCGGGGAAGGAAAAGCCTCCGGCGACCTGTCCGTTCTCGATGTGGGGTGCGGGACCGGCATCATGATCACGCTTCCCCTCGCCAGCATCGGCTACAAGATCACCGGGGTCGACATCGACCGGGACTCGATCGAGGCGGCGCGCCGGGTGAATCCGTACAAGAATGCCGCGTTCCTTCAGGGTGAGGTCGGCAGCCTGGCGGCGGCGGATGAGCGTTACGACGTCGTCATCGCCTCCGAGGTCTTGGAACATGTAACGGACCCGCCGGCCTTCCTCCGTGCACTGCGAACGCTGCTCACTCCCAAGGGGATCGTGGTCCTGACGACGCCGAATGGGTACGGGTGGTTCGAATGGGAACAGTACCTGTGGGATGATGCGGGGCTCGGGGGCCGCATCCTCCGCTGGCATGAGCGCTGGGGGCGATTCACACAGCGGCTGAAGGCCCCGATCAAGCGACTGATCGGCTGGCAGCCCGCGCCACCGCCATCGCCACCTCCCTGGGAATACCTGACCAGCACGCAGAACACCGCGTCGCCCCACGTCCAGCGCTTTCGGTGGTCGCGGGTCAAGCGGATCGTGACCGCGGCGGGACTCACGATCGCGCGGGCGGGCAACAGCAGCCCCGTCTGCGGAAAGATTTCCCACTTCTATCTGCGCAATCGCCGTGCCTTCATCGCATTGAATGCCTGGATCGGCGATTTCCTGCCGCGCTTCGCCGCGGCCGGGTGGTATCTGGTCTGCCGACCGGGTCCGTCCGGCGGGAACATCTTGTGTCTGGCCGATTCCGGCCTCGTGGCGCAAGCGGCGGCCCACATCGAGCGGCGTTTTGGAGCGCCGCCGACCCTGCTGGTCTCGTTCCGGCAGTTGCGCCAGCAGCCCAGCCTCGCGCTGCGCCTGCTGCTGCGTCGATTTGATCTCGCCGTGGCGTTTTTGACCGATATCGAGGCGCCGCTCTATCGTGACTTCATCCTGAGCTATCTGTTCCTGCTCCGGGCGAGCCGCAAGGCCCTGTGCGATAGCCAGGGGCATGAGGTGGGCGTCGGTCTGCTGGGGGGTCTGCAGGCGCTGGCACGATGTCTCGTGGACCTGGTCGGCTTTCCGGTGGTCTATGGCACCGGTCGGTGGAAAGCTCACCGGCTCATGCGAAGCCGGCGGACGCCCTTTCCCGCTCGCTCCGCCAGCGGCCGCGTGGCCTACTTGCGGGCGAACCTGTGGCAGGAAAGTAAGGCGGGCGGCTCCGTGGCGCATACCACGGGCGTCCTCTTGGGTCTGCGAGCCGCCGGGATGGACGTGACATACGTGGGGACGGCGGATTTTCCACCGGCGCGCCGGCTGGGGGCGGAGGTGTCCATCGTCCATCCCCGCCTGCGATGGATGCGCAATTTCCCCGACCTGCCGTTCCTGGCATACAGCGACAGCTTCGCGCGCCACTGCTGTCGCCTCTTCCGCGATCGCCCCCCGGATTTCGTGTATCAGCGCTACTCCGTCTTCAACTCTGCCGGGGCGTGGACCGCCAGGCGCCTGGGCTGCCCCTTTGTCCTCGAGTACAACGGCCCGGAGGTCTGGGTGGCCCGCCACTGGGGGACGCGGCTGTTCTTCGAGCAGCTGGGGGATCGCGTCGAGCGCGCCAATCTCGTGGCCGCCGATCTCGTGGTCGTCGTGTCAGAGGCCTTGCGCGACGAGGTGACGGCGCGCGGGGTCCCGCCGGATCGGCTCCTGGTCAATCCGAACGCGGTGGATCCCGCCCGCTACCACCCGGGAATCGACGGCGGCCCCGTGCGGAAGCGGCTGGGGGTGGAGGGGCGGCTGGTCATCGGCTTTATCGGGACATTCGGTCTGTGGCACGGGGCCGAGGTGCTGGCCCGGGCCGTTCGGCCCGTGACCGAGGCCTTCCCGCAGGCCCACGTCCTGTTCGTGGGGGATGGCAACACCATGCCCAAGGTCCGCGAGATCGTCGCCGCGGACGGGGTCGGCGGCCGGGTGACCTTCACCGGGCTGGTGGCGCAAGACGAGGCGGCGGGCTACCTCGCGGCGTGCGACCTGCTGGTCTCCCCCCACGTGGGAAACCCGGACGGCAGCCCCTTCTTCGGTTCGCCGACGAAACTCTTCGAATACATGGCCATGGGGAAGGGGGTCGTCGCGAGCGATCTGGACCAGATCGGGACGATCCTTACCCACGGGAAGACGGGGTGGCTCGTCCCGCCGGGCGACGTCGGCGCCCTGGCGAAGGCCATCCTGACGCTTGCCCAGGATCCCGAGCTGCGCCGGACACTCGGCGAGGCGGCTCGCGAGGAGGTGGTGCGCCGGCACACGTGGACGGCGCACGTGGAGCGAATCCTGGCGAAGCTGATCGAGAGCGGCCTGCTCCCGGAACACGGACGGGGTTCCCATGCAGCCTGAGCAGGATGAGCGCGTCACCACCACCCCGACCCCGACGACTGCGGACGTGCGCGCGTTCTGGGAGCGCAATCCCGTCGCCGCGGCGGCGATCGCATCGCCTCCCGGCTCGCGGGAGTTCTTCGAGGCGTTTGACCGGCTCCGACTTGTGGCCGAACCGGCCTGGGTGCAAGAGGAGATTTATGCGTTCGATCGCTTTCGGGGCAAGCGGGTTTTGGATGTCGGCTGCGGCAACGGGTATGTGCTCAGCCGGTACGCTTGCCATGACGCCCGGACGTATGGGATAGATCTCACGCAGGCCGCGGTGGAGCTGAGCCGGAAACGGTTTGCCCTCGCAGGCCTGAACGGCGACTTCGTTCAGTCCGACGCCGAGCGGCTTCCGTTTCAGGGCGGCATGTTCGAGCGTGTCGTCTCGGTGGGGGTTCTTCACCACATCCCATCCATCGAATCGGCGATCTCCGAGATCCATCGGGTGCTCACACCGGGCGGGTCATTTGCCCTCATGCTGTATCATCGAAACTCATTGCATTATCGGCTGCTGTACCCACTCTATGGTGTGCTGCATCCACAGTTCAGGGGGCATCGGCCGCCGGACGTCGCCAGGCGCATCGACGGCGCGGACAATCCGATCGGCCGGACGTTCAGCCGGCGGCAGGTGCGCCAGCTCCTGAAAGCATTCGGCAGGGTCGAGCTGCGGGTCCGGTCTCTCCCGATCCGCCCGGTACTCCGGGTGCCCGGGGGGGGACCCCTGCTCGATCTTTTCTCCAGGTGGCTCGGGTGGTTCCTGTACGCCCGGGCCGTGAAATAGGCGAACCTCGCAGAGATTTCAGGCGGAGCATCGACACATGTGCGGGATCGTCGGCGTTTACAACTATGGCAATGCGGGTCTTCCTCTCCAGGCGGAGACGATCGTTCAAATGCGGGACACCATGGCGCATCGGGGGCCGGACGATGCCGGGGTCTATTTGACCCCCGACGGCAGGCTGGGGCTGGGGCACCGGCGCCTGAGCATCCTGGATCTCTCCTCGCTGGGTCACCAGCCCATGGCCTCCGTGGACGGCCGCTACTGGATCGTCTTCAACGGGGAGATCTACAATTTCCGCGAATTGCGCAAGGAACTGCAAGCCAAGGGGTACGACTTTCGCAGCGAGTCGGACACCGAGGTGCTGCTGGCCCTCTTCGCCGAGTACGGGCCAAAGATGCTCCATCGGCTGCGCGGCATGTTCGCCCTGGCGATCTGGGATGCGCGGGAAGAGCGGCTCTGGCTGGTCCGCGATCGGATCGGGATCAAGCCGCTCTACTACACCTGCCAGGGCGGGCGTTTCCTCTTCGCCTCGGAGATCAAGGCGATTCTCGCGTTTCCCGGCATCCCGCGGGCCGTGCACCTTCCCGGCCTGCACCACTACCTCTCCTTCTTGACGACACCCGCGCCGCTGACCCTCTTCGAGGGGATCCACAAGCTCCCGGCCGGCCATACGCTGACCGTGGAGCGGGATGGGAGCGTCCGAGAGGAGGAGTGGTGGGACGTCTTCACGGACGTCCGCCCCCCGACGATCGAGGACGAGGCGACACTGGCGGAGCGGATTCTGGACCTTCTGCGGGAGTCTATCCGCTACCGGATGGTGAGCGACGTGCCGTTCGGTGTCTTCCTCTCTGGCGGCATCGATTCCAGCACGAACGTGGCGCTGATGGCCGAGCTGATGGATCGCCCGGTAGAGACCTTCTCGATCGGGTTCACGGGCGAGGAACGCTACAACGAATTTGCGTACGCGAGACAGATCGCGGATCGGTTCCGCACCAACCATCACGAGGTCTCGATCGGGGTGGAGGACCTGATCGACTTTCTCCCGCAGCTCATCCATCACCAGGACGAGCCCATCGCGGATCCGGTGTGCGTGCCGGTCTACTTCGTGGCCAGACTCGCCAAGCAGCACGGCGTCACCGTGTGCCAGGTGGGGGAGGGAAGCGACGAGCTCTTCTGCGGCTACCCTCTCTGGAACTGGTTTCTCAGGGTCGCCGGGTGGAATCGACCCTTCGCGATGTTTCCGCGGCCGCTGCGGCGCATGGCACCCGCCCTGCTGCGCGCCGCCGGGAAGCATCACGGCCTCCCGTACGAGTGTCTGCGTCGCGGCGCGGAGGGGGAGACCCTCTTCTGGAGCGGCGCCGAGGCCTTCTTCGAGACACAGAAGGCGGAGCTCCTGACCCCATGGGTTCGTCAACGGCTGGGGACGCTCTCCTCGCACGAGGTGGTGATGGAGCATCGCCGGCGGTTCCTGGAGCGGGCGCCGGTCCCGGACGATCTGACCTGGATGGGGTACATGGACCTCAAGCTCCGCCTGCCGGAGCTCCTCCTCATGCGGGTGGACAAGATGACGATGGCCACCGCCGTCGAGGCCCGCGTCCCGTTCCTGGATCACGAGTTCGTGCGCTTCGCCATGGGGATCCCGCAGGCGACGAAGATGCGCGGCGGGGAGCTGAAGCATCTGCTGAAGCGCGCCGTTCGCGGGGTCATCCCCGACCCGATCATCGACCGCCGGAAGCAGGGATTCGGTGTTCCGGTGGCGGAGTGGTTCCTGCGCGAGCTGGGACCTGTCGTGCGGGAATCGCTCCACCGGTTCGCCGCCGACCAGCCCTACTTCGACGTGGGATACGTGGATCGCCTGCTCCAGAGCAACAACGCCACGCTGAGCTGGTTCCTGTTGAACTTCGCCTTGTGGCATCGGCAGTGGATCGAGGGGCGGGCGGTCGGCCCGGCGATGCTTCCGGCCGGCCCGAAGGGCGGCGGGGGGAGCCAGGTGCGTGCGACATAGCCTCCGCTACATGCTCTAGCGGGGCCGGCGTCTTTCCCTCCCTGGGCTGGCGGCCGCCGTCAACCGGCGGGCGCGAGCCGCCATGGGCAAGGTGGCGACGGAGGCCCGGGCGCGCATCTGGGGCACGGAGATCGGCGATCGCGCCCTCCGGGGCGCCCTGCGATCGGAGGCGCGGGGCGGGGCGATGCCGGACGGCGTCGGGTTGATTCACGCGCCGGGGTTCTTCCTCACGGCGGGCGACCGCGATCGCGCCGTGGAGGGGGTCCGAACCGGACATCCGGATGCGGTTGCGGCCATGATCCGGTCGGCCGATGTCATCTGCGCCCATTCCTTTGATCTCCTCGGTTCGGGCCCGACGCCGCTCGGCCCGAAGATCGATTGGCACCGGGACTTCAAGAGCGGATTCCGCTGGGACCCGCGGGCTTTCTTCGCGCGCTTGCCCTACGGCGACACCCTCGGAGCCGACGTGAAGGTCCCCTGGGAGCTGTCCCGGTTCCAGCACCTCCCCACGCTGGGGAAGGCGTACTGGTTCACGGGCGAGGAGCGCTACGCCGCGGAGTTCGTCTCCGAGCTGACGCACTGGATGGACGACAACCCTCCGGAATTCGGCGTCAACTGGATCTGCAGCATGGACATCGCCATCCGGGCCTTCAACTGGCTGTGGGGATACGCCTTCTTCCAGAAGGCGGCGCAGGTGACGCCCGCCTTCCGCCGCCGGCTCGCCGGGTCGCTGCTCGCCCACGGGCGCCACATCCGAAGGAACCTCGAGCGGGCAGCCGATGGGATCACCAGCAACCACTACCTGGCGAATCTGGTCGGTCTGGTGGGGCTGGGATTTGCCTGCCCGGCCTTCCGCGAGGCCCAGGCATGGCGAGAGTTTTCCCTGGCGGAGACGTTTCGCGAGATCGAGCGGCAGGTCCATCCCGACGGCGCGGACTACGAGTCGAGCATCCCCTACCATCGGCTGGTGACGGAGATGTTCCTCGCCGTGACGATCCTCTGCCGCCGGAACGGGGTGACGCCGCCGGAGCCGTTTCTCGATCGGCTGCGGTCCATGCTGGACTTCATCCTGTGGTACACGAAGCCCAGCGGGCTGGCCCCGCAGGTGGGCGACGCCGACGACGGCCGGCTCCACATCCTTGCCGACTATGGGGCCTGGGATCCGCGGGATCACCGGCACCTGCTGGCGACCGGTGGGGCATTCTTCCAGTGCGACGACTGGTCTGCTGCCGCCGGGGAGCGGACGGAGGAGGCGATCTGGCTGCTGGCGGGGTCGCATCGCCGCCGGCCGCGTGTCGTCGCCGCGTCCGTCGGCAGCCGGGCATTCCCAGACTCGGGCATCTACCTCATGCGCGAGAAGGGGCTGTACCTCCTGATCACGTGCGGTGCGGTGGGAACGCGGGGGATCGGGAACCACAAACACAATGACGTGCTGAGCTTCGAGCTCCACGCGGATGGCCAAGACCTGATCGTGGATTCCGGAAGCTACCTCTACACGCCGGAGCCGGCCTGGCGAAACCGCTTCCGCTCCACTGCCGCGCACAACACGGTGATGGTGGATGATGCGGAGCAAAACCGTTTCGGCGAAGGGGGGCTTTTCTGGCTCCACGCGGATGCCGTCCCGCGGTGCCTCGCGTGGGAGAGTACGCCAGAGGCGGACCGCTTTGTGGGCGAACACGACGGCTACGCCCGCCTCAGCTCGCCGGTGATCCACCGGCGGGAGGTCCGTCTGGACAAGCGATCTCGGTGCATCGAACTGCACGATTGGCTTCAAGGGAGCGGACGACACGGCCTCGCCTGGAACTTCACGCTGGCCCCGGGCGTCGCCGTCCATCGGGTGGGGGAAGGGCAGTGGGAGCTGGCGGGCGGCTCGGCCCGGGCACTGCTCAGCCTTGTGGAGATCGGTTCGCAAGGCGCCCGTCATGCGGCCCGGCCGGNNNCGAGGCCTTCGTCTCGTCGCGCTACGGCGTCAAGGAGCCGGCAAGTGCGATCCGTCTGCGCCTCGAGGCCGATCTTCCCGTGGACTGCCGGTTCCGAATCGAGGTACGCTGACCGTATGCGTATCGTCTATTTCACGATCGACAACATCAACGATAACGTCATCCTGGCGCAGACCTTTCCCCTGCTGGGCCGGCTGAGCGGGCTCCTCGGCGTCGAGGGGGTTGATCTCTTCGCTCTCCAGAAGACCGGCGACGAGGGCTATCGCCGCCTGCTGCCCGCGGCGGTCCGGGTCCGAGTCGGTCGGAATCATGGGATCCGGCATCCGATCACCTGGCTTAACCTCGCTCGCTTGTCGCTGGCGGCATGGGCGTGCGCCCGGCCCGGGACCGTCCTGATGGGTCGGAACCCCGTCAGCCTGTTCTGCCTTGGCCTCGCCGCCCTGCGGCGTCGGACCCGGCTGATCCTGGACTACCGCGGCGTCCTCAGCGAGGAGTTTGCGCTCCAGGGCAAGATCGTTCGGTGGGGACGGATGCACCGGTTTCTCCGGGGCCTGGAAGAGTGGGCCCTCCGCCGGGCCGACGGGGTGCTCTGTGTCTCCGGGCGCCTTCGCCGCCGCACGCGAGGGTGGCGACGGGAAGCGGCAGGGAAACTGGTCGTCATCCCGTGCTGCTACGACCCGCACCTCACGCAGACGGACGACGCCGCGGTCGAACGCGTCCGGGAAGAGCTGGGGCTGGATCCGACCCGGGACTTCGTTCTGGTGTACGCAGGGTCGCTCTCGGCCTGGAATCGCCCCGAGGCGGTCTTGGCCGCGCACCGCGGCTTCCGGGCGATCCAGGAACGGACGCGGCTCCTGCTGTTGACCGGGAATCTGTCGGAGGCCCAGGCGATGTTCGGGCGAGAAGCAGGGGTCACGATCCGGTCCGTCCCTCACGGTGAGATTCAGCACTACCTGGCCCTGGCGGATTTGGGACTCCTGCTGCGAGACCGAAGCCCGGTCAACCGAGTCGCCTCCCCGGTGAAGTTTGCCGAGTACCTGGCGTGCGGGGTGCCCGTCCTGGTCAGCCCGGGGGTGGGGGATTGTCCGGAGATCGTCCGGCGGGAACGGGTGGGGTACGTTTTCGGCGAAGCGCTTTCCCTCGATCGCGTGGCCGCCGAGATTCGCGCCAACCGCGCGACGCTTCGCGTTCGCTGTCGGGAGGCGGCGGCGCGCCACTTTGACGGAGACCGCTACTTGGCCGCTTACAGTGAGTTGATCACAGGCGCCGCGCGGTGAGGCGACTCGAAGCGACATGAGCAACATCATGCCTGGGAAAGAGGGGAAGACGCCAAGCGCTCCCGTGGCGCCCGGCCCGGTGCGCGAGGCGCGCGCGGGGTATCTCCGGATCCGTGCGGTCGGATGCTCTTGGTGTCTGGTGTCCCTCGGGCTTGTCTTGCTCCTGGCAAGCGCTGTTCTGCTCTGGCACCTGAGCGCTCACGGGATGGTGGTCCGTCTCGTTCCCGTCGAGCGGCTTTCCGCGGTCGCACCATCGCCTTCCGAGGTGCAGGAGCTAGAGGTGATGGCTCGCGAGTTCCGGGGGAAGGAGCCGGTCGAATTGCTGAGCCAGGTCATGAACCACGTAGAGCGGGTCGGGCCGGATCCCAAAGGGGGGGCGACGCAGTTCCTGGAGCACGCGAAAGCGGGTGGGGGATTGGTGTGCTTCGGGATGGCACACCTGTACGCGGCGGCGGCGCGCGGGAACGGGCTGCAAGCCAGGATCATCGGCCTGAGCCGGAACCTCGGCGACCGATACGACTCGCATACCACGGTCGAGGTGCGACAGGATGGACGATGGGTGATCTTCGACCCCACGTTCAACGTGAGTTTCGCGAGAGATGGAGTCCTGCTGGGCGCGGAGGAGATCCAGCGGGCTCTCCTGGAGGGGACTTCCCGGGCGGTTGTTCCCATCTATTACGGTCCGGTGAAGTATCCGGCGCGCCTGGAAACGTATTACATGCATTGGCTCTCGCTCTTCAACAATGTGTTTGTGCTGGATGCCGGCGGGAAGAGGCTCGGCAAGCTCCCGCCGATCCGGTATTGGTTCGGCCCGCGGATCTACATCAAGACCACCCCGGGCCACCCGGACGAGCACATCCGATTCTGGGACGGCCTGTATCTGTCGTCGTCGGCGATCCTCCCATCTCTGGGCCTTGCGTTTCTTGCGCTCGGCGGTCTGGGCCTGTGGTTGTGCCGGAGGGCGCCCCATCTTGACTCGTCGAGCGCGGCGGAAGCCGGCCCGCCAGCAATCCGATGCAAACCTCCGGGGTAAGAAGCCCCGCGATCCCATTCATCGTGGGATTAGTGCGGGCCACACGCAAGCTGCCGCTGATCGGTCAAGCTCCTGCCGAAAAGAGATTGTCGGCGTCGGCAAGAGCCGGTGAGCCTTTCTGGCAGACATTATTGGAGATGAAGACCGACAACAATCGACGCTTCTTCGGGCTGTTTGGGCTTGATGAGTCGATGGTCGATGGCAAGACTGTGCTCGATTTGGGCTGTGGCTATGGCGGCAATGTTCTCGCGTGGGCTGATCGACATCCATCAGCCAGCTTTGTTGGTCTGGAGCCGTTTCCTCATGTGATGAACATTGCCGAGCGCGCTGGGATTTCCTTCGGAACGAAGAATACCCGCTTTGTGACTGGTCTCGGAGAGACGTTGCCATTTGGCGACAATACGTTCGATCTTATCGTCACCTGGGATGTGATCGAACATGTCCGAGATCCGATGCGGGTCATGCAGGAAATTACCCGTTGCCTCAAAGCGGGTGGAGTATCTCTCGGAGTGTTTCCGCCCTACCACAATCCGACCGCGCATCATCTCGGGTATGCGACGAGGCTGCCTTTCTTGCACCTCGTGTTCTCACCCGATGTGCTGGTCGCGGCAGTCAACCGGTTGATCGAGGCGGGCGAAGTGGATCTCAGCCGTCAACCGGCGCCACAGTGCGGCCCATGGGGTCGGAAGACCCTGCCGAGTCTGAACGGTACCACTGGAGCGGACTGGAACGAGTTGACCCGCCAACTCAAGAGTCGGTATGCGGTTGCCGTCCGGAACACCTATGTGCCTTTTGGCGAGCGTTTTGCAGTCCTTCGGATTTTCAACCGGATCATGTTACGCTTGTTCCGAGATTCTGATCTGTTCTGCGGACAGATACGCACCGTGCTTCACAAGGAGGGATGAAGCTTCCGCGCGGCGCGGAAGCTGTACCGTTCTGCCTTGGCCTCGACGCCCCGCGGTGTCGAACCCGGTTGATCCCGGACGACGCGATCGCGTGGCCGCCGAGATTCGCGCCAGCCGTGCGACGCTTCGCGTTCGCCGTTGGGAGGCAGCGGCGCGCCACTTTGACGGAGACCGGTATTTGGTCGTTTACAGAGAACTGGTTATGGGCGTCGCGCAGCCATGAATGCTCCTGATCGCCAGCCACTCTCGTCAAGGCGACGGCGGTGCATGGGGGCGCTGGTCCTCCTGTGCCCCCTTCTGATACTCGCGACCGTGGCCCACTTCAATCTCGCGGGAGCCCCCGGTCTGTGGCTGAGGTATAGTTACTTCACGGGCCCCTGTGTCATCGGGGGGGTCTACTACTGCCTGTTTCGCCGCCCACGGCCCTTGGCCACGCCTGCGTTGATGGGGTTCCTGCTCTTACTGTGCCTGCTTGTTCTCTATGGGATGTGGGAGGCAGGACTATCCGATTTTCACATGATCGGGGGGCTCCTCCCTTACTTTGATGCGAAGTGGTATCTGACGGATGCCCTGCGATTGCTTCATGGCCAGCGATTCTCGACGATCTCTTCCCGCCGCCCCCTCTTCTCCGCGCTGCTCACCGCCCTCCTGTACGTGACGGATGGAAACCTCCCCCTGGTGTTGATCGCGCTCACCCTGCTCTCGGGCGCGGCCATCGGCTTGGTGGTGCGGGAGGTCCAGCGGAGTGCCGGGAGCGCCGCAGGCATGTGGATGCTCCTGTGCCTGTTCCTGTTCTATCGCCGGTTCATCGGGGCCACGCTCACCGAGCAGCTCGGCCTGCCGCTTGGGTGTCTTGCCTTTTGCCTGTTATGGCGCGGTGCGATGGCGGCGCGATCGGATCTGGCCATGGCCGGAGTCTTCGTCCTGAGCCTGGCCCTGAATGCGCGGGCCGGGGCCTTTCTCGTCTTGCCGGCGGTTGTCCTGTGGAGTGCCCGGATACGCAGCGGACCAAGGCGGCAGGCCTTGAAGATCATCCTCGGCGGCACCGTGGCGGCGGCGGGCGGTTTCGCTGTGAATGGGCTCATCCTGCACCTTGTCGGTATCCCATCTGCCGCGTTTTCGAACTTCGCGTACGTCCTGTACGGATTGGTCTTCGGTGGAGACTGGACGCTCGCAATGCGGCAGCATCCCGAATTGGCCGGACTCCCTGACTTGGACCAGACCAGACACATGCTTGGCCTGGCGATTGCGGAGATCAGGGCGCACCCGATCGTCCTCCTGACGGGCTGCGTGCGCGCCTGGTCGGATTTCTTCTTCGCCGCACCGGGCGGCTGGTTCTCCTTCCTGCAATATCGATCCCCTGAATGGGCCACCTTCCGCGAAGCCGGCGCAACTGGAAGCCTGGGGGCTCTTTCCCTCTTTCGCGAGGCCGTGAGGCTGCTGGATACGTCTTTCCAGACGGTGTGGATCGTTGCCCTGAATGTGCTTGCCGGCGCCGGCGCGGTGGTCGCGTGGCTCAACCGGCGCAGCGCCCCGGCCGGACTGTTGATCGCGGTGGGGGTTGGAATCCTGCTTTCGGTTCCCTTTGCTCCTCCCTGGGATGCTGATAACATGCGGGCCTACGCGGCAACGATGCCGTTCGTGATCTCGTTTCCGATGCTGGGTCTCCTGTCCAGGCCCGGGAGCACGAGGCACTGGGGGGAGAGGGCGACGGAGCCCGAGGCCGGGGCGTGTTTCGATGTCGCCCTCTTGGGCGGCGCGGTATCCGGGCTGATCCTTCTTGCGTCTATCGGTATGCAAGCGGGCCTATTCCGGCCGCCCCAGGCTGGCGTGGCCGCGTGTGTTGCGGAATGTGAGGGCGGGCGTCGAGCGGTTACAGTGCGGACGCATCCCCACATGGCCGTGCGCCTCTGGGAATCGTCAGGGGAAAATGAGCGCGGACGGCCGGGGAACCCCGTGAATCTCGATGAACTCCGAGCGCGGACGGTTCTCAAGAGCACCCCCGATGTGTGGCATATGTGGCGCGGCCTCACGCTGCTGGAGGGCGGGACGACGATTGCGCTGCTTTTCGACGTGCGGCATGGCACGACTTTCTATGCGCAGTTCCAGACCGCCGAGTTCCCGCGCGTGCAGCAGGTGGCGAGGGTGTGTGGCGATGTCGTCCGCCAGGAGTGGATCGAATGGCTGAGGGTGAAATCGCTTTCCGCCTGTTGATGCCGACCGCAGGAATCCCCGGAGCGGCGCCGCTTGTGTCTCGGGTCGCAGGGCACGAAAGGGCCATCCGGCATGCGATCTGACAAGGCGGCGAAGCAGGCGTATTTTGACGCTGTTGCGCCGGTCCGGGACGCCTGGAAGCGTCGCCACCCGCTGTATCACCGCGAGATCGAGCGGCTGTGTCGGTCGCTGATTCCTCCGCAGGCTTCCGTGCTGGAGATCGGCTGCGGCACGGGAGATCTCCTCCATGCCCTACAGCCGCGTCGAGGGCTGGGGATTGATCTCAGCCCGCGCATGGTCGAGATTGCGCAAAGGAAGTACCCGGATCTTGAGTTCGCGGCGGGGGATGCGGAGGCGCTGGAGATCGAGGAGTGCTTCGACTACGTGCTCCTCTCGGATCTGGTCGGGCACGTGGACGATGTCTGGCTGACCTTCCGAAATCTGCGGCGCGTCTGCCATCCCTCCACGCGGATTGTGGTGACCTACTACAACTACCTCTGGGAGCCGATGTTGCGCGCCGCGGAACGGCTGGGTCTCAAGTCACCCCAGGCCCTGCAGAACTGGCTTCCGCCGCAGGACCTCGCGAACCTGGCGACCGTGACGGGATTCGAGCCGTTGAAGCAGGGGCATTGGCTGCTCTGCCCGCTCTGGATCCCGCTGCTGGCGGGGCTCGCCAATCGGCTGCTGGCTCATCTGCCGGGCGTCCGCCGGCTGGATCTGGTCCACTATCTCGTCTTGCGGCCCGAGCCGACGCCGCGCGAACCGCGTCCGCTCACATGCAGCGTCGTCGTCCCCTGTCGGAACGAGGTGGGAAACGTCGCCGAGACGGTGGCGCGGATTCCGTCCATGGGAGCGAGGACCGAGATCGTCTTCGTGGATGGCGACTCCACGGATGGGACGGATCGGGCGATCGAAGCGGAGCGGGAGCGGTACCGGGAGATCAAGCAGATCCGACTGATCCGGCAGGTGCCGGCCACGGGAAAGGGGGACGCGGTCAGGCGCGGTTTCGAGGCGGCCACGGGCGACGTGGTCATGATCCTGGACGCCGACCTCAGCGTGTTGCCCGAGGACCTCCCGAAGTTCTACGCGGCCCTGGCGGAGGGTCGGGGGGACTTCGTGAACGGATCCCGTCTGGTGTATCCCATGGAGGGGCAGGCCATGCGCTTCCTGAATCTCCTGGCCAACAAGATCTTCGGCGCCCTCTTCTCGTGGCTGCTGGAGCAGCGGATTCGGGATACGCTCTGCGGGACAAAGGTGCTACTGCGGCGCGATTACCAGCGGATCGCGGCCAACCGAAGAGTCTTCGGTGAGTTGGACCCCTTCGGTGATTTCGACCTCCTGTTCGGCGCGGCGCACCTGAGCTTGAAGATCGTGGAGATTCCTGTCCGCTATCACGAACGGACGTATGGCCAGACCAAGATCCGGCGGTTCTACCATGGGTGGCTGCTGCTGAAGATGTTCTGCGTCGCCCTGGGAAGGCTGAGATTCCAGTGAGCAGGGAACGCCGGCCAACCTCTCGGACCCTCGCGGGGGACGATTTCGCCGCTCGCCAGTGGTCCTACTTCCGACATCCCGACGAGCCGAAGTTTCGCTGGCAGACCGCCGCCGCGGTCTTTGCGTCTACCGAGCGGCGCCTGGTGTCGCCGGCGGCGGGTGACGGGAAGTTCCTGGAGGTTGGGTGCGGGGAGGGCGGAAACCTGTTTCACCTGGGCCCGCGGGCGGGCCTGACCGTGGGGCTCGACTACGCCTGCGCCAAGCTGGTGTTCGCCTCAGGGGCCATCCCCTGGGGCCGGTTTGCCGGCGCCGATGCGCTGTCCCTCCCCTTTCGCAGCGGGGCGTTCGACCGGGTGCTCATCCGGGACGTCCTCCATCACCTGCCGCGGGATCGCCAGCGGGAGGCGGTGGCGGAGCTGTTTCGGGTCTGCCGGTCGGGGGGCGAGGTCGTGGTGATCGAGCCAAACGGGCGTAATCCGTTGATGGCCGCCTTGGCGCTGGTGACCCCGGCGGAGCGGGGCCTGTTTCACTCAACCCCCGTGCGGGTGGCCGCCCTGGTCCGCGGGAGCGGATCCCCGGTGACCGTCGAGATGGCGCAGCCGCTTCCCGTCGCGCGCGCGCTGCTTCATTATCGGTATGGTGCTCCTGCCCTGGGCAGCCGGCCATCGGTTGCACGTCTGCTCTCCGGGCTGGATGCGATGCTGGGGCGCATCATCCCCCGCTCGTTCTGGGCCTACATCATCGTCCGTGGGCGCCAGACGGGATAGGCGGTTGTCAAAGAATAACTTGACCGGAGAAATTCCGGAAACGGCATAAGGAGCCGTAACGAAATTCCAATGAATGGACAAATTATTTCGTAACGGCTCCTAAGGAGTCGCAATGGTCGATCGATCCCGACGGGCCGAGCGCGAGATCGCCCACGGCCGGCGCCTGGCCGAGAGTGATACGGAGCGGATCTGGGGATGGGGCATGCCCGCCGGGCGGCTCCGGGCGAGACGTCGGGCCGAGCTGATCATCCGCGGCGCCGGCCTGGGGCCGCGCGTCCGAGCGCTGGAGATCGGATGCGGGACCGGGCTGTTCACGGAGATGTTCGCCGAAAGCGGTGCGAACCTGCTGGCCGTCGACATCTCGGAGGAATTGCTGGAAAAGGCGAGGGCGCGACGGATCGCCGCCGGCTTGGTCCGCTTCCAGGGAGGACGCTTCGAGGACACCACGGTGGACGGGCCGTTCGACGCGGTGATCGGCTCCTCGGTGCGGCACCATCTGGATGTCCAGACCGCCCTGGTCCGGATCCACGCCCTGCTCAGGCCCGGGGGGAGGCTCTGCTTCGCCGAGCCGAACATGCTCAATCCCCAGGTGTTCATGGAGCGGCGACTTCGCAGATGGTTTCCCCATGTGTCGCCGGATGAGACGGCGTTCGTTCGGTGGCGACTGCAGCGGCTGTTAGGCGAGGCGGGCTTCACGGAAGTTTCCGTTGTCCCCTTCGATTGGCTTCACCCGGCGACGCCCCGCCCGCTGATCCGGTACGTCCAGCGGATGGGCTGGTGGCTTGAGCGGGCGCCCGGGATCCGGGAGTGTGCCGGATCGTTGCTTATCCGGGGCTGTCGCTCGGACGGAGATCGGGGAGTCTCGAGACACGATGTGCGGCATTAGCGGGAAACTGTACTTCGATTCAACGCGACCCGTGGAGCGGGAGGCCCTGGAGCGGATGAACGCCAGCCTCGCCCACCGGGGGCCGGACGACGCCGGGATCTACTGCGTCGGAGCGGTGGGCCTCGCCCACCGGAGGCTGAGCATCATCGATCTCAGCCCGGCGGGCCACCAGCCCATGACAAACGAGGACGGCACAGTCTGGATCGTCTTCAACGGCGAGATCTACAACTTCCCCGCGCTTCGGGCCGACCTCGTCCGGCGGGGGCACCGACTCCGCTCCCGGACCGACACGGAGGTGATCCTTCACCTCTCCGAGGAAGAGGGGCCGCACTGCGTGCAGCGGTTGCGCGGCATGTTCGCCTTCGCCATCTGGGACGCGCCCCGCCGGCGCTTGGTCCTGGCGCGGGACCGTCTGGGGAAGAAGCCGCTCTGTTACCAGCAGGACGGGACCGCCTTCCGCTTCGCCTCCGAGGTGAAAGCCATCCTCCAGGATCCTCAGGTGGACCCCCGCCCCGAC
>JAPLLC010000011.1:0-11608 GCA_026387775.1 Candidatus Methylomirabilota bacterium | reverse complement strand
CCCGACCCGCACGGAATCGCGCAGGACTTGGCGTACGGCGGCCTGCCCGGTCAGGCGTCCGCCTTCCAGGGGGTGAAGAAGCTTCCGCCGGCGCATTACCTCGTCTGCGAGAACGGTCGGATCGAGACGGTGCGGTACTGGAGGCTCCGGCGCGACCGGAAGGAGCGGCGGCCCGAGGCCGAATGGTGTGAGGCGATCCTCGCGCACCTCACGGAGGCGGTCCGCCTCCGCCTGATCGGCGACGTGCCCCTGGGGGCTTTCCTGAGCGGAGGCATCGACTCGAGCGCGATCGTCGCCCTGATGAGTCGGGTGGCCGGGGGATCGGTCAAGACGTTCTCCATCGGCTTCGAGGAGCCCGAATACGACGAGCTCACCTATGCCCGCCAGGTGGCCGCGCGGTTTCAGACCGAGCACCACGAGCTGGTGGTCCGCCCGGACGCCATCGCGATCCTGCCCAAGCTGGCCTGGCACTACGATGAGCCGTTTGCGGACTCCTCGGCCGTCCCCACCTACTGCGTGGCGGAGATGACCCGGCGGCACGTGACCGTGGCGCTGAACGGAGATGCGGGGGACGAGAACTTCGGGGGCTACGACCGGTATCGGGCGAACGTGCTGGCCGGCTCGTTCGACCGCCTGCCGGGCGCCGGGTTGTTTCGCCACGCGATCCGCTCCGGCCTGCGCCTCCTGCCGAGGGGAGGGAGACGGACAAGCCTGCTGTATCGCGGCCGCCGTTTTCTGGATGGACTCACCGAGACGCCCGAGCGTCGCTATGCGCGCTGGCTTTGTGATCTCCACGACGACCGGGCGGGGCTGTGCACTCCCGAGTTCGAGGCGGTTTCGGGCGGGGCGGACCCCCTGGAGGCCATCCTTGCCGCCTATCGTGAGAGCGACGCCCCGGACTTCGGGGATGCCACGCTGGGCGTGGACGCAGGGCTGTATCTGCCCGATGACCTGCTGGTGAAGGTGGACATCGCCAGCATGGCGCACTCCCTGGAGGCCCGCTCGCCGTTCCTGGACCACGTCTTCATGGAATTCGCGGCCACGATCCCGTTCGATCTGAAGGTGCGGGGTCGGATCAAGAAGTACATCCTCAAGCGGGCCCTGGCGGGGCTGCTCCCCGAGGCGATCCTCCGGCGGCCGAAGATGGGCTTTGGCGTTCCGATCGACCGCTGGCTGCGCCACGAGCTGAGGGAGCTTGCCTACGAGACTCTCCTAGGACCCGCCGCGGCGGGCCGGGGGTACTTCCGACAGGAGGCGGTCAAGCGGCTCCTCGACGAGCACATGCGAGGGTGGGGGAGCCGGCACAATCTGCTCTGGAAGCTGCTCATGCTCGAACTCTGGCACCGGACCTACATCGATGGAGACGGGGAGCTTGCCCGCCGGCGCGCCCACGCGGCGCTGCCTATTCCTGCGAGCTGATCCGGTGCCGCGATATCTTAGCAGGCTGCTGAAGAAGGCCCATCTGCGGGGACCCAGCCTGCGGCTGGGTACCCCGCTTGCTTGGGCACTCGCTGCGGCGTACCTGTAGTACGCCTCACTCGGCCCCGGGTACCCATCCAAAAGATGGGTGCGCCGCCTTGCATCTGGACCTTTTTGAGCAGCCTGAGCGAAAGCGGGTTTTTCAGTAGCCTGTTAGATGGACGGCGGCCGGCTTCAAGGAGCACGAAGCGTGAAAAGCGGTACCGTGGCGTTCCCCGACCGTCCCATCCGCGTGGCGCGCATCATCGCGCGGCTGAACATCGGGGGGCCGGCGCAACACGTCACCCTGCTCACGGCGGGACTCGATCGGGCGCGATTTGTCACGACGCTCATCACGGGAGTGGTCGGAGAACGCGAGGGGGATTTCACGGAGGCGGCCCGAGCCCGGGGGGTGGAGCCCGTGGTGATCCCGGAGCTGGGCCGCGCCATCCGCCCGAGCCGCGACCTGGTGGTGCTCTACAAGCTGGTCCGCCTGTTCCGACATCTGCGACCGGACATCGTCCACACCCACACCGCCAAGGCGGGGGCTTTGGGCCGGCTGGCCGCGCGGGTGGCCGGGGTCCCCGTGACGGTGCACACGTTCCACGGCCACGTGCTGGAGGGCTACTTCTCGCCGGCGGCGACGCGAGCCTTCCTCGCGATCGAGCGGTGGCTGGCCCGCGGGACGGACCGGCTGGTCACGGTGAGCCCGCGCCTGCGCGCCCAGCTTCTCGCCATGGGCATCGGTCGGCCGGACCAGGTGGAGGTGGTCCCGCTCGGCCTGGACCTCGGCCGGTTCCAACTGGGCCGCGGCGCATCGGCGCCCGCGTTGCGCGCCTCCCTCGGCCTCGCGCCCGGGACGCCGCTTCTGGGGAGCGTGGGCCGCCTGGTCCCGATCAAAGACCACCCAACGCTCTTCCGGGCGGTGGCCCAACTCGGGGCGGACGGCGAGGCCGCCCACCTCGTCGTGGTGGGTGACGGGGAGGACCGCCCCGCACTCGCGCGGCTGGCGCAAGCGCTGGGCGTCTCCGACCGTGTCCACTTCCTGGGATGGCGCGCCGACCTGGAGACTATCTTGAACGAACTGGACGTGGTAATCTGTTCCTCACGAAACGAGGGGACTCCCGTGGCCCTGATCGAGGCCATGGCGGCCGGTGTTGCGGTTCTGTCGACCGAGGTAGGGGGCGTGGCGGACCTGGTGACGCATGGCGAGACGGGGTGGCTCGTCCCGCCGGGTGATCCCTCCGCCATGGCGGTGGCGATCCGGCGCCTGCTGGCGGAGCCGAACCTGCGGGCTCGCCTGGCGGCGGCCGGCCGAGGCGTGGCGCTCGACCGCCACGATGTGACCCGGCTGATTGCGCGGATCGAGCAGTTGTATGCCGAATTGATTAATGAGAAACTGACAACCGACAACGGACAACCGATCAGTCGGCGACAATCTCTCGACGGGGCGTTTTGCGAACATTCGACACCTGCAAGGGCATCCCGCCTTCCGGTTCATCAACGATTCGATCTTGAACGAGTCCCTGCTGGAGCGATTCGTTCCGTCGATCGATCTCATCTTCCACCTCGCCGCCGCGGTGGGGGTCCGCCACATCCTGGGGGACCCGCTGGCCGCCATCAACACGAACGTGCGCGGGACGGAAGCGGTCCTGGACCTCGCCTTCCGCTACTGGAAGCGGACGCTGATCGCCTCCACCTCGGAGATCTACGGGAAGGCGAGCCATGTGCCGTTCCGGGAAGACGACGATCGAGTGCTGGGCTCGACGGCGGTGCCGCGCTGGTCCTACTCGATGTCCAAGGCGATCGACGAGCACTTTGCCTTCGCGTATGCGGCCAAGGGGCTTCCCGTCTCCATCGTCCGATACTTCAACTCCTACGGGCCTCGGCTGGACGAGCGGGGGTACGGGAGCGTGGTGGCCAACCTCGCCCGCCAGGCGCTGCGGGGGGAGCCCATCACGGTGCACGGCGACGGGGAGCAGAGCCGGTGCTTCACCTACATCTCGGACACGATTGCGGGGACCCTGCTGGCGGGGGAGGCGGCGGGGGCCGTCGGCCAGGCCTTCAACATCGGGAACCCGAAAGAGACCTCGATTCTGGAGCTGGCCCGGACGATCAAGCGGCTGACCCGGTCGAAGTCGCCTATCGAATTCATTCCGTACGAGGCGTACTACGGGGTGGGATTCGAGGACACGCGGCGCCGGGTCCCGGCCGTGGACAAGGCCAAGCGTCTGCTGGGGTTCACCCCCCGCATCGATCTGGAGGCCGGCCTCAAGAAGACCTTGGCCTGGTGCCGGGAGCACTATCGGCACTAGCAGGTTGCTGAAAAAGGCCCATCTGCTGCGTTGGAACACTTGAGCACTCGTTGCGGCGTACCTGGAGTACGCCTCACTCGGCTCTGCGCGTTCCGCCTTGCATCTGGACCTTTTTGAGCAGCCTGGGCGAAAATAGGTTGTTCCACATCCGGCTAAGAGGCGGCAGGGCGACTTCGAGTGCCGGAAGACGATGGGTGCGACAGACCCCGGATGAAAGGGGGCGGCATGAACGAGGCGCGCGTGGATCTCCAGGAGAAAATCCGGCAGGGGCGCGTGACGGTGGCGATCATCGGCCTGGGGTACGTCGGTCTGCCATTGGCGGTGGGCTTCGCCCGGGCAGGGGTCCGGGTCCGGGGAATCGACGTCAACCTGGATCGGGTGGCCCGCATCAACGCGGGCGTGAGCCACATTCCCGACGTTCCCACGGAAGTGCTGGCCCCGTTGGTCGCCGCGGGAACGCTGCGCGCCGACACCGAGTTTCAGCAATGCGCCGGGGCCGATGCCGCGGTGATCTGCGTGCCCACACCGTTCAACCGGATGAAGGCGCCGGATCTCTCCTATATCGAGGCCGCCAGTCGGTCCCTGGCCCCCCACGTGGCGCCGGGAGCCCTGGTCGTTCTCCAGTCCACGACGTATCCCGGCACCACGGAAGAGCTGGTCCGTCCCATCCTGGAGGCCACCGGACGGCAGGTGGGGAGAGATTATCTGCTCGCGTTCTCCCCCGAGCGGATCGACCCGGGCAACCAGCATTTTTCTGCGCACAACACCCCCAAGGTCGTGGGGGGGGTCGACGAGGCGTCCCGGGAGGCCGCCGCCGCCCTGTTCGGGATCCTGGTGTCGCCCGAGCAGATCCACCGGGTCTCGAGTCCCCGCGTGGCCGAGATGTGCAAGCTTCTGGAGAACATCTTCCGGAGCGTGAACATCGCCCTGGTGAACGAGCTCGCCAAGCTCTGCGACCGGATGCACATCGACATCTGGGAGGTCGTCGACGCGGCCGCGACGAAACCCTTCGGCTTCATGCCCTTCTACCCCGGGCCCGGCGTGGGAGGCCACTGCATCCCGGTCGACCCGTACTATCTGTCCTGGAAGGCGCGCGAGTTCGACTTCTACACCAAGTTCATCGAGTTGGCCGCCGAGGTCAACTCGAGCATGCCGTTCTACACCGCCAACAAGATTGCCGACGCCCTCAACCGGCAGGCCAAGCCCCTCCGGGGGGCAAAGATCCTGATCCTGGGCGCGGCCTTCAAGCGGGACATCGACGATCCGCGGAACAGCCCGGCGGTGGAGCTCATGCGGATTCTGCTCAGCCGAGGGGCCGAGGTCGGCTACCACGATCCGTTCGTATCCGAGGTGCATCTGGACGAGGAGCCTCGCCCATTCGTCTCGCCGGTGTCGCGGCTCCGGTCGATGCCCCTCGGCGAGGGTCTCCTGGCGGCCCAGGACTGCGTGTGTCTCGCCGTCGCGCACAGCGCCTTCGACGTCCCCTGGCTGCTGAAGCACAGCCGGCTGATCCTGGATGCCACGGGCGTGACGCGGCGATTCCCCGCGGACGGCGGCACCGTGATCCGCCTCTAGCCGTGGGCTACCTTTCGCCTCTCCCCGTCCCCCTGTTCGTCGCGCTCGGCGTCGCCTTGCTTCTCACGCCGGCGTGCCGCCGGCTGGCCCTCAGGTTCGGGGTCGTGGACCGCCCGGGCGGGAAGAAGATCCACGGCCAGGCCACGCCGCTCTTGGGCGGGGTCGCCATTGCCCTGGCACTGGCGGCCGGGATGGCGGCGAGCGGCACGGCGGATCAGGCATCGCTCCGCATCCTGGTAGCCTCGGGGTTCATCCTGCTCCTCGGGATCTGGGACGACCTGGATCCGCACGCCGAGGCCCTGCGCTGGTGGCTCCGCCTCCTGTACGAGGGATGTCTGGCCGGCATCGTCGTTGCCGGAGGGGTTCGTATCCACTTTCTTGGGACCCCCTGGCTGGACGTGCCGGTCACGCTGCTGTGGATCGTCGGGATCACAAACGCGTTCAATTTGCTGGATAACATGAACGGGCTTTCGGCGGGGGTAGCCGCCATTGCGGCGGTGACGTTCGCCCTCCTGGCGGCGCGCTACGTCGCGGTTGGCCCCGAGCAGCTCCCGACGGCGACGGCCGCGGCGGCGCTCGCCGGCGCGTGTCTCGGCTTTCTCCCCGCCAATTTCCGGTCGCGCATCTTCATGGGGGACGCGGGGAGCCTGTTCCTGGGCTTTCTCCTTGCCTGCCTGGCGGTCCAGGGGAGCTGGCGCAGCCCCACCGTCCCCACCTCGATCATTATCCCGCTGCTGGTCCTCGCCTATCCGCTCTTCGACACCGCGCTGGTAGTCATCTTGCGTCTCCGGCAGGGACAATCCCCCGTGGTGGGGGGGCGAGACCACTCCTCGCATCGGCTGGTGCGGCTGGGGCTTGGCCGGGTGGAGACGGTGCTGCTGATCTACCTGTTCGCCGCCTCCCATGCGCTCACGGCCCTGCTGGTCTCCTCGGTGACGCTCCGTCTTTCCCTGCTGGCGCTGGCCGGGAGCGCCAGCGTCCTGTTCATCTTCGGCATGGTCTTGCGCAAGGCGCCCGTCTGGGGGGTCCAGGTCCCGGAGGAGGGGTCAGACTGTGGCAAAGAAACTGGATAGCGTGGTGGTGCTCCTGGTGATCCTGATCCTGGGAGCGCTGATCGGCAGCGTCATCGGTGAGGTTCTCGGCACATTGGCGCCCGGGGGGTACGTCGAGGCCATCTTCGCCAAAGGGATCAACCCCGGTCTCACGCCCCCGGCGGTTCTAGACCTCAAGGTGTTGACGCTCACCCTGGGCGTGACGATGAAGATCAATCTGGCCAGCCTGATCGGCGTCGTCCTCGCGCTGCTGATCTATCGCAAGCTCTGAGCCAATGATGAATGACGAGTGACGAGTGACGAACGAATCGACACAGCCGGAAATCATCTTGGCGTCCGCCTCGCCGCGGCGCGCTGCGCTGCTGCGGCAAGTCGGTCTTCCGGTTCGCATCCACCCCAGCGGGCTGGATGAGGGCGGCGAGGAGACACGGGAGGGTGAGACGCCCGAGGCGTATGCCTCGCGTCTGGCGCTGGCCAAGGCGAGGGATGTGGCCGACCGGCTGAAGCGCGGTCTCGTCATCGGGGCGGACACCGTGGTGGTCTGCGACGGCAGGGTGCTGGGCAAGCCCCGGGATCGGGTCGAGGCGCGGGCCTTTCTGCTCTCCCTGGCGGGGCGGACCCACCGCGTGATCACCGGGGTGGCGGTGGTGGAGGCCGAGACGGGTCGGGCCGAGGTCGGCACGTCTGCGACGAGTGTCCGGATGCGGGCCTTCGACGCGGAGGAGGCGGCGAGATACGTCGCCAGCGGCGAGCCGCTGGACAAGGCCGGGGCCTACGGAATCCAGGGACGGGGAGCGCTCTTGGTCGAGGAGATCCAGGGGGACTACTTCACTGTTGTCGGCCTTCCCCTGGTTTTGCTGGCTGCCTTGCTCCGGCGGTTCGGAGTCGATCCGTGGGGCCCGGGAGACGCGGAAGGGGACCCCCGGACGCGGTCCGCGCGAACGGTCGGAGAAGCGCCCGTGGATGGGTTTTCCCTTGACACCCCTGTTCAAGTGTGAGAATTTACCGCCGCCTAAACGGCGTGGAACGCCAGGCGCGTACGCCTCCTCCGCTGGCTGGTAACCCCGAACACACTGAGGCGGATATGGCACAGTCCTCGTTCCTGTCGCGGTGGACCGGCCGTCCAGAGGCCGGGGAGAATCCCATAGCCGACATGGACCGCTCTCCTCAAGAAATTCTCCCGTCTCTCGGTCGCCGGAGCCAAGTTTCCGTCTGGTCCTCCTCGCCCTCCCTGGAGCGTCTGTACCAGGAGTTCGACGAGCAGGTCCGGATCATCGACGAGGCGCGGCGGCTGCTCGAGGAGCGTCTGGCTCCGTTCCAGCGCCATCTCCTGGAGCAGCGGCGAAACGTCGATCAATGGCTGAAGCAGCTCGATGCCCGCATCAAGCCGCTGCGGCAGTATCTGGAGGGGCAGGGCAGCAATCTCGAGCGGGTCGGCATGCACCTGAACACGGAGCTCAAGGAACAGTTCGAGGACTTCGACCGGTTCCTGTCCGATCAGCGGCAGATCCTGGAGCGGGCCAATCGCTACCTGGACGAGCAGCCCCGCCCCCTGGCGCAGTTTCTCGAGGACGAGCAGCGGGCCATCGAGCAGGTGTTCCGGGATCTGGAAGAGAAATTCGAGCCGCTCGGCCGCTTCCTCAAGGAGCAGCAGAAGCTGCTGGAAAGCATGACCGACCCGCGGGTCAGCGAGGAGTTCGACATCCTGACCAGCTACTGCAATGAACGGCACGCGGCCGTAGAGCGCTACGCCACGTCGCCCGAGCATCGTCCCCAGACGCTCTTCGCCGACCTGGACGCGGTCTACCAGAAATACAAGACGCAGGACGCCGGCAAGAGCAAGCTCCTGACTCGTTTGCTGGAGCAGACCCGGCAGGCAGATCTCCGCCTGCGGGATTCCTTGAAGCCGCTGCCCCGAGAACGTGACGATTCCCGCCCGCCCCGGATCGAGCCAGCCTCCTAGCCGATCCGTCCGGCTTCCTTGCGACCTTCCGCGTCCGGCTGACGGTATGCGTGTGCAAGAGGGGGCCGTATGCCGCCTCCGGCCGAGGTTTCCGGCGAGCGGGTCCGGGCGTCTAGCAGGCTGCTGAGAAAACCCGCTTTCGCCCAGGCTGCTCAAAAAGGTCCAGATGCAAGGCGGCGCGCGCAGGGCCGAGTGAGGCGTGCTGCGGGTACGCCGCAACGAGTGCCCCAGCGTGCCAACGCCGCAGATGGGCCTTTTTCAGCAGCCTGTTAGCCGGCAGCTCCCCGCTTGCGGCGGCGCAGATACTCGGCGATCAGATCGTCAACGGACTTTGGGAGTTCAGGCGGGGCGGTCGAGGAGGACGGCAAAGACGGGGAGGCGGGAGACATCGCGAGGCCGTCGCCGGCGACGTGTTGCAGGATCCGCTGGTGCTGTTCTTCCATGAAGGTCTTGATCCGGGCCGGGGAGGCTTGCTCGCCCAAGACCTCCGGATAACTGACCTTCTCCCGCGACACGATGGCCCCGCCCAGGTAGACCAGGGTCAAGATGCAGGGGTTCGTCTCCCCCAGGTCCTCGGTCTGGACGTGATACTCGATTCCGCCGTGGGTGACGCTGCTGTTGAAGCCAGGAACCATGGGTCACCTTTCAGCCAGCCGCTGGAGACATCCGATATCACGATAGCAAAAGGGGCGTATCCGGGCAAGGGCTATTGTGTTTCCGCTGGCGGCATGCAGGCGCCAAAGGTATACTAGTCCCGAACATTGCAGTTGAACCGCCGGTACCAACGGCCGTTGGTGCGCAAAGGGTGCAAAGAACGACCCGCTGTTTCCAGAGGGGTCCGGAATCACCCGGTCCGGGCGAGCCGTACGCTTTCCATCCGTGGTCCGCGGCCCGATCCACAGATCTTGGCTTTCTTTGCGGTCTTTGCGAGCTTTGCGGTGAGATGTTTGGGAGCGGGCGGACGATTCCGCGAGGGGGAAGAGGACTAGCATGGATCAATTGATCATTCCGGCCTTGATGCACGCGGGCCAGTACCTGGTGGCTTTCACCTTGACCGCCTTGGCTCTCTCCTCGGTGTATTCCCTGTCGGTGATTGGCGAGCGCTGGTGGACATTTCGTCAGGCGCACACCGCGTCGGCCGGCCTCCTCACCCGCGTCCTCGACGAGGTGGAGCGGGGACGGCTCCAGGGGGCCCTGGCGGACTGCAAGGCGGGGCGGGGGAGCTACCTGGCCGCGGTCCTGGCGGTCGGTCTGCGAGAGTTCCTGCCCCTGGAATCGGCGAATCCCGGCCTGCACGCCGGGCCGGACATGGATCGGGCCACCTTCGCTGCCCGGGAGGCGATGCAGCGCTCTACCGCGGTGGAAATCGAGCGGCTGGAGCACCGGCTGACGACCCTCGCCACACTGGGGAACATCAGCCCGTTCGTGGGACTCTTCGGCACGGTGATCGGGATCATGCGGGCCTTCGATGCGATTTCCCGCACGGGGACCGGCGCGCTGGCCAGCGTCTCGACGGGAATTGCGGAAGCGCTGGTGGCGACGGCGGCCGGGCTGTTCGTCGCGATCCCGGCGGTCACCGCCTACAACCACTTCGTGTCCCGGGTCAAGTCGTACGCGACCGAGATGGACGCGGCGGCGTCCGAGCTGGTGGCCACGGTCCACCGGGCCGCGCAGCGCTAGGCGCGAAAGGAGCCCTGCATGGCGATCTCCTTGCCGTCGCGCTCCGCGGATCGGCGCGTCCTTTCCGAGATCAACGTCACGCCGCTGGTGGACGTGATGCTGGTCCTCCTGGTGATTTTCATGGTGACCGCGCCGATGCTGCAGCGCGGGACCGACGTGCAGCTGCCCCAGGCCCAGCACTCCGAGGCGAAGGAGCAGGAGCGGCTCACGCTCACGCTGGCCCGGGACGGCCGCATCTACCTGAACGGCGAGGAGGTCCCGCGGGCCGCGCTCCGCGACCGCCTGATCGCGGCAACGCGCGACCGGGAGCGGGCGGTGCAGTTTCGCGGGGACGCCCGAGTCCCCTACGGGCTGGTGATCGAGGTGATGGACACCCTCAGGGCGGCGGGCATCGAGAGCGTCGGCATGATCACGGAACGTCCGTCCCGGGCGACTCGCCCGTGAGACCGGTGAGGGCGACTCGCCCTCGGGGCGGATCGCGGGTTCCGCGTCGATCACGCTGAGCCCGCCGGGAGACCGGGATGGAGTTGCTGCAACAGGCGATCGATGTCTTTTTTCACCTGGATTCCCACCTAAACTCGTGGGCGGGAATGCTGGGTCCGTGGCTCTATCTCGTGCTGTTCTTGATCATTTTCTGCGAAACCGGCCTGGTGGTGATGCCGTTTCTCCCGGGCGACTCGCTGCTCTTCGCGGTCGGTGCCCTGGCATCGGTTGACGACTCGCCGCTCCACTTGCCCGTCCTCAGCATCCTGTTGTTCGGGGCCGCCGTTGCCGGTGACGCCGTGAACTATGCCGTCGGCGCCCGCGTCGGACCGCGGGTGTTCAGCCACAACGATTCGCGCCTGCTCAACCAGGAGCACGTGATCCGCACGCAGCGCTTCTACGAGAAGTACGGAGGCAAGACGATCGTGCTGGCGCGGTTTATCCCGATCATCCGGACGTTTGCCCCGTTTGTTGCCGGGATCGGCACGATGGCGTATCCGCGCTTCGCCCTCTTCAACGTCGCGGGTGGTGCGGCCTGGGTCTTGTCGTTTCTCCTGGGGGGATACTTCTTCGGGAACGTGCCCGTCGTGAAGCAGAACTTTCAGTATGTGATCGTTGCCATCATTCTGATCTCAATCATGCCGCCGGTCCTGGAGTACCTGCGGGCGCGGCGCGAAAGCGGGGCGGCGGCCGCCGAAAAAGGGGTAGGGTAAGGCCATGGTGCAGTTCCGATTTTTCTCCCGCAGCAAGAAGTTCTTCGAGATGTTTGGTGAGGCGGCGCGCAACGTCCATCAAGGGGCCAAGGCGCTGCAGCGGATGCTGGAAGAGTTCGAGGACATTCCGGAGCAGTGGCGAGCCGTCGAGGAATACGAGCATGAAGGGGACAAGATCACCCACCGGATCATCCAGACTCTGCACCAAAGCGGGATGACGTCGGTGGACCGGGAAGATATCCACAAGCTGGCCGCGACGCTGGACGACGTCCTGGACCTCATCGAGGGAGCGGCGGCCCGCCTGGCGATGTACAAGGTGACCAAGTCGACACCCGAGGCGATCCGCCTGGCCGGCATCATCGTGCGTTG
>JAPLLC010000134.1:3143-5548 GCA_026387775.1 Candidatus Methylomirabilota bacterium | reverse complement strand
GCCGAGGCGGCCCGGGATTGATCGGAGCTTCCTAGACCGATTGGCCGGGCGTCACCGCTTTTCAAAGATCTGCGGGAAGCGAGGATCCCTCCTCACGTCCGCGAACACCGCATCCGCCTTCGCCCCCTCCGGATCGTCGTATCCCAGTGCCATGGCCCTGTCAAGCCACTCCAGCGCCAGGTCGTTCTGGCGATAGAAAGCATACGCCCGGGCCACGTCGTACGCCGCCTTGGGATCCTTGGGGCGGGCGACGGCCTGCTTCTTCGCGTCCGCGATCTGGGTCTCGCGCTCCTGCAGGATCTCCCGATTCTTCTTGGCATTCTCCAGGTTCTTTTGAAGCGAGACATTTGCCGGATCGGCCTTCAGACCCTGCTCGAAGGTCTGGATCGCCTCGTCGTTCAAATCCTTCTTCATGTACATCACGCCCAGGTTGTTGAGCACGGTCGGATTCCCCGGCTCCAGCTCGTTTGCCTTCTTGTACGCGGCGATTGCCTCGTCCACCCGACCGAGCCGGTCATAGGCGTAGGCCAGATTCATCTGGGCCGCAGCGTATCCGGGGTCCGCCGCGACGGCCTGCCGGAATTCTCCGGCCGCCTCCTCTAGCTTCCCCTGATTGAGCAGCTCCGCACCGAGGTTGTTTCGCTTGATGGCGTCCCTGGATGCAGCCTCTGCTCCGCCCATCCCGAACAAGAAGAGACAGATCGTCAAGGGGATCCACGCGCGTCGCATTACTGGAAATTCTCCTTCCAGTACAGAATGTTCCGCATCGAAGTGGGAGGCGGCGCCGGGTTGCTGGGGAGCTGCTGGCTCGTCGTGGCAGTGACGACCGTTGTCGTCACCGCGACTCCGGTGTCCGAGATGATCACGATGGGCTTGGACGGAATCCCGGTCCCGATGCTCTTGCTGCGGGTGTTGCTGGCGTTGCTGAGGCTGCTGCTGCTGCCGCTGCCGCCGCTGCTGCCGCTGCTCGTCGCGTAGAACTGGTTGGTGCTCCAGTCCATCGCGGCGTAGGCCGTGGTCATCTGCATGGAGTACGTCTTGGCGTCGCCCCCGCCTGTGCCGCAGGCCACCGTCGTGGACGGGGTGAAGGTGTTGAAGAAGGACACGAAGTTGAAGACATTGGAGGCCGCCAGCGTCTTCTCGCTGGTCGCAAGCGGGAGGTACCAACCGGTGGTGATGGTGCTGGTGGAGGTAATCGTGGAGGCAGCCACGAGATTCGTTTCAAGTAATGTGGCGGTCTGCCCCGTGTCCTTCATGCCGTAGAGGCGATTCGTGCTGGTCAAGAGGGTGGGGTGGTTCCGGTCTCCGGTTCCGAAGAAGAGCCAGAGGTTTCCGCTGGTGTCGAGCGCGGCACTCGGAGCGTAATAGATGGCTTGGGTGGGGTAATATTCCCCACTTGCCGGCGGATTCAGATCGGCCGTCGCCGAGTCCAGCCCGGGCCGGAAGAACCGCCTGCCGGTCCAGTTGTCAACCAGCCCTCCGGTGAGGTGGGCCACGCCAAGCGTGGCGGTGGGATTCAGGTCGAATTTCCAGAGCTGCCCACCGACGTCCCCGATGTACAGGCGGTCGATGTACCCGTCGTTGTTCAAATCGAGGGCCAGCGGGTTTCCGGGAACGCTGAAGTTCATGTACTGGCTGTCGTTCGACGCGCCGGTAGTATGGTAATACTCCCAGAGCTTTACCCCGGTGGCGGCATCCACCCCAAAGACGGCCTTCCCCAGGGCGTTATTGCTCGGCGTATCGTACCCGCCGCCGAAAAAGAGCATGTACTTCTCGGTGCAGCCGGTCCCGCAGTCCATCCTCACCTTGCCGATGACCGGTTCGGACCACGTCTCGACTATCTTGGAGTCGGTGAAGCTCCACATATAGGTGGGGTTGGTCGGGTCGGTGATGTCGAGGGCGTGGTAGTAGGCGCCGCCTCGCCGCTCGCCGAAGACCACGATCGTCTTCCACGTGCTGCCGACCTTGATGTCGGCGGCGATGGGGCTGGAATCCACGAAGAACTCGTGCCCCCCCGACTGCGACAAAATCTTGATGTTGTCGAGCAGGTCCGGCGGGATGAAGGCCCACAGCTCCACCCCGTCGGATTCCCGGAAGGCGTGCAGCATTCCGTCGTTCGCGCCGGTAAGCAGGATGGTCGTGCGGTTCTTGATAGCATCAGTCGCACTCCAGGTTTGATAACTCGCATCCCCGGGCACGAATGGCGGGGTCACCAGGACCGGGCTGGAGTGATAGACGTCTCCCAGCTTCCATTCCCGTTGCTCGGTGGTATTGCCGTTGCCGTTCTCGTCGTAAACGTCCACGCCGAGGATGTAGTTGATGAGACTGTCCCGTGCCGTGCTATCGACCCCCAATCGCGCGGCGGTGATATTCGTATTCGCTACGCTGAAAGCTTCCCGGCTGCC
>JAPLLC010000134.1:0-3092 GCA_026387775.1 Candidatus Methylomirabilota bacterium | reverse complement strand
GCATCGCGCCCTTGCCGCTGGAATCGGTGTGGTTCAGCCCGGCGTCCCAGACATAACAAGGCGTCGTGGCTGCCGTATCCACGTAGCAACCTGAGGTCTCGTCGGGCTTCCCGGTGGTGGCGTCCGTTTTGATATTCCCGCTCGAGTCCCGGTTGTACGCCTTGAGGTGTCCGCGCCAGAACGGCTTCGACGGATTTGACTCGAAGGACGCCATATAGGTCCGCGCGATGCCGGTGGCGTTGGTGGTGGGGATGGTCGGCGTGGCGAAGGAGAAGGCCGCGGCCATGATGCCGCGGATGGCGGCTTCCAGGGCTGCCTCCAGTTGGGCTTCGTTCGCCGTCGAGTAGAAGACCCCGCCGCCGTTCGTGGCGGCCGTTTGAAGCACGTCATTGGCTCCCGCCGACGCATCCGCTGCACCAATGGCGAACCCGACGGTGTCCACGATGACCTTCTGGGTGCCCGGGATCGTGGAGCTGTGGTCCTGCGTTTGCCGGTTGGTCGCCTCGGTGCGGACGTTACTGTGTCCGTTCTCCAGGCCGTCCGTCATCATGATGACGAAGTTCGGCTGGCAATCGTACTGGATCGGACTGGCAAAGGTCTGCCCGTGGAACGTCCCCCCCTTGTAGTAGGTGCCGATATCGCGGAGGGCCTCGCCCAGCGGCGTATAGTTGGCCGGCGTCCACGCAAGGCTGTTTGCTGCCCCCCCCGTGGCGCAGTCTACTGTTGCGCATCCCAAGTTCTTGATCAAGGTGGCCTTGTCGGACCCGATGGCCGCGAGGACCTTCGCCCCGTCGCCGTTCAGCGTCCCGGCGTCGTTCTTGAAAATGGCCAGACCCATCCGGACACCGTCGGTACCGTTGATGAGCTTGGTCAGCACCCGCCTGGCGATGTTAATCTTCCTGTCCTCCGCGCCGGCAGGGCTCTTCGTGTAGTTGACGTAGTTCCCCGTCGCCAGGGTGTGGTTACCCCCACACGTAGTGCCGGTCCACGTCCCGGCCGTGTTCAGGGTGTTCCGAATGGCGGTCGCCTGCGACGTCGTACCGCAACTGACGAGGGCCACGCTATTCGCGTAGTCGCCCCATTTACTCGAAGAGTTGGGGTCCTTGTACACCTTCACCGCGTCGTAGTACGTCGTCCCGGATTGTATCGCGGCGGGATACGCCGTGGCGGGATCAAATATCTGGGCGGGGATATAATCGGTATACATGCTCCCCGAGCTGTCGAGGAAGATCATCACGTTCGGCTGGATGTTGGAGCCGAAGATATCGCTGTCGTCGGCTCGGGCCACCGGCAGCGGGACATTGAGAGGGACCAGCGCCAGACACAAGAGAAAGGCCAGGAGCTTCTTGATTTTCATGACGCACCTCACTGCGCAATGGGGCCGTATTCGGCCTGCACTTCAACTTCGCGGGCGGCAGTCTGCGACGGCCCTCCCGTCCCAACCGCGTTGACCTGATATGTGTGAAACACGTAGCCCGAAGGGTTATACCCCGTGCCCACGGCGAGGGAGTACCCCGCCTCGGTTCGGGAGCCGACGAAGGTCAGCGGCGTCGCCGATCCGGTCCGGCGGCCGCTCCGGTACGCGTACCCGCTTCCAATAGTGGTGCTATTGATCTGTGTGACCGACGTCTGTGCGTTTGCCGAGAGTTGGTTGATTCCCTTGTTCACTCCGGCGTCGGCTGCCATGAGCGCCCCCTCTGACCATTGCGAGTTGGAGGCGATGGAATGCTCGGTCGAGGCGACCGTGAGCAGGGTCACTCCGAGGAAAGAAAGGAGCACCATGATGAGCAGGGCGATCACGAGAACCGACCCGGTCTCTCGTCGCGATTTCAGTATCTGGCCGCTTCGCATCGAACTCCCCCTTAGTTCTGGTTTCGAAGCCGAATCGTGGAAGTCAGCGTATATCTCTGGGCATCCTCGCGGTTGACCGCCTCGGAGACTTGCAGCTTGACGCCCACCGTCCGGATGCTCTGCCGATTGGTGGTCGAGGCGAGAATGGAACCCGGCAGGCCCGCGGTGCCGGCGGGGAGTCCCAGCGGATTCGCGCCCACGTTGTCGATGCCACCCCCTACAACCGGAGGTACGATCTGATTGTTGTTGGCATCGAAATAGGTGAACTGCAGATCCGTGACGTTATCGGCCAGAACATCTCCGCTCTGGGTGCAGTCAGTCAATGGCGCGCAGTTGCACTGATAGTTCGCCAGAATAACTCTGCCGTCAGTACCAGGGGGAGTAGTGGTGCCTTTCTTGCCCAGCAGCACCCAGGTCTTGGGGTCGGCTGCATCCTTCTTGTAAAAGCAATACAAAAACACATTGCTCCATGGCAGCGCGGGAGCGGCGGTCGGGGGGGGCGGTAACGTCCCGTCCATATCTCCATACACGGCCAGAACCGTACTTGTGGCGACGTACACCCCGAATCTTGCTGGGGCGATATCAGCGGCAAGATTCGGGGTGTCGAAATTCTCCGGGATATACCCGGCCATGCGGAGACGCTTTACCATCTCGTCCATCGCCAGCCGGGCGGTTTGCTGGACATCCTGCTTCTTCGTTCCGCGGGTATACGTAGAGTGGCCGCTGTCCAGAACCTGATACACCCCGAGCAAGACCAGCATGAAGATCGTCAGGGTGAACATGGTCTCGATCATCGTGAAGCCGTCTCGGGATCCGCGTATCGTTGGCATCATGGCTATAGCCTGCTGATGAGAGTGACCAACTGCACGGTCTTCGGCGCATTTCCCAGCCGTCCGGGAAATGTGACGGTGACGGTGACGCGCAGCAAAGTCGCCGACCCGGCTTCGTTCGCCACGGCGATCGTCCCGGTTCCACCGAAGATGAGACTGGATTGGGCGCTGGTCGCGGCCGCAGCGGAGGACGCGAATCCGGACGCGAGAATAGACCACATCTGTTTCTCGGCGGCCGTGTAGGTCCATCCTCCGCCCTCGCCCGACAGCGCGTAGTGCCACTTTCGAGCCAGGTTACGGGCCGCCGTCTTGCCTACAAAATCCGGATCGCCGGCGGCCGGCGCCGCGGGGAGGGATGCCAGGGTGGCGGTGTTGAAATTGTTCAAGTCGGCGAGGCGCTGGAAGGGGAGG
>JAPLLC010000035.1:11516-30038 GCA_026387775.1 Candidatus Methylomirabilota bacterium | reverse complement strand
AAGACGTGACGCAGGACTTCCTCATCACGCCGACGGAGGCCCGGGAAGGGGCCAGGAAACACTTCCGCTTCTCCCGGGGCGGCGAGGCCGAAGAGGTCATCGTGACCATTCCTGCAGGCGTCCGGCCGGGGACCAAGCTTCGCCTGCGCGGCAAGGGGCTCACGGGCAAGGCGGGCGCACCCGGGGATCTGTATCTGCGCATTCACGTTTCGGAATAGGTGTACTCGTTCAGCATGAACCTCTTCGAGCGATTCGAATCGGTGGCAAGCGTCCAGCCCGACCGGCTCGCCCTCCGGATCAAAGAAGGCGAGGAGTACCGCTGTCTCACGTACGGAGAGGTGGCTCGGCAGGCCCGGACGGTTGCCGGGGCCGTCGTCCGGGCCGGTCTCGCCCCGGGCGACCGCGTCGCCCTGATCAGCGAGAACCGGCCGGAGTGGGCCGTGGCCTACTTTGGCCTCACGGCCGCGGGGGGCGTGGCCGTCCCCCTGGACGTCCAGATGAGCGACGCCGAGGTGGCCAACGTCCTGCGACACGCCGGCTGCCGCATGGCCATCGCGTCGGGAAAGCACGTCGCCTGCCTCCTCGCCGCGAACAGGGAAGGGGCGCCGCTCTCCCGGGTGCTCGACCTGGATGCCGACGCGGATGGTGAGCGGCGATCCCGCGCATCGGCCGCTCCCTCGAATCGAAAGCGACGCGCTGGCCTCCATCCTCTACACCTCGGGCACGACCGGCACGCCCAAGGGGGTGATGCTGAGCCACGGGAACTTTCTGGCGAACACCGAGAGCATCTTGGCGTTCCGTTTGATCGACCCAAAGGATAATCTGCTGTCCGTCCTGCCCTTGCATCACGCCTTCGCGTTCATGGCCCAGCTCATCTTGCTGTACACGGGCGCGCAGATCACCTTCCCCCCCTCGCTGAAGGGGCCGGATCTTCTCGCCTGCATGCGCGAGACCGGGATCACCGCCCTGGTGGCCGTGCCCCAGCTCTTCTACCACATCCACAAGGGGATCTTCGACCAGATCGGGCGGCGGCCGTTCCTCGTGCGCAAGTTGCTCGGTGTCCTCCTCCGCCTGTCGGGCTTGCTTCGCCCCGCCGGAATCAACCTCGGCCGCCTGGTCTTCGCCCAGGTCCACCAGAGATTCGGGGGCCGCATGCGGATCATGGTCAGCGGCGGCGCCCGGCTGGACCCCGTCATCGCGCGGGATTTCCTGGCGCTGGGGTTCACCATGACGGAAGGGTACGGCCTCACCGAGACCGCCCCGGTCGCGGCCTTCAATCCCCTGGGGCGCATGCGGCCGGGCTCGGTCGGCGTGCCGCTTCCCGGCGTCGAGGTGCGCATCGTGGACCCGGGCCAGGGCGGCGTCGGCGAGATCGCGATCCGCGGTCCCAACGTCATGCAGGGCTACTACGAGCATCCCGAGGCCACGGCCGAGGTCATGCGGGACGGGTGGTTCCTGTCGGGGGACCTGGGATACCTGGATGCCGACGGATATCTCACCCTCACCGGCCGGGCCAAGGAAGTCATCGTCCTCAGCTCGGGGAAGAACATCTACCCGGAGGAGATCGAGGAACAGTACATCAAGAGCGCCTATATCAAGGAAATCTGCCTGGTTCCGCAGACGAGCGATCGGACCGGAGCCGTCGTGGAGGGTCTCCTGGCGCTGGCCCTGCCCGATATGGATGCCTTCCGGACGCAGGGGATGACCAACATCTTCGAGACCATCCGCTGGGACATGGAGAACGTCGGCCGCGACCTGCCCGCCTACAAGCGGCCCACCGGGCTGCGGATCGTCAAGGAGGGATTCCCGCGAACACGCCTCGGCAAGATCCAGCGCCATCTGGTCCAGCAGCGCTTCCAGGCGGAGCTGGCCCAAGAGGATCGGCCCGACGGGAGGGCGCAGACCGACGCGGACCTCGCCGCGGCCGCGGACGAGGTCGGCCGCCAGGTGCTCGCCTATCTCAAGGAGGCCACGAAGAAGCCGAGCGTTCACCTGGAAGACAACCTGGAGCTGGACCTCGGCCTCGACTCTCTGGCCCGGGTGGAGATGCTGGCCACGCTGGAGGGCATGTTTGACGTCAAGGTCCCCGACGACGCGGCGGCGGAGCTGTTCACCGTGCGCGAGCTGATCGAGCGGGTGCGAGCGCTCAGGACGGCCGGGGCGGCCCCGGGCGCGCCCGAGCGGCGACGCGGCTGGAGCGAGATCCTGGCCGAGACCCCGCCGGAAGTGGCGCGGATGGTGGAGGCCAGCAGCCGGCCCTCCGCCAATTTCATCACCGCCGGCTCGCGCGGACTCTGCGTTGCGCTGTTTCGCACGCTGTACCGCCTGCGCATCGAGGGCCGGGAGCACGTCCCGGCCGGCGGCCCCCTGATTCTCGTGGCGAACCACACCAGCTTCTTCGACGCCTTCATCCTGGTCGCGGCCCTGCCCCTGCGCATCGCCCAGCAGGTGTTCTACCTGGGGTTCGAGTGGTTCTTCCGCAATCCCATCCTGGCGAGGTGGGGGCGCGGTGTGCGGGTGATCCCGGTGGACATGGACACGTATCTCGTGCGGGCCCTCCAGGCCTCGGCCCGCGTCCTGCGGGACGGCAAGATCCTCTGCGTCTTTCCCGAAGGGGAGCGCTCGCACGACGGCCGCGTCCGTGCCTTCCGCAAGGGGACCGGCATCCTGGTGCGAGAGCTCGCCGTACCCGTCCTGCCCGTCCACATCACCGGCTCTTTCGAGGCGTGGCCTCGCGGCCGGCCGCTCCCGCGTCTTCACCCGCTCCGCATCCGCTTCGGATCCGTCATCACCGCCGAACAGCTCCTGAAGGGGGACGGACCCCGCGGCGCCGACGACGCCGAGACCGTCGCCCTGCGACTACGCGAGCGCGTCATCGCCCTCGGGCAGCAAGAAAGGTGAGCCCCCTGGCCCCCAAGAAGTGCCTGCTCTCCTGGAGCAGCGGGAAGGACAGCGCCTGGGCCCTCGATGCGCTGCGGCGCGCCGACGTCCCGGTCGTGGGGTTGCTCACCACGATCAATCAGGCCTTTGACCGGGTCGCCATGCACGCGGTGCGCCGGAGTCTGCTCGACGCGCAGGCGCGCTCGATCGGGATCCCGCTCCGGCCCGTCCCCCTGCCCTGGCCCTGCTCCAACGAAGACTACGAGCGCATCATGGCCGACGTGTGCCGGCAAGCCAAGGCGGAGGGGATCGAGTGCGTGGCCTTTGGCGATCTCTTCCTTCCGGAGGTGCGGGCCTACCGGGAGCGGCAGCTTCAGGGGAGCGGCCTCACCCCCCTCTTCCCCCTCTGGGGACTCCCCACGGGCCCGCTGGCGCGGGAGATGCTGGCGGGAGGTCTGAAGGCACGGATCACCTGCGTGGACCCGAAGGCGCTTCCCCCCAGCTTCGCCGGGCGCGAGTTCGACCAGGCGCTCCTCGCCGATCTTCCCGCAGGCGTGGACCATTGCGGCGAGAAAGGGGAGTTCCACACCTTCGCCTACGCCGGCCCCATGTTCCAGGAGCCGATCGCCATCTCCAGCGGAGAAGTCGTCGAGCGGGATGGATTTGTTTTTTCGGACCTGCTCCTGAATGAGGAAACGCGGCCTTGATCGGGGGTCATTCGCAAAGGGGCCGTAACGTGACCTAAACCCAGTCGGAATCCCGGCCGCAAGGCAGGACGGAGGTTACGATGTCGACGGTGAATCTTATCGAGCATGCGCAGGCAAGCGATGAGGTGCGGGCTGTTTTCGACGACATCAAGCGCACGCGCAACCTGCCCGACGTGAACAACTTCTGGAAGGTCCTCGCCAATCACCCGGCGACGCTGAAGCGGACCTGGGAGAGCCTCAAGGAGGTCATGGCGCCCGGCGCGCTTGATCCTCTGATGAAGGAGATGCTGTACGTCGCCGTCAGCGTGGCCCAGAATTGCGAGTACTGCGTCGCCTCGCACACGGCCGCGGCGAAGAAGCGGGGCATGACCGATGAGATGCTGGGGGAGTTGATGGCCGTGATCGGCATGGCGAGTGAGACCAACCGCCTCGCCATCGGCTGGCGCGTCCCCGTGGACGAGGCGCTCCGCTGACCGGAACGGCCCCGTCTGGCAATCGGACAATTAGACACCCCCGATCGCCCAGTCGCCCAATAGCCCAGTCGCCCGATCACCCGATCTCCCAGTCGCCCGATCTCCCAGTCGCCGTCTCCCGTGGCGATCACGGCTGATTGGCAATTCACAACGAGAGGATGCCATGCCATCGCAGGCAAGTGACCAGATCTTCGCAACGCTCAGCCGGGATCCGTTCGCTAAATCGGTGGGCATCGAGTACCAGGAGATGCGCCCTGGCTATGGGCGAACCGCCATGACGGTCACCCCCCAGACGCTCAACGCGCATGGGATTCCCCACGGCGGCGCCATCTTCAGCCTGGCCGATAGCGCCTTCGCCGCCGCCTCGAATTCCCACGGGCAGGTCGCCGTGGCGCTGAGCATGACGATGAACTTCCTGGCGACCGCCCCCCTCGGGACCCGCCTCGTCGCCGAGGCCCAAGAGCTCCGCAAGGGCCATCGCGCCGGCTTCTATCAGATCACGGTCAAGACCGAGGCCGGCGACCTCATCGCCGTCTGCCAGGCGGTGGTGCATCGCAAGAAAGAGTCGATCCTCCCCGCAGGCTAGATTTCAATTAATCTTGACATCAAGATATCTTGACGATACGGTATTGACGGAGGTGAAGCAGGAATGGGTAAGAAGTCATTCTCGACGACGATGGACGGAGAAACCCTGAAGGCGCTCAAGCTCTATGCGGTGAAACAGGACCGGGCGCTGAACGACGTGCTGGAGGAGGCGGCGGCGGCGTATCTCGCCCAGAAGGCCGCAGAAGATCCAGACGCCGCGATCTTCGTTCGCCGGGCGCACGAACCGATCGAGGATTGCCTGGCCGCCATCGAGCGGCGACTCTCCAGTATCAAGAAGCGCCGTGCTTAGGGTCCGATTTCGGCGATCCGCCAAGCGCGAGCTGTTCGAGCTGGACGACGACGCCTTCCTGCGGGTCGCTCGGGTGATCCTTGAACTGCAGCAAAGCCCGCGACCACGCGGCTGCGACAAAGTTGCCGGTCGCGTGGATCAACTCCGCATCTGGGCGGGTCGTGACCACCGAGTGCTCTACGAGGTGGACGAACGCTCCGGCCATGTCACCATCGTTGCTGTCCGCAAGAAAGACGAATCCACCTACAAATAAGCGGGCCCCGGTTGGGTTCCCACTTGTTCACCCACGATCGTCGGCTTGATAGTATCCGGGCGACGGTCATGGCGCATGGCAACTCCCCTCGCGTTCATCTACAGCGAGAAGAATGCCTTCCCTTCTCGCCGCTTCCCCTGGATCCTTCCTGTTCGCTCCAGATGCAGCAGATGTGAGAGGGCCTCGCCGGTGGCGAACCATTTCTGCGGAATGGGGAAGTCTTCCCAGCGAGGGCAGTCGATGTTCCAGGCCATCCGCGACGCGACCTGATAGGCGGTCTGTTCTCCTGCGGCGAGGATCTCGATGGCCTCTTGCATCCGAGCCCGATGGTGCTCCTTGAGCTCCCCGATCCTTCGAAGAGGATCCGGGATGAGATTCCGATGCCCCGGCAGGATCATCCTGACGTCGTGGGCTGCGATCTTGTCCAGGCTCTCGAGAAACTCTCCGAGCGGGTCGCCTCCACAGCACCATCCTGTGATGTTGGGGGTGACGGTGTCGAGGATGTGATCCCCCGAGAAGAGGATCCTGGCCTCCGGGTCATAGAGGCACATGTGGCCGGGGGTGTGGCCGGGCGTCTCGACACACCGAAAGACATATTTCCCGATTGGGAGCGTGTCCCCCTCACGGAGAGAGACGAACTCGGGGTCCCCGCTGAAAAGATACCGCCGCCCCGGGTGCTTCTCCACGGCCCTATCGGGATTCGGAAAGCCGTGGGTGCGCGCCTCCGCCGCCATCTCGGTCCAGAGGTTCGGATTGCGGATGATGGCGGCATCCAGCGGGTTGAGGAAGACCTTCGACTTCCCGGTGTTGAGCTCCGACACGAGACCGATGTGATCCGAATGGCAGTGCGTGACGAAGCAATCCGTGCGGTCGAGGTCAACGGCAAGCTCTTTGAGCGACGCCCGCATGGCTTCGAGGCATTCGGGCCGGTTCATGCCGGTGTCGATCATGAGCCACCGATCCCGGCCCCGGACCAGATAGGAGTTGATGGCCCGGAGAGGATTCCTGGGGAGCGGTATTTCCATTTGATAGATGTCGTCGAAGACTTCTGTCACCATGCACAATACCTCTGAGATGAAGGGTTCGCTGCCAACGAGTTTCGCTCCTCCACGACATCCCGGCCGCGTCACAGCAGGGATCTCCGCTCATTCCCCGAGAGCCGGCTCCGGAAAATAGGACAGGCGCTTAGGCGGGCCGCAGGGCGGTCTGGCGGGATACGAAACGGATCTCCACGCGTTTATTCACGGCGCTGGCAATCCGTTGGAGCATGGCCAGCGAGTGCCCTTCGTAGTCTGCGTCCTCGAGTCGGCAAATGACCGATGCGGTGGTGCCAACCAATTCTGCGAGGGCTCGTTGGCTGAGTCCCGCCGCTTTCCGAAGGTCGTAAATCTTGCGGGCGATCTCCGCGTTGGCTCGCTCTTCCTGGAGGGCGATCTCGCGGTCCGGCCGGTTCGCATAGTGTCGTCGGTGGATAATCGCGATGGCGTCGGTTGTCTTCGGCGTGTTGCGCGACATGTTTAGTTCTCCACCCCGCCTGCTTCACGATAGACGACCACTGCAGTTCGACTCATCGCGCTCTCATGTTCGCACTATTGCGAATGTCGGTCAAGTGACTTTCGAGGAAGATAGGTACCGGACCTTTTCTCGGAAAGACTCTCTCCGTCCTGGCGGGGCAGGATCAACGCACAGTCGAGTCTAGAGCTATTTCGCCGCCGCTCGTCACGAGACCGGGCGATCTGGGCCAAGCCATTCCGGAGCAAGAAACCATTGGATTCGGCCGCAGTGCGTGCAGAGGAGGGTCGTGGCTCCCTTGCCTGCCCATGCCATTTCCGCAGCCGCCATGCCACGCCGTACCAAAAGCGCGGAGCCTTCCCGGAACAATTCGCCCGCACAGTGCGGACAGACAATCCGCTTCCCGGCCGCCGCGTATCGCCCTGGCCCCAGTGCCGCCTTCGCCCCCCGCAACCCCTTCTTGAACGATGCGAAGAAGCCCATAACACCCCCGTGCTCATGCGCGTAGCCCGCGCGCTTGTGTAACGACCCAAGAATGAAATCAGCCTGTCGCAGAATCCATGTGCAGGCGCAGCGGTTTCATCGGGAGTTCGCGCCGACGCGGCCCTGTTCTAGCAGGCTGCTGAAAGACTCATTCTTCGGCAGGCTGCTCAAAAGGGCCCAGATGCAAGGCGGAATGTGATGGGCCGAGTGAGGCGTACTGGAAGTACGCCGCAGCGAGTGCCCGAGCATTCCAACGCCGCAGATGGGTCCTTTTCAGCAGCCTGCTAATCGTTCCAGGAACGCCCTGGGCGCCTTGAGCTCCCGGGCGAGCGCCCTCGCGTCCTTTCCGTCCGTGCCGGGAAGGCGCGGGTCGGCACCGGCCTCGAGCAGCGCGTCGAGGACCTGCAGCGCGTCCCTCACCGGCAGTTTGTCTTTCAGGCCGACGATATTCCTGCCGGTGACGTACGGCAGGAGGGTCTTGACCATCAGGAGCAGCGCGGTCGCCCCCTCGGCGTCCGCGGCGTTGACGTCTATGCCCGACCCCTTCAGCTCTGGCAGGATCCGCGGCAGCGCCAGCACGCCTTCGAAATAGCTCGCGGTGTCGTGCAGGATCGTCTGGCCGTACTTGTCGGCGGCGGCGAGGTCGCAGCCCATCTCGCGCAGCGCCCGCAGCAGCTCGGGACGGCTCTCCGTGTCTCGCCGGACGTGCGCGGGGTTCTTCCCCTCCTTCAGAAGGCGGTCCAGCTTCGCCCCGCGCGCCGCGACGAAGCGGATCATCTCGGGCGTCGCGGCATCCATCAGCAATTTGTCGGTCACCTGCGCGCCCGCATCGGTGAGCAACTGGAACATCTCGAACGCGCGCGGGTAACTGGAGGCCGCGAGAAACGAGAGGGCCTTGCAGTCCTGGCCGGGCCGCGCGCCCTTCTCGAGCAGCCAGGGAATCAGGTCGAGGTACCCATCCAGCGCCGCATGGTCCAGGACGCTCATGTCGTGCGAGCGCGCCTCGAGACTTGCGCCGGCGGCGACCAGCGCTTCGACCATCTCCCGGTTGCCTTTCCTGGCGGCAAGGTGAAGCGGCGCCCTGCCGTGTTCCCCGAAACGATCGGGGTCGGCGCCCAGGGCGAGCAGCCGCAGCCCGAGCGGCGTGCGCCCCTTCTCCACGGCCAGCCCGAGAGGCGTCCCGTAATGATCGCAGATGCTATTCAGGTCCGCGCCGCGCGCAGCCAGCAGCTCGATCACGGCGAGGCAGAGCTGCGTATCGGCCGGCTCCGGCAGCGCGACGGCGACGTGCAGCGGCGAGAACTTCCACCCGATGAGCGTGTCCTGCTCGTTCAGATCGGCGCCCTCGTCGAGCGCGTGCTCGACCGCCTTCAGATTCCTGCTCTGGATGAGCAGGTGCAGCCTGGGCTCGCCTTCGGTCTGCCGCCTGCCCCACCAGGACGCGTACACGGCGAGGCCCAGCGCAATCGCCAGCGTGACCGCGACGCTCACCAAGGGAGAGGGCCGCGCCCACTGCGGGGGCGAGGCGACCAGCCAGATCGTCCCGCCCAGGACCGCGAGGGTGATGAGCATGTTGTAGTGGGCGAGGATCGCCAGGTCGCGCCCGAGATAGATGCCTGCGACGAGGTAGACGATGAACAGCGCGTACATCCACGGCTCGCCGAGACACAGCCACGCGCCCAGCCAGACGAACAGCAGGATAACCGGCCCGTGCACCGCAACGCCCGGCATGCGGTACGCGGAGAAGCCCTGTGCCTTGGGAAAGGGTGAGCGGAAGTAGTGCCAGAGCATGGTTCACTCCCGTTGGCACGAGATCGACTCGCGCTAAGAAATAGGTACCGGACACCTATTAGGAGCTAACCTGTTGATTTCCCGTGATTACTCAGGTTCAGGGTTCAAGGTTCAAGGGTTCAAGGTTCAGGGAATCCACGAGGGCTGGCAGCAGAGTTCTCGGCATCCTCCCGCACGGACGATAGGGGCCAGCGGCGATCAGGCGCTGGCAACTGCGTCTCCAGTTCAGGCCGCGGACCATGTTCATTCCCCCCTTCCTCAAACCTTGACCCGTGAACCGTGAACCCTGAACCTTGAACCCTAACCACCTGAGCAGTTACGATTTCCCGCATGGACGATTCCAATTCTTGGCGATAGGTCCATCAGGGGTCGAGACCTAAAGCCGTCGCCGCCGTGGGGGCATCCCGTGTGGTCCGTATGCCGGGTACCCATGCACGTAGTTCGCCCGCTTGTGTAACGGCCCAAAAGTGAAATCGGCCTCTCGCAGAATCCATCACTTACGAGCCAAGAGGTGTCCGGTACCTTTTTATGCTTTCGCATGTGGCTCTGTTCCTGTTCAGGAGCAACCCACGCGATTATGCGATAGATGTGGCCGGTCCTTCCATATGGTCTATTATTACCGGTTCACCAAACCCAAGGAGGGGCGTCCCCCCCAGGGCCGTAACTATCGCTTTCCAGACCATATCAGCTCGTAGTCCGTCACCTTGTCACCCCACCACCGCGATGGAACATATTGTCGCTTGATGACGTTTTTCACGGAGGGCGCCCACCAGAGATAATAGGTTCCGTTTCTGCTACCGCCTACGCTCGACCTTTGGTCTATTTCGATCTTGAGGGCCGGATAGGTCCCGGCCGGGGTCTGGACATCCTCGCAGGCCGCCACCTTGACCCAATGGGTGTAGGTCACCAGTCCCGTATAGCCTCCGCTCGGCGTATCCACGAAACTCCACCGCCATTGCTTTCCCAATTCCAGCGGAAAGTCGAGCACCTTCTGGCCAATATCGATGAAGGTGCCAGCCCCTTGCTTATCAACCACCTCGCCGCTACCCCTTTTTACTCTCTCAATGACCCAATCCTTGTTGTAGTACCCAATGTTCTTGTTGGCCCATTCGATGGCGGTCGTCTCGCCTTCCACCCCTATTACCCGATTAACCCATTCCCTGCCTTTATCGTTCTTCCACTTCCATTCCTCATTTCCTTCGTACTTGGGTGCGGCCACCGGCATACCGCAGTCCGCAGCGAAGACTGCCGTGGAGAGCCAGATCGTGAAACCAATGATCGCGGCAAACACAACCCATCCCAACTTGCGGCTGTTCATCGCTCTCCCCCTGGGGTGATATAACAAAGAATAGGTACCGGACACCTATTGGGAGCTAACCTGTTGATTTCCCGCATGATGGGGGACGTTGCCACATTCGTCACTTTCATGTGAATTCGCCCCCCCCGGTCACTCGTAGACGTGTTGGGGCAAATGGCTCACGCGCTACGCCGGCCACCGTCCGGCTGTGCCTGGCCGCCCATCAAACGCAGTGATCCTTCCATCAGGAAAATAGAACGGCCCTTGGCGATGCGGACAATCGCCAAGGGCCGGATGGGGACGCTGTCGGAATGCTGGACATCTCTGACCCCCTGCCTGGCTTCTGCGGGAGGATCACGGACGATCCGTCGGACCATACCGCCGCCCGCTCGCCCCGGTCAAGCGAATTCCGGCGCCTGCCCGACAAGACGTCAGGGGTGGGAAGTGATGGGAGGAAGAAGAAAGGTACCGGATACCTATCGAGAGTTAGGAGCCGTTACGAAATAACTTGTCCATTCATTGGAATTTCGTTACGGCTCCTTATGCCGTTTCCGGAATTTCTCCGGTCAAGTCATTCTTTGACAACGGCTTAGCCCGTCTAGGCCGCCCGCACCCGCACCTGGGCCTCTATCTCGTCCCCTGCCGTGCGGCGAATCATTCGCAGGTCGTAATCGGACTGCAAGTCGAGCCAGGTCTCGGCCGACGTCCCGAAGTACTTGCCGAGCCGGAGAGCGGTATCGGCCGTGATGGACCGCTTGCCGTTCACGATGCCGCTGATCCGGTTTGGCGGCACGCCGATGTCGCGCGCGAGGCGATTGATGCTGACCCCCAAGGGACGCATGAACTCTTCCAGGAGGATTTCGCCCGGGGGAATGGGGTCGAGTAGCTTCTTGGCCATCACGATCTCCTCAGTGATAATCGACGATCTCGACGTCGCGGGCATCCCCGCCTAAAGAAGTACCGGACACCTTCTGGCTCGCAACTGATGGATTCTGCGACGGGGCGATTTCACTTTAGGGCCGCTGCACAAGCGCGGGAGTTACGCGCGTAATGGGGAACGCAGCATTATTTGTATGATCCAGCTCTATACGAATCCGAGGGTCTGGGATGTGGCCTCGAAATTGTGATCCGCGCGCTCCCCAATGCCTGTGAGTGCGTGGGGGAGAGTCAGACGGGATCGACAGGCTGATTAGGCGCCATCTCCCAGCGCTTCGCGGATCTTTTCGCTGAGCGCCGCCAGGGTGAATGGCTTGGCGAGGAAGTGGATGCCCGGATCCAGGACCCCGTGGGGCGCGATGATGTCGTCGGTGTAGCCGGAGATGTAGAGGGCCTTAATCTCGGGCCGGATTGCGCGGACGGCCTCATAGAGCTGCCGGCCGTTCATGCCCGACATGATGACGTCGGTGATCAGGAGGTGGATGGGGCTGGCGTGCTCCCGGGCCACCTGGATCGCCGCCTCGGGTGTGGCGGCTTCGATGGCATCGTAGCCGAGCGACTGCAGGATGTTCTGGAGCAGCGTGCGGACGGTGCGTGCGTCATCGGTGAAGAGGACGGTCTCGTGCCCGGCGGTCACGCGCCCCAGGTCTGTCGGCGCACCCGCCGGCGTCTCCTGGGCGACCCGGGGGAGGTAGACGGCGAAGCGGCTCCCCTGACCAGGGGTCGACTGCACCTGGAAAAAGCCCCCGTGCTGCCGCACGATCCCGTAGCAGGTCGCCAGGCCGAGCCCCGTCCCCTTCCCCTCCGGCTTTGTCGTGTAGAAGGGCTCGAAGATGTGCCGCTGGACCTCTTCGTCCATCCCGCACCCGGTATCCTGAACGATCAAGCGCACGCAGGGCCCCGGCGCGACATCCACTAACCCGGCCACGTCCGCCGCGGAGCAGACCACCTCGTCGGTGGTGATAGTGAGCGTCCCCCCGGACGGCATGGCGTCGTTGGCGTTGACCACGAGGTTGAGGAGGACCTGCTGGAGCTGCGCTCGATCCGCGCGCACGGCCCCGAGGGCGGGGGCCAGACGGCTCGTGAGCCGGATGTCTTCCCGGATGGTGCGCTGGAGGATCTTCTCGAACTGCGCGACCATCTCGGTCAGGCTGACCGGCCTGAGCTCCATCGGCTGTTTGCGGCTGAAGGCCAAGAGCTGATGGGTGAGGTCGCGCGCCCGCTTGGCCGCCTCCTCGATGTCGTGGACCCCCAGCCTCTTGGCGTCCGCGGGTGCGAGCTTCGTCAGGGCCAGCTCCGCGTACCCCAGGATGGGCGTGAGCAGGTTGTTCAGGTCGTGGGCGATCCCACCGGCCAGCCGGCCGACCATCTCCATCTTCTGCGATTGGAGTAGCTCCGCTTGGAGTCTCTCCCGCTCCGCTGCCGCCCGCTTGCGGTCGGTGATGTCCTCGCTGGCAATCGCCGCCCCGGCAGAGGGGTTCTCGGGCTGCAGGAGCGCTGCGGTCAGCCGGAAATCCCGAAGGGCTCCGTCCTTCCGTCGGATGACAGTATCCACCACGGCGAGACTGCCCTCGCGAAGCTGCCCATACAGCGCATGCCCGACCCGCTCGAACTCGGCCTCGCTCGCGTAGAGCATGCGCGAGGACACGTTGATCAGCTCTTCCTCCGAATACCCGACCTGGTCGCAATGCCGGGCATTCACGGCCCTGAAGATCCGGTCCTTCATGATGGCGATGCCGATGGGCGTCGCGTGGAACAGACTGCGCAGCGCCGCCTCGCTGTCCCGGAGCGCCTGCTCCGCCTGCTTGCGCTCCGTGATGTCCAAGAGAGTTACCGCAATCCCCGCTGAAGGGTCGTCGGGGTCGAGCGGCGTGGCGTTCAGGCTGATCTCTCGAACCGAGCCGTCTTTGCGTACCATCCGGGATTCCGCGAACGTCGTCCCTCGCTCTCCCGGGATTTCATAGAGGGTCTGGCCCGCCCGCCGGTATCCCTCGTCGCTGGGGTAGAGCACGCGCGTGGGCTGCCCGATCATCTCGCCCGGGCCGTAGCCGAACATTTCGGCGAGTCGGTCGTTGGCCGTGAGAATCACGCGATCCTTCAGGATGACAAGCCCGACCGGCACGGCCCGAAACAGGCTCCGGAGGGTGGCTTCGCTATTGCGGAGCGCATCCTCGGCCCGTCTATTCTCTGTCACGTCATGAAAGATGACGAGGCCACCGACGATCCGCCCGTCGGCGTCTTTCACCGGGCTCGCGTTGGCGGAGACCCAGCGATCCTCGCCGCTGCTCCGCCGGATGATCAGCTCGGTGTTCCGGCTTGTCTCACCCTTCAGGATCGCCCTGGAGAGCGGGAGATCTTCGGGTGGACAGGGGGTGATGCCGTCCGTCAGGAAGACGTTCCATGCCGCGCTGTGTCGGTCCACGCTTATGCCGGTGAGAGGCTGATCGGCGTCTCCACGGATTCGGAGGGCCGCCTCGTTGGCATAGCGGATGGTGACGTCGGGTGCGTCGGCGATCAGGATGCCCGACGGGCTCTGGGCGACGGCCGCCTGCAGGAGTGCTCGTGTCTTGACCAGCTCCTGCTCCGCTCGCTTGCGATCGGTGATGTCGCTGACGATGGAATCCGTCAGGTCGGCAATCAGGTGTTTTGCCTCTTGGAGCGCGGCACCTGCGTCCGTCCCCTCCAGACGGGAGAGAAGGGCCGCAAGGCGATGTTGTGCTTCCTCGGGGGTAAGGCGAGGCGATACGGCCATCGGACACCTCCTGGCGCACCGGCCGAGGCTACCGGCTCGATCAGAAACCGGGAGTCCGGACACATCGGCGCGGCGGACTCCGTGGGGCTGCGGATTCCAACACGGCCGATGCTACAACGTCGCCACGAACATGAAAAGGGCTGATGTTGCGGGAGGGGTGCCGCGGGTCTCAGGCAGCTCTCGGTAATGACCTCATGAGTATTCGGCGATCATCAGTTCAGGCTCAACTCCGGGCCTCCCAGCACCTTGTCGATGTCCAGGAGGATCACGAGCTTCTCCCCGGTCTGGGCGAGCCCCGTGAGGAATGTCGTATCGAGCTGCCCGTGCAGATCGGGGGTAGGTTGGATGGCGTCGGCCGCCACGGTGAGGACGTCGCTGACCGCATCCACCACGAACCCCAGGGTCTTGCCCTGGACCTGGACCACCACGATGACGGTGAACTTGGTGTAGGTCTCGGGAGGCATCCCGAACTTCTGCCGGAGGTCCACGATGGGGACGATGGTCCCCCGAAGGTTGAGGACACCCTTCACGTAAGAAGGGGCGTTGGGAAGGGGGGTGACGGCAGAGAAGCCCTTGATCTCCTGGATCTTCAGGATCTCCACTCCGTACTCCTCACTCCCCAGGGCGAAGGTGAGGAACTGGCCGGTGGTGCTGGTGGCAGCGCGCCCGACGATTGTCTGCTCCATGATGATGGCTCCTTTGTCCTCGAACCAGCGGGGGGACTCACCCCCGGTCCCCCTCGCCAGGGGGACCGGAAGTGGCCCCGCCCGCTGAAAGGTGTGGTGGATTAGAACTCCTCAAACCCCCCCTGCGCACCATCGGTCCCCGTGGCCATCGGCACCGGCTTGGGGATTGCCGCGTGGCTCCCCTTGCCCCGCACCGGGCTCTTCGGCTTGAACGGAATCACCTTGGCGCGGACCGGGGCGGCGGCCGAGGCGGCAACGTGTGCGTGGCCCTGATCCGCCAACGTGAACTTCGCCACCTGCGCCTGGAGCTGCTCCGCTTGGGCGGCCAGGCTCTGAGCGGTGGCCGACAGCTCCTCGGTCTGGGCGGCGAGGTTCTGCGCCGTGCCCGAGAGCTCCTCGGTCTGCGCGGCGTTCTGCTGGGTGACGGCATCCATCTGGGTGACGGCCTTGTTCACCTGCTCGATCCCCTGGGACTGCTCCTGGGAGGCGGCGGAGATCTCGGCGATCAGGTCGGCCACCTTCCTGGAGCCGGAGACGATCTCGGTGAGGGTCTCGCCGGACTGGTTGACCAGCTTGGCCCCGCCCTCCACCTTGGCGACCGAGTCGGTGATCAGGGCCTTGATCTCCTTGGAGGCGCCGGCACTCCGCTGGGCCAGGGCCCGGACCTCACTGGCCACCACGGCGAACCCCCGCCCCTGCTCCCCGGCCCGAGCGGCCTCGACGGCGGCGTTCAAGGCCAGGAGGTTGGTCTGGAAGGCGATCTCGTCGATGGTGGTGATGATGGCGGCGATCTGCTTGGACGAGTCGGTGATTGCCTCCATGGAGGCCACCGCCTGCTTCACGATCGTGCCGCCCTGCTGGGCGCCGTCCTGGGCGGAGACCGCCATCTGATTGGCCTGGCGGGCGTTGTCGGCGTTCTGCTTCACGGTGGAGGCACCGCCATCTGGTTGGCCTGGCGGGCGTTGTCGGCGTTCTGCTTCACGGTGGAGGTGATCTCTTCCAGCGAGGCGGCCGTCTCTTCCAGGGACGAGGCCTGTTCCTGAGCCCCCGCGGAGAGCTGCTCGCTGCCACTCGCGAGTTGCTGCGAGGCATTGTTCAGATCGGTCACCACGGCGGTGAGCTGTTGCGCCGCACTCGCCGTCTGGATCGAGGCCTGCTGCACCTCGGTCATGCTGTCGTGGAAGCTCTGCAGCATGCTATTCAAGGCCGTTCCCATCTGGCCCAGCTCGTCCTGACTGTCCAGGTCGATCCGCACGGTGAGATCTCCGGCGGCCGCCTGCCCGCTCTTCTCCACCACCTGGCGGAGGCCTTTCGCGATCAGGGTGGCAATGAAGTACCCCAGCGCGAGGCCCAAGAGGACGCCGACCGCGATCAGGCCGAGCATCATGTTGCGGGAGGAGGCGTAGAGAGCCGCGCTTTCGCCATAGACCTTCTTCGCCAGGTTTTCTTTGATGACCGCGAGCCCATCCATTTGCTCGACGACCTTGCGGACCGTGCCCGCCCCTGCCGCGAGCCGATCGCGCGCCGCCTTGTCCTCGCCGGCGAGTGAAGCCTTCATCATGTCTTTCACGAGCGCGAGGTACTCCGCGTAGGTTTTCTCCATCTCGGCGAACTTCGCCTTACCCTCGGCCGTGGCGAGGGAGTTCTCGTACTTCTTCAGGTTCTCCCGGAGGACGGCGTCGGTCTTCTCGATCTGCGGAACGAACGGCGCCCGCTCCCCCTTGTCAACCAGCAGGCTCTGGCGCATGTCCCGCCCGATGGTGAAGAGTTTGATCTCGGCCTCCTTCACTGCCGACAACCCAGCCACGTCCCGGGTGTACAAGGTCTCCAGCATACCGTTGACCTTCCCCAGGCTGGAAACCCCCATGTACCCGACGCCGGCCATGATCACGCCGACGAGGGTGAACCCGAGCATCAACTTCGTCACGGTCTTGAGATCCTTGAACCATCGCATTTCGACTCCTCCTTCATCTCTTAGGGTTTTGGACGACAACTGCTCGCTCTCCTACGTTCGTCGATTCGCTCTGCGCCTGGAACCTCCTTTGGGGCTCGCTCACGGCCCCCCTGCTCTCTCAAATCCATCGCTGATGAAGCTCATACGACTATTCGGCCTTCCGGACAAATACGCCACGACCCGCTCCTCCGCTCACTTCCCTGCCCACCGCGCCAGCCGGCTGGGGGTTCGCTTAGAACTCCTCGAAATACTCATCCGTCCCCGTGGCGGCGGGGATCGGCTTGCGCGCCAGATTCCTTCTGGATGAGCGCCTTGTTCACCTGCTCGATCCCCTGGGCCTGCTCCTGGGAAGCGGCGGTGATCTCGGCGATGAGGTCGGCGGTTCTCTTGACCTGGCCCACGATCCCGGTCCGTGAACGCTGGACCACATCTCGACCGCTATGCGCTATACATGAAATCGGTTGTTGAGGAGAGTTGCTTGAGAAGAAACCGTCACGGAAGGCATCTTTTGCTACGGGGCGGTTCGCGATGGAAGAGACCTTCATTCTAACCGATAGGGTCGAAGACTTGGCACCGCTCCTGCTCAATAGAGTGCCGGCGCGAACGGATCGCGCCGATGTTCGGAAGCCCCACCCCCCTCATGACGCGGAGTTAGATCGGGTTTCGGCTATGAGTGCTCGAACGAGCACTGCGCTGTATTCCGCAAGACGGCAGAGTTTGCCGCTCGATTCCCGTGAGCCGCAGAGGAGAATCAGCATGGTAATCCCAGTCCCGCACGTCCTCGTCCTCCCGCAGGGCACCGCGCAGTTCCCCATCGGGATGGCCGAGGCAGCCATCTGCAATCCCATCTACGCGGGGATCCCGCCGTACCCGCCTCTCGTTTCCGACGAAGAATGGATCGCTGCGGCACGGAGGGTCATCGAGCAGGAAGGCATCGAACAATTTCTCGCAAACATGCTCTATCTGCTGCGTCTTGCCATGCTGTTTGCGCTCGAAACGGACGGGGAAAATGGCGATCCAGAGTATCACACCACCCATTAGCCGAAACGGGGCGATCGGTCAATCCGCACGCCCGCGCTCTTTCCGCGAACCGGAGGACGCGACCCCTGGGCGTGTTCGTTTCGGCACAGGAGGAGATCGCGGAATGCTCGGGTTGCCCGCTAGGCGAAATCCTGGAGGGTAGAACCTGGCGAGGAGTCGGCTACTCCGGGTCCTTCCCGGCAGCGGCCGCGCTTTCAAGATCGATCTCTCGGAGGCCTTGAGCAACCTCTCGCGGTGTGTACCGGGCAATCTTGCCCATCTGGTGAATGACCCGGGTGATCGCGTCCATTGCCCGCTCGATTCTCATCACCGCATGCGCGATCGCGTCTGGGCGCATCCCGTCGCGACGAAGGGCGGCGAGACTGAGTGTGATGGCGTTGAGTGGGTTCAGGATCCGGTCAGACGCGGTAATTGCCAGTTCGCGCATGGCCGTAACCTGGTCCGCCTCACGGGCGCGAGCACGCAGCCGGCCGACCTCGAGCGCCCGGAGAACCGCGGCCTCCAGGAGCCTCAGATCGGGCGGTTTCACCAGATATTCGAAGAGCGTTCCCTCCCGCACGGATTGCAGCATATTCTCCAGCGATCCGTGTGCGGTCAGAACGATGACGGGAAGGTCGGGTCGCTCGTGTCTGAGAGCGTTCAACAGACCGAGACCGTTCAAGCGCGGCATCTCCATATCCGTGATCACAAGATCCGGAACGGCTCTCTCCGCACAGGCCAACGCTTCCATTCCATCTCGTGCCTCTTCGACACCGTATCCCCGTTGCCGAAGGTAGCACACGACCAAGGCGCGGACCACCTCATCATCCTCGACCACCAGGAGTTGCGCCTTCATTCCTCCCTCCACGCCAGGCAGGCGGGA
>JAPLLC010000035.1:0-11503 GCA_026387775.1 Candidatus Methylomirabilota bacterium | reverse complement strand
GGCGGTGTTCATGTGATCACCCACGATAGAGCCGGCAATGGAAGAAGCCGTACGGTCGCACGCGCAGGTCGCACAATCCGGGCGCGCCGCCTGATCTATTAGCTCGATCGGCAGAAAGGGCGACTTCCGTTAGCAATCAGTGGAGCTTTGGATCCTGCGGACAGTCCGGAGGCACCTGCGAACGTGTGGTCTCCTTCCAAAGGGCGGAGACCGCGGACTCATGAGCATCTCGGCTTCTACCGATAAGGAGAGGGAGGGTGCGGGAAAGGGCTGTCCCTGCGTGGCGGAAACTGCACCGGGTAACGCGGAAGGTGCCGCGCTCCGACGCGCGACCCCTCCAAGGCGCGGCTATAACTCCGGGGCCTGCTCCACCATATGGATGAACACCTTCGCGAGTTCGGGATCGAATTGTGTGCCGCTATGATCGCGGAGCTCGCGCAGCGCGATGTCGCGCCCCAGACCCCGGCGGTAGCTCCGATCCGCTGTCATCGCCTCGAAGGCGTCCGAGATCAGGATGATCCGGGAGGCCAGGGGAATCGCTTCACCCTTCAGGCCGTCAGGGTAGCCTCTGCCGTCCATGCGCTCGTGGTGGTGTCGGATCACGTCTGCGACCCGCGTCAACTCCACGATCTCGCCCACGATCTCGCCACCCTTGACCGGATGGAGCGTCACGATCGCGAACTCGTCCTCCGTCAGAGAGGTTGGCTTGGTGAGGATGGAATCGGGTACGCCGATCTTTCCCACATCGTGCATCCATGCGGACAGCTCCAACTGGTAGCGCTCCTCGTTGGAAAGCCCGATTTCGTCCGCCAGAAGCATCGCCAGACGCGTTACCTCGCGAGAGTGGCGTGCCGTGTATCGGTCCTTGGCGTCCACGGCAGAGGCCAGGGCCTTGAGCGCCTCAAAGAGGACCTGTCCTTCGCGCTCACGAAGGCGCGCCACTTCCAGCCGGCGGCGAGTCAGGTTCCGTTCGACCAGGATCGGCAGTTCCTGGGCGTTCACGGGCTTCGTGACGAAGTCGCTCGCGCCACGCCGCAACGAGTCCCTGGCCAGCTCCACATCCGTATGCCCGGTCAGTACGACAATCGGCATGTCGGGATGCATCCGCGCCACCGCGTCCGTCAGCTCCAACCCCGACAGACCCGGCATGGACTGGTCGGTCAGCAATAGATCGAAGCGCTGGCTCCGCAGGAGCTCCAGCGCCTCCCCGCCGGAGGACGCCGAGTGCACGTGGTATCCGCTGAGTTGCAGGCATTCCGTCAAGGCCAAGCGCATCGCCTCCACGTCGTCCACGATCAGGAGGCGAGAGTGAGATCTCCGGGTGGGTTCGCTCATCGATGATCTCGATCCCCTCGTTCAGTCAATTCAGGAACTCCTTCAGATGCCGCGTGCGGGCCATCAGCTTGAGCTTCTGCTTGGCGCGCTCTTCGATCTGCCGCACCCGCTCCCGGGACAGCTTGAGCCGCCGCCCCACCGCTTCCAGGGTCTGGGGCTCCTCCGGCCCGAGTCCGAAGCGAAGCTCGACGACCTCCCGCTCCCGCGGCTTCAGGAGGTGGAGCATCCGCTCCACCTCCTCACGAAAGGCGTGACGGATCAAGTCTTCGTCCGCCGGTGGGATCACGCTGGCCTGGGACAGCTCCAGCCCCAGAGGATCCCCCCCGTCTCCTTCCTCGTTCAGCGACGCCTGCGCCCCCGGGCCGCGCAACAGCACTCCCATCTCCCCCGAGTCAAGATTCAAGGCCTCCTCGACCGACGCGTTGCTCGCCTCTTCGTGCTGCGCCTGGGTCAGCTCCTCGCGCACCTCCCGGATCCGGGAAACCAGCCGCGCCTTCCGGATCGGCAGACGCACCGCGCCTCCCCCGACCGCCAGCGCCTGCATGATGGCCTGCCGGATCCACCAGACGGCATACGTGATAAATTTGACGCCGTACTCGGGGCGATAGCGTCGCGCCGCCTCCAGGAGGCCGAGATTGCCTTCGTTGATCAGGTCCAGCAAGAAGAGCCCGCACCCCTGGTACCGCGTGGCGACCTTCACCACAAAGCGCAGGTTTGCCTCTACCAATTTCCGGAATGCCCGCTCGTCCCCTTGCTGGATCTGCGTCCCAAGCGCAAGCTCCTCCTCCTTGCGGAGCAAGGGGATGCGCACAATCCGGCGGATATAGGCCGACAGCGTGTCGCCCCGGATCTCTTCAGAGAACGAGCCGCTGCTTCGAGCCACCATCCCTCCACGCGCGAAACGGCGCGACGATTCTGCCGGGAGCGCCCGGCCCCCGCATCTTACGGTTTGGGGGTCAGCACCACGAACCGCGAGCCGCCGTCGCGCTGCACCAGCAAGAGCAGATTGCCGCCACGGGGCCTCTGCCCGAGGATCCGACTGAAGTCGGCGACGCTCTTCACCGGCTCACGGTTCACTCCGGTGATGAGATCGCCCGCTCGCACTCCCATCTTCGACGCCGGCCCGCCTTCCTCCACACCCGACACGACGATGCCGCTCGAGTCCGTCAGCTTCAACTGTTCGCGAAGCTCCGGCGTCAGGTCCTGCACGCTGAACCCAAACCGATCCGCCGCGCTCTCCGCCGGCGGGCCACTCGGCCCCGCCACCACCTCCGAGGGCTGCTCGCCCAGGACGATCGACAGGCTGAGCGGCTGCTTCTCGCGTATCACCTTCACCTTCACCGAGGCGTTCACGGAACTCTGGGCTACCTCGCGCTGGAGTTGGCGCACGTTCGTAATCTTGAGCCCGTTGAACTCCTGGATGACGTCGCCGGTCTTGAGGCCGCCCTTCTCCGCCGGGCTGTCCTTCATGACGTTACCGACCAGGACCCCTTCCGCCTCCTTGGCGCCGAACTGGGCGGCCAACTCTTCGGTAAGCTCCTGGATGCCGATCCCCAGCCAGCCCCGAACGACCTTGCCCTGCGCGATCAGGCGGTCCATCACCTCGCGCGCCATGCTGACGGGGATGGCGAAGCCGATGCCGTGCCCGCTCGCCACGATGGCCGTGTTGATCCCTATGACCTCTCCCGACATGTTCACCAGCGGGCCTCCGGAGTTGCCCGGATTGATCGACGCATCGGTCTGGATGAAATCCTCGTAGGTCGTGATGCCGACATCGGCGCGCCCCACCGCGCTGATCACTCCCACCGTGACCGTCTGGTCCAGGCCGAAGGGGTTGCCGATCGCCATCACCCACTCCGCGATCCGTATCTTTCCCGAATCCCCCAGCTTGGCGACAGGCAAGTCGGTGGCAGCGTCAATCTTGATCACGGCAAGGTCGGTTTTCGGGTCCTTCCCCACCACGGTCGCCTTGAACTTCTGCTTGTCCGAAAGCCGCACCTCGATCTCGTCCGCCTGCTCGATGACGTGGTTGTTGGTCAGGATGTAGCCCCGCTTATCCACGATGACGCCGGAGCCCAGGCTGTGGCGCTCGCGTGGGGGCTGCGCCCCGAAGAACCGCTCCGCGAATTCGTCGCCGAAGAATTCTCGAAACGGTCCCTGAAAAGGCGAGGGGGCCTGCTGCTGGCCGCGCCGCCCCTCGCTCGGTTTCGGCCGCTGGGTGGTGGCGATGTTGACCACCGACGGCTTGACCGCCTGCGCCACCTGGACGAATGCGTCTTGCAGGGCCTGGAGGACACTGCGCCCGTCCTGCGCGCTCGCAGGGGCCGCCAGGGCGAGGAAGCAGAAAAGAATTGCCGCCGTCCGCATGCGGCCGGCCAGCCCGCGCATGTCGTTTGGTCCATACACTCTCACGGTATACCCTCCTGATTTCTTGGCTGCCGTCGCGCTGTCTGAAACTCTTAACACACACGTTAGCGGCTGTCAAACAAGGGAGAGGGCAATCCTCACCCCCTGCCTCCTCGCCTCCACATACCGCATCCGCAGGTCAAATCGGACTCCTACTCGTCGATTACCAGACCGATAGGGTCTCCCGCCTTCACCCGCCACTGACGAGAGAAGTTCCCCTGGTTGCAGAAGAGCTCCACATAGTCCGTGCTGCCGACGATCGCCCCGCATCCTCCGGCCCCGGCCCCGGCAAAGCAGGACACCAGGAGCCCGGATCGTCGCTCCCCCACGAGAACGCGGATCGGCCCGGTGCCGCGGGACGCCAGCGTCTCGACGTCGGATCGGGCGATATTCGTGATGCAGTTTCCAAAGCGATCGATCCACACCACTTGTCCCCGGACAACCCCCGAAGCGTCCATCGTCGGACAAGGGATCTCCAGGCGCACCGGGTCGTGAACGATCGGCCCAAACCGCTCCGGGGAGACTCCGGCGGCGAGATGGCCCGCCACCGGGGCAAAGATATCCCGACCGTGAAACGAGGCGCTCACCGGATGACGCCAGAACTCCGTCGCCGAAAGTTGCCGGACGACGCACCGTCGTCCGGACGCCATCGGGTAGCCCAGAATCCCGTTGTCGGGCGCCACGAAGAGTCGGCCGTCGATCTCTGCCAGGATCGGCCGCCGTTCTGCCCCGACGCCTGGGTCCACCACGGCCAGATGGATCGCGCCCTCCGGGAAGCATCCCACTGCGGATTGCAGCAGGAAACTCGCCCCTCGGATGTCGAAGGGGCGGACCTCGTGGCACAGATCCACGACGCTCGCCTCTGGACAGAGGCCCAGGATGATTCCTTTCATGATCCCGACAAATGGATCCTGCATCCCGAAATCGGTGAGCAGGGTCACGATCGGGCGCGCTCGCATCCCCTCACCCCGCGGCCTCGCACCCCGCCGATCCGGTCGGCCGCCGCCGCCTCTCGAATTCGCAGCAGAATGGTTTTTGGTTGACTTTTCCCGTCAGAGCGTCTAAAAACTGTGCCGTTGCCGAAGTGGCGGAACTGGTAGACGCGCTACGTTCAGGGCGTAGTGGGGGTATCCTCATGGGGGTTCGAGTCCCCCCTTCGGCACCATGCTTCTCTTTCGCCGCGTTCGCTCCCTTCCAGAATTCCTTCTTGCCGTTACCGGAGTCGATCCTCATAAACCTCGGTCTTCGCGCCCTGTTCATACTCTGCCATCGTCTTCATCAGGACATCCCGCTGTTTTTGCTTTTCCAGCATCTCCCGCAATCGATCCTTGACCTCGTCGTAGGGCTGGAGGGTGGTCTCGTGTGATAAGACCTTGATGATGTGATAGCCGTACTGGGTCTTGACCACCCCGCTCACCTCCCCATCCTTCAGGGCAAACGCCGCCGTCTCGAACTCGGGCTCGGTCTGTCCCCGGCTCAGCGTGCCCAGCTCGCCCCCCTTCTCCGCGCTGCCGGCATCCTGTGACTTGGCCTTGGCCAGCTCCTCGAAGGACTTCCCCGCCTTCAGTTCCGTCTGGATCGTCTCGGCCTCGGTCTCGGTCTTCACCATGATGTGGCTTACCTTCACCGCCTCGGTGGTGAGTTGGATCTTGTTCTCCTCGTACGCCTTCTTGACTTCCTCCTCCGTCACCTGGCTGGCCGCTGTCACTTTCTGCCGCAACAGCTCCTCGATCAGCACCTGCCGGCGGGAGATCTCCAGGCGCTTCTTGACCTCCTCCTTCGTATCCAACTGCTGCCCGATGGCTGCCTGGTAGAGAATCTCCTCCCGGACCATGGCGCGCAGGATCTCGAGATACCGGTCGGATGTGACCGGGCCACGCTCCAGCTCCAGCATCGCGATCCGCTGCTTGAAGTCGTCGTAGGTGAGTTCCACCATATTCACCGTCGCCACCACGCGCTTGGCGTCTCCCTGTCCCTCCGGGGGGGCGGCCCCCACCGAGAGCGCCCACAGTATCCCGCCCAGCACGCCGACACCGACAACCGCCCACCGCCTCATGATTGCCTCACTTTCTATCATCAGTATGGGCCGCTCCCCGGCGGAGTCACGTCTCCGCCACGGGTCGACCCGTCATCAGATCATGTCGGAAGGAGACTAACGCACGAGGCGGGAGGCGTCAACCGCGGCGAAGATCGCGGGAGGGCGCCCGAGGCCGGGATGATGTGCCATTGCTAATCGTCTCGGGCGCACTCATTGAGCGGCGAGGAAGGCAGGACCAAGTGAAAACAAGGGTCTTGGAACAACCGGTCCAGGATCTGAAGAGTCCGCCGTAACACCTGCGCGAGGTCGCGGAGCTTGCCAGGCGCGGCGCTGCAGAAGAGGAAGATGTCCGCGCTCGATCGGCATGGCCGCCCTCCTCCAGCCAACGCAACGTCACTCCGAGGTGCGCCGCCAGGCGGCCGGGACCCCTCCGCGTCCCGGCGATGGACGTCGCACCGGCTGCTCGATCCCCGTGAGCACCAGGACCTCCGCCGCCACCTCCTCGATCGACTTGTCGGTCACGTCCACCAGCGGCCACCCCCCGCGCGCGCACAGGCCCTGCGCATATTCCAGCTCCGCCCAGATCTGCCGGCCGTCGGCGTAGGGAAACTTCGGCGGGGTCTCCATCTGCAGGAGCCGCGACCGCCGAAGCTCCCGCAGACGCTCCGCCTTGATCGTCAAACCGACGACCTTCTGTGGGGCCACGCGCCCCAGCTCCTCGGGGAGGGGCAGGCTCTGTACGATGGGCACATTCGCCACCCGGAGCCCCCGCCATGCCAGGAAGATGCTCAAGGGGGTCTTGGAAGTGCGCGAGACCCCCACCAGGATCAGATCCGCCTGCAGGAGGCCCTGCGCATCCTGGCCGTCGTCGTGCCGCACGGTGAAGTCCATCACCTCGAATCGCCGCCGGTACTCTGCATCCATGTCCCGGAAGAGGCCCGGTTTCGCGAGCGGCTGCAGCGACAACAGGTCCTCCAGGCGAAGCAGCAGCGGCCCGAACAGATCGATCGTCGGCACCTGTCTGGAGCGCGCTTCGGTGAGCATACAGCTGCGCATTTCCTGCGCCACCAGCGTGTGCACGATCAGACCGCCGACCTCCCTCGCCTCCCGGACGGTCTCTTGCACGTCCTCGGCCGTCCGAATATGCGAGCGCCGCACCAGCTGTACCTCCGCGCCCAGAAACTGCGCCAGGGCCGCCCGCACCACCACCTCGGCCGTGTGGCCGGTCGCATCCGAAGCGATCAGGACTTGATGCGCCGCGTCGTGCTTCTGCTTGGGGCGGGGCGGGGCGGCGGACGTCGGCCGGGGGGGCATCAGGAGCCCTCCAGGATCGGATAGACCACCGCCGTGACGTGTGAGTTGATCCGCTTCAGGTTGGTGAGGACATCCAGGTGGATCTCGCTGGTGTCGATGGATTCGCGATACCCTTCGTGCAACCGCTCGATGTGGGCCTGGCGGAACTTGCGCTCGCTCTGGGAGATCTCCAGCTTCCGCTCCAAGACTTGCTGGGCCAGGACCCGATCGCTGCCGGCGAATGCCGCGATGGCCATCTCCAGATTCTGCAGGACCTGCTTGTGGAGCAACGCGATCTCCTGGGCGCCCGGCTCGGAAAAGCGCGCGCCCTTGCTCAGCTTCTTCTTGGCCAGCTCCATGAGGTTCCGGTCCACGATGTCGCCGATGTTCTCCAGATTGTTGACGAAGGAGAGAAGATCGATTTCCCGTTTGCTCTGCTCCTCGCTCAGACCCTGCTGGGACAGCTTGGTCAGAAAATGTTTGATGTCGTGCTCCAGGGTGTCCACCTGATTGTCCCGCTCCTGGATGAACTCGACCAGCTCGGGGTCCTGCCGCGTGATGGCATCGATCGTCTTGGTGAGCATCTCCGAAACGATGTCCGCCATGCGGAGCGCCTCACGATGCGCCTGGCCCAGCGCCAGGGCGGGCGCGTCCAGCATCCGCTCGTCCAGATACTTGGACCGGAAGACACCCTCCCCCTCCTTGCTCTCGGGGACCAGGGCGGCGATCAGACGCGCCAGGGCACCCGCAAAGGGCAAGAAGAGAACGGTGATTCCCACGTTGAAGAGCGAATGGGCGTTGGCGATCTGGCGCGGCACGTCGCTCGCCGTCATCTCCGCCAGACGGGCGAAGGGAGAGATGAATGGCAGAAACAACAACACACCCGCCACCTTGAAAAAGACATGGGCCATGGCCACACGTTTCGCCTCGGTATGGGTGCCGATCGCGCTGGCCAGCGCCGTCACGCAGGTGCCCACGTTCGCGCCGAAGATCACGGGAATGGCGGAAGTGAGCGGCATCAGGCCCTGCAGAGACAGGGTGATCGCCAGACCGATCGTGGCCGCAGAACTGTGCACCAGGGCCGAGAACGCCGCGGAGAGGATCAAGCCGAGGACGGGCTGGCTCCCCAGGGACACCAGGAGAATCTTGATCACCTCGCTGTCGCGCAGAGGCACCATCGCATCCGACATGATCTTCATCGCGAAGAAGATGAAGCCGAACCCCAGGATCGCCTGCCCCACGGACTTCAGGACCTTCCGGCGGCAGATAAAGATCAGCAGGAAGCCCGCCCCAACCAGCAGCAAGGCGTAGTCGAAGAACTTGAAGGCGATGAGCTGGACGGTAACGGTCGTCCCGACGTCGGCTCCCAGGATCACGCTGACGGATTGCGCCAGGGTCATGAGGCCCGAGCTGGCAAAGCCCACCAGCATGACCGTAGTCGCGCTGGAGGATTGGACCACGGCGGTGATGAAGGCGCCGGCCAGCATCCCCTTGATGCGATTGTTGGTGATGTTGCTGAGGATATGGCGCATCCGGCCGCCGGCGGCCTGCTGCAGTCCCTCTCCGACGAGCTGCATCCCGTACAGGAGGAGGGCCATCCCCCCGAACAGGGCGATCAGCATGGCATTCGTCATCGTCGCCAGTTCCTCGCGGTGTACGCCCGCCGTTCCTGCTCCGTCAGGAGGGACGCCCAACGACGAGTCTCGTCAGGTGCCCTTCAAGGACTTGTTGAGAAAAAAGACCGCAACTGCTTGAAACCTGGCTCTGTGTAGCACACGCTCAAAGCCGTGTCAAGAATCGTGCCCCAAAACGAAAAACCGGCAGAGCGGACAGCCCCTGCCAGTTTGAGAGCGAATCGGGCCATCTGGATCGTTAGCGCACCCTCGCGGGGTAGATGAGGAGCATCTCGCGCACGCGCTCCATCTGCTTTCCATCCGCAGATCGCTTGGCCCCGGAATGAAGAATGATCCCCTCCTTGAAGTAGTTATAGATCACGTCCTCGGTCGGGGCTTCCTTCGTGCCACCGCGGACGACCTCACGATTGTCTTCGCGCCCGAGGAACTTGTGACGGAGCGAGTCGTCCTCGAAGGCCTTGAAGAACAGCTTGGTATCCCCCTGGAACCATTCCCCGAAGGTGTTGATGACGCTGATCGTGGTCACCTGATTCTCGACTACCTTCACGACCATCACCACGCTGGTTCCGGTGGGGGGTTCGACGACATAGATACGACCCGCAAGGGGATCCTCCTGTGTCTTGACGTCCTTGAGCGCCTGGAGCGTCTTGAGCGCGGCGTCCCGCGTGTCCCCCAGCCGGACACCCAGGACGGTCCACTGGCTGGCGTCGAGAACATTGAGCTTCGTGATGTCGGCCCGGGTGATCTCGATCGGTTCGCTCTGAGCAAGTCCCGCCTGGACCGTCCCCAACACGCTCACCATACCAACCGCGAGCACGAGCAACCTCACAGCAACTCGCATCAGGTCACCCCTTTTCGAGAGACTCCCCTTCATCCGAGAACGCGTCGGCCCGGCAACTGCTCTGCCGGGCCGACGCGTTGCCTGAAGGACTTCGCGATTATGAGGGAGGCCCTCCCTTGATGACGACGGTGCCGCCGTTCGTCGACTTGATCACGCTTCCGTTGTACGGCCCGCCGCCTCCCACCGTCACCCCGTTCACGGTCACGGTGCCTCCAGCCCCCTTGATAAAAGTGCTGCCGGGGCCGAACGTGACCGTTCCTCCGCCCCCGGTCTGGACTGGGATCGTGGCATACATGTTGTCTGGTATGAGCGAGTTGGTGATGATGACTTGGTTCCCGCTCCCCACAAAGTTCGCAAGCGCCCCGTTGACCGTCAGCCGCGACGTAGCCCCGTCCACGGCGATCAGCGGACCGTTGCTGACCGTGATCCTGGCGCCGTTCGCGAGGGTCGCGAGATCGCCCGAGATCGTCATTTGGCTGCCGCCCGTCACATTGAGCAGCGGCCCATTCATGATCCGGATCTGCGAGTTGTTCAGATTCGCCACCTGCACTGCCGCGACCTGGCTATTGTACAGGTAAATGCCGCCCGATGTGTCGCACTTGTTGGAGGTCACGCCACCACCGGTCACCTGAAAAATCGTGGCATTTGCCGCATTGAGGAGCGCGCTATCCAACCTCAAGAGCGGTCCGTTTGCGTCGACCGTTCCCCCCGACACGGACATGAGGGGACCCGCCAGCGTAACCGAAGCGCCTGCGGTGAACGCGAAGATCGGTGGCACGAAGCTCGGATTCATACTGCTGTTGAAGGTCACATTGGTAAACTGGAAGAGCGGTTGGGTCGTGGTCGCAGTCAGCGTCGCCGAGTCGCCCACGAAGAGCAGGCTCCCCGATGTCGTCAGTGCACCTTCCGTCATGGACATGAACGGGCCGGCCAAGGTGAGAGCGGCGGTGCCGTTGAGAGATAGAATGGGGCTCATCGTCCCCTGGGCCGCGTTGTCAAGATAGGTATTGGTGAGCTGGATCAGGGGCACCGAGGTTTCGGTCGTGGAGATGGTGCCCCTGTTGATCCCCATCAGGTCGCCCTGCGAGATGATCGCGCTGTCTGTGGCGATCAGCAGGAGCCCGTCGAAGGTGGTCGTCCCGGAGCCGAAGTCAACGCCAGAGCCCGCCCCAAGCATCAACGAGCTGGACGTCAGCCGGATCTGGGGTGTGCCGGCGGGTTGGGCCATGATCGTCGTGTCGGCCTGGTCGTTGTTGTTCGCATGACCAGTGAGGTTGATGTAGGCATTGGTGGCATCCAGGAGACCCCCACCGATGGTAATTTGATTACCGGTCCCGTCGGAGGTTCCGAAATCGGTGGCCATCAGCTCCCCGCCCGTGATCCGCACCAGCGGCCCGCCGCTCGTGGTCACGGTGCTGTGCCCTTGGATGTTGAAGAGGGGGCCGCCCGCGACGACCATGCTTTCGCCCGTGATGGTCAGCGCGGCTCCGCTGACGTTCAGCGTGCCGCCCGACAGGGTCAGGAGACTCCCGGCGGCCTGGAGCAGCGAGCCATTCTCCACGGCCGCCAGGGCGCCCGCCGTGCCCGAGGCCGTGCCCGTGAAGCTCGTACCCGCGACCTGGAAGATCGGGGTGGTGCTGTCAGACGACACCAGGGCCGCGGCATTGAGCCCCAGCAGCGGCCCGGTGTGGGTGATCGTGTTGCCCGTGATGGCCGTTGGGCTCGTCAAGGCGACCACCGTCTCATGCATTCCCGTCCCGGTGGACGTGACCGGCACGATCGAATTCGCCCCGCCGGACAAGAGCGTCATCACGGGCATGCCGGTCGGGACGATCGCGGTCTGGCTGTTGAGTTGCAGCAGCGGACCCGCCGGCAGATCGTTGTTCAGCAACTTGACGGGCGGGGGTGGCGGTGGGGGCGGAGGTGGGGGAGGTGGGGGAGGTGGGGGCGCCGTCG
>JAPLLC010000275.1 GCA_026387775.1 Candidatus Methylomirabilota bacterium | reverse complement strand
TGCCGTTTCCGGAATTTCTCCGGTCAAGATATTCTTTGACAACGGCTTACTTCAGAATCGTCGCCAGGGCTTGCAGGGTGCGCTCGATGCCCGGCCGGTCCACGTCCTTGTGGGTCACCATCCGGATCCGCTGGTCGTTGATGTTGAAGGCCTTGATGCCGTGCTCGTGCAGTCTGAGGATCAGGCCGGGGGCATCGACGTCTTTGCGCGCCACGTCGAAGATGACGATGTTCGTCTGGACCAGGCCGAGGTCGATCGTGATGCCGGGGAGCTTCGCCAGGCCCTCGGCAAGCGTCCGGGCGTTCTCATGGTCCTCGCGCAGGCGGTCCACCATGCTCTCCAGCGCCACGATGCCCGCCGCCGCGATGATGCCCGCCTGGCGCATGCCGCCGCCCAGCATCTTCCGGGCGCGCCGGGCCCGGCCGATGAAGTCCCGGCTGCCCGTGACCATCGAGCCCACCGGCGCCCCCAGCCCCTTGGAGAGGCAGAAGGTCACCGAATCCGCCTGGGCGGCCACCTCTTTCGCCGGGATCCCCGTCGCGACGCACGCGTTCCAGAGGCGCGCGCCGTCCAGGTGGACGGCCAGACCGTGCTCCGTGGCGATCCGCCGGATCTCCTTCAGCGTCGCCAGCGGGTAAACGGTTCCGCCGCCACGGTTGTGCGTGTTCTCGACACAGATGAGCGTGTCTTTCGGATAGTGGATGTTCGGTTGGCGGATGGCGTCGCGCACCTCGGTGGGGTCCAGGATGCCATGGCGGCTTCGCAGTGTGCGCGCCTGGACGGCCGAGAGGATCGCCAGCCCCGCCACCTCGTAGTTGAAGATATGGGAGTTCTCGTCCAGGATGATCTCGTCGCCCCGCTGCGTGTGGGCCATCAGGGAGACCTGGTTCCCCTGGGTCCCCGACGTCACGAAGAGGCCGGCCTCCTTCCCCAGCCGCTCGGCGGCGAGCGCCTCCAGGCGCGCGACCGTGGGATCCTCCGCGAACACGTCGTCGCCGACCTCGGCCTCGGCCATGGCCCGTCGCATCTCGGGGGTCGGCTTCGTCACCGTGTCGCTGCGAAGGTCAACAATCTGCACGGAAGCGCTGGGTACCATGACGCCCTCCTCTTCGTACCATGAAAATCGCATCCCGGATGGGAGAATATTCTCGGTCATCTCACACACCTCGCAAGCGCCGCTCCACGCTCCGCTCTTTCTTGGGGAGACGCCGGGCCGCGCCCTTGCCGGACTTCACGGGCCGCTCTTCTTCTTCCTCGCCCCCCTTGAGGTGCGCCACGCGGCTCTGCTGCATTCTTCCCATGAACTCGTGGGCGGAAAGGGGGGCAGCGCCATATCGTCGGGCCGCGGCCTGGACCTCCCGATCCGTGCTGACGATCACCGCACCCACGCCGGCCTCGGCGGCCAGACGGGCGATCACCTGATCGGCGGTCTCGCCCTGGCGGGAATAGCGGACACCGATCCCGCCGGCCCGCTCCGTGCCTTCGGACATCTCTCCACGCTCGCGCCCGTCGAAGACCACGGTGATCTGGTGGCGCCTGGCGCGCTGATAGGTCTGGAGCTCGCGGATCAGCGCCTCGCGGCCGGACTGAAGGTCCGCCCGGTCGAGCATTGCCAGCTCCGGCCACTGGCGAATCAGGTTGTAGCCATCGACGATAATCCGCATCGCCTGCTTGCCTAGTTGCCCGATCGCTCGACCCCTCGAGCCGCGGCGACCGCGTCCAGAAGCTCTCTGGTCGCCGCACCGGGATCGGGCGCCGTGAGCACCTCCGAGATGGCCGCGACACCGTCCGCGCCGGCGCCCACGACCTCCGGGACTCGGGCCGCCTTGATCCCTCCGATCGCCAGGATCGGCAGAGGGCAGATCCTCCTGGCTTCTCGCAGAATCCCCGGCGCGATGGGCGGCCCGTAGGAGGCCTTGGAAAGGGTCGCATAGATGGGACCGAGGACCACGAAATCCACCCCGCCGTCCACCGCCTCGCGGATGTCCTCCAGGCCGTGGCAGGAGATCCCGATCAGCATCCGCGATCCGACGAGAGACCGCACTTCTCTGGGGGGCAGACTCTTTCGCGTGAGATGGACGCCGTCGGCGCCAAGCGCCATGGCGACGTCCACCCGATCATTGATCAGCAGGGCCGCCCCGGCCTGGCGGGTCATCGCCAGCAGCGTCTCGGCCAGGCGATACATCTCGACGGTGTCGAGCCCTTTTTCTCGGAGCTGGATCGCCGGGGCGCCGGCCGCGACGGCCTGCCCGAGCACCTCCACCATATCCCGGCCGCCCGTCTGATGCCGATCGGTGACGAGGTACAGTCCCCATTTCTGGGGAATTTGAAATTTGAAATTTGAAATTTGAAATTTGCCACTCACTACTCGATCATCCCCTCCATCGTCGTGGAGGCCGAGGCGTAGGACTTCTTCGGGATCCGGCCCGCCAGGTAAGCCAGGTGGCCGGCCTCCACCGCCTTCCGCATGGCCTCCGCCATCTTCACCGGATCCTTGGCCCCGGCGATCGCCGTGTTCATGAGAACGCCGTCCGCTCCCAGTTCCATGGCGATGGCGGCGTCCGACGCCGTCCCGACCCCGGCATCCACGATGATCGGCACCTGGATCATCTGCAAGATGATCGCGATGTTATGGGGGTTGCGGATGCCGAGCCCCGAACCGATGGGCGCCCCCAGCGGCATCACCGCGGCGGCGCCGGCGTCCTCGAGTTTCTTGGCCATGATCGGGTCGTCGTTGGTGTACGGCATGACGATGAACCCGTCCTTCACCAGGATCTTGGTGGCCTTGAGCAGCTCTTCGTTGTCCGGGAACAGGGTACGCTGGTCCCCGATGACCTCCAGCTTGACCAGGTTGGACATCCCGACCTCGCGGGCCAGACGCGAATACTTGATCGCCTCGTCGGCGCTGTAGCAGCCGGCGGTGTTGGGGAGCAGGGTGTACCGCTTCAGGTCGATGTAATCCAGGAGCGACTCCTGGGTGCGATCCAGATTCACCCGGCGCACCGCCACGGTCACCATGTCGGTGCCCGAGGCCTCCAGGGCCTTTTGCATGGTGGGAAAGTCCGGGTACTTCCCGGTTCCCACGATCAACCGAGAGTGCAGCTCTTTCCCACCGATCTTCAGGGGTCCGTGACCGTGCATCATCCACCTCCTATCCAACGAACAAGCGTCTTGATCTGTGCAGGGCGGGCCGCGCTGGCTAGCCGCCCGCCATGAACGTGAGCACCTCGACCGTGTCCCCCGGCTTCAACTCCACCGTCTCGTATCGATCCCGCTTGATGATGTCCAGGTTCACCTGGACCGCCACCCGCAATGGGTGGAGCTTCAACTCCTCTAGAAGCCCCGTGACGGTGGTGGCGACGGCGACCTCTCGGAGCTTGCCGTTGAGCGTAATCTCCATGGGGCACACCTTATTCCTTCAAATCACTCCGGCGCGCTTGCCGGTCTCGATCATCCGGAGGACCACCTCGGAGGTACCCCGGGTCACCTGATACTGCGGAAAATCGTCCGGCGACACCCAGCGCGCCTCCAGCACCTCTTCGGACGGCCGGAGCTCGCCGCTCGCCCACCGCGCCAGGTAATCCACGATGACGTAATGGAACTGGATGCGGCCGTCGGGATCGCGCACCATCCGCTCCACCACCTCCAGGACATCCGTGATCTCGATCTCGATGCCGCACTCCTCGCGGGTCTCGCGCGCCGCCGCAACCTTCAGGGGCTCGCCCAGTTCCACCGCGCCCCCCGGCAAAGACCAGAGGCCATAGCTCGGCTCTTTCCCGCGTTGCGCCAAGAGGACGCGGCCATCCCGCACGATGATCGTGCCGACGGCGACAAAAGGACGATCCGGATATCGTCGTGTCATGGTCCCTCAGAGCCGAGAGCCGAGACTTGAGAGCCGAGAGCCGTGACTCATGCCCATCGAGCCATCTCGACTCCCAGGCTCTCGAAAAAAAGACGCGGCACCCGAGGGGTTCCGCGTCTGTTCTATCCTATGCGGCGCTTCCCTTCGCCGGTATTACCCGGATCAGGTTCAGAGGGTTGCCCCGTCCGCCGCAAGCAGACAGAGACTCTCAGCGCATGCTCCCCTAGCGGTGAAGGCATCCTACTGCGGGGAGGATGTCTTGTCAACGATTGCCGCCTGGGCGGTCACAATGCTTGGACTCCGCATTTGGCTGGAGTATAGTCCGCCCATGGACGCCCTTACGCTCTTGGCCGCGGTCGAGGACGCGCGGCCCGCTCTGGTGGAAGGCATCGTGCGGGAAGCCTTCTCCGCAGGCATGGACGGCCTCTGGCTCGAGCTGGTGACCGCCCGTGGGGTGGAGAGCCTGCTGGTCGCCGCGGACGAAGTCTTCCCCCGCATCGCCCGCGGTGTTCCGCGGCCGCCGCGGACCCGCACCCTCGCGCCGCTTGCCGGCGTGGCCCGCCGCATTCTTCCCGGCTCTCGACTGGAGGCGCTGGTCCATCGCGGGCTCGAGCGCGTGCTCCGCTTCGAATTTGTCTCCCCCTTCCCCGCGCAGGGCGACACCGGAGGCGCCGGGGGGCGCTGGCATCTGGTCGCAGAGCTGTTCGGGTCCCGCCCCAACCTCATCCTCGTCGATGCCTCCACCGGACGGATTCTCGAGGCCGCGCGGCACGGCCCGTCGGGTGGCGGACGATCGCTCGAGCCCGGACAGGCCTACGCTCCCCCGCCGGACACCCTGCGGCCGGACCCTCTTCTCTGCCGGAGCGTCGAGATGCTCCAGGCCGCCCTCGCGCCCGGTCTCGCCGCTGTCGGCGAAGCCGCCACGGCCCTGCGCCTGGCCTTTGTCGGCCTCACCGACCGGTGGGCGCGCGAGGTGGCGGGGCTCGGGTCGAGGTCGGACCCTGGGAGCCGCACCTGCTGCTCGACGAGGACGGGAGTCCGGTCGGCCTCTCCCCCATCCGTCTCCGGCATCTGCCCCAGGACCGCCAGCAGCCGGCGGGCTCCCTGGGCGACGCCTCGGAACACCTGGCAGGCCACCTGACCGCGCAGCGTGGGCTGACGGAACGACAGCGGGCCCTCCGCCAGGTGATCCGTCGCCTGGAGGATCGTCTCCGCTCCCGTCGGGCCAAGCTGGTCGCGGAGTCGTCGGAGTTCGCCCGCGCCGACGAATACCGACGGATGGGCGAAGCCCTGGTGGCCCATCAGCCGGAGATTCCCCGCGGAGCAACCGAAGCGACATTGCCCGACCCGGCGCAGGGGGAGGAGGCGACTCTCACCATCCCGCTCGACCCCGCCGTCCCGCTTGCAGTCAATGCCGAGCGGTTTTTCAAGGCGGCGCGGCGGGGGCGGCGCGGCGCCATGCGGGTGACGGCGCGCCTGGCAGAGACGGTCGCGGAGCTCGAGCGGGCCCAGGCCTGGGGCCGGCGCGTTGCCGCGGCGAGGCGTCTCGAGGAATTCGACTCGCTGCGGCGGGAGATCGACGGGATCCCCCGTCTCCTCGCTCCACGCGATCGAGCGGTCTTGGCCGCGGTCGAACCGTCCGCGCCCACCGCCGGCCGAGCCGGCGGTGGGCGCGCGGCCGGCGCTTCTGCGCCAGCAGGAAAGAAGCGCGACGCCGGTCCCGTTCCGCGCCGTTTCATCTCCTCGGAAGGGCTCCCCATCCTCGTCGGTCGG
>JAPLLC010000125.1:9471-19758 GCA_026387775.1 Candidatus Methylomirabilota bacterium | reverse complement strand
TGGAAGTGCGACTCATCAATCAGGTCGGCTTCACAAATCAGGGCCCCCCTGGAGTCCCATGCGGCGTCCACGGAAGGAGGCCAACAGCGCTCGCAGCCGAAGGTCTCCCCCGAACCATTGTCATCCATCAGATCAGTCCTCTGCCGCAACACACCGCCGGTGAAAGGTCCCCCAACGACCCAGCTCAGGCACAGCCGCCGGAGCGGCACCTGGCCTGCAAGGATGATGTTCGAGTTTCCATAAACGGTCAACTGCCCGGCATACCGGCTGTTGCCTGCAGCGTCTTGTTGGAACTGATTTCATGGAGACAACTCAAATCCTCTAATCATTGCCGCCAAGTGCAAGATGAGCGAACTGAATGGGAATGGTGTGATGCCAAGGACCAAGCCAAGCACACCGAGGAAGCGCGGCTTCTCCCTGAAGAGAGAGATGATGCTGACAGGCTCGACTACGATGAATGCGCCAACTGAGACCAAGCCCACGAACATGGCCCAGCCCATCGGGCGAATGTGGGAGCCTGCCGGCACGAAGAAAAACTGAACTGAGAACAGACAGATCAAGAGGTGGGCAGCAATAGCCAAAGCCAACGCCACTGCCCCGAACCCTCTTGACTGCAACGTGGGAAACCTCGGGCTGGTTCGTGATGGGGGACGCGATGGCGGACGTTGCATCCTATGACTCCTGGCGACTTTGTGCCCTCGGGCGAGGAGAGGCGGATGATGACGCCAACAGCCACTGACTATCGGGACCACACGCTGCGAAGGTGCGGGCCTGCTCGTCGCACGCGGGGGATACGGCTTCAGGGCGGTCATCCCGATCACCCATTGTGACCGAGGAATTGAAATCCGTCTCCTGGAATATCAGGTAGTTACCTCTCTAAAGGTGTCCGGTACTTTCTTTCCTTCCATTGCCAGCGATCCCCATATCTTCCTGAGGTGAATGGGTTCCGGGGAAACGCAGAATATCGAACAAGGAACTTCGAATGTTTAACGTCAGGCCTGTGCTGCCGCTGCCTTCTCGTCTGCAACTTCGAATGGTCCAGTGCTGGCAGCGGTCAGCACCAGGCCTTGGTTAGGGATTCATTTGTCTTCTTTGAAGATGTCAGATACGGGAAATCCGAGCAACTTCGCCGCCTCCGCAACATGGTTGGGAGCGTGAATCAGAAAGTCCGTGACCCCGTCTTGAATCTCCTCTTTGGTGAATCGCTCCGGAAACAAATGAAGTGCCAGAATGAACGCTGCATCACTATTCCAGTCGGACATATGAAATCCGATGTCAGCCGCCTTTTCAACCCCGTATTCTTCTGAGAGGGCAGACATGATTGCGTCACCGGTGCCTTGTGCTGCCTTGTGCGGGTCAAGTCGATCAACGCGGTCTGGGAATACTTCGGCGAGTATTGCTTTCGCCTTCAGGTATCCATCTGGCTCAGTCCGATTCATTCTCTTTCTCGATCCCCAACGGAGCCGCGGCTCAGCGGGGGACGGGCACGCGCGCGTGCTCGCGGGACCGGCCATCCGCTGCAGCCGCTGGTTGGCCCGGCGCGGAGCGCCGGGACAGACAGCGGATGGGAAGACGCGATGTTTCTACAGTCTGTATAAATCTACCTTGCATTTCGGAGCGAGGCCCGTAACTTCCTGTCGGGCAAGATGCTATCGGAATGCGGCGCGGTCCCGCCGCCGGATTATACAGACTGCCCAAATCGGGTCACAGGTCATCCGCGGGACTGCGGACTCCGTGGCCCCCTTTGTTGAGAACGTGCGTGTAGATCATGGTCGTCTTGACATCCTTCCGAATGTCATGGCCCGAATCCAGGAAATGGGTCGCGGGGGCGATGTTGGAAGTTGGAAGGGGCCGCATCCGGGGTGGCCGCGGCTGACGGGCCGAGGCGCTGGCGCGATTCGGGTCCGGAGCGCTGTCTCTGACCGACCCCATGGAGCCGCCTCCGTTGGTGGTGACGGAGAGGAAGGATGGGTGCGAGCCTACTCTCGACCCGGCACGACTGTCAAGTTAGGAGCCGTTACGAAATAACTTGTCCATTCATTGGAATTTCGTTACGGCTCCTTATGCCGTTTCCGGAATTTCTCCGGTCAAGTTATTCTTTGACAACGGCTTGCACAACGACAATGGAGCGCAACAGGAAATCGGAGGAATGGCTGGGGGACAGGGATTCGAACCCCGATAAGCAGATCCAAAGTCTGCTGTCCTGCCGTTGGACGATCCCCCAACGCAATACCAAGGAGGCGGGACGTCTGGCGTGAAGTCGCCAGGAAGAGCGGTATTCTAGCCCGAACCCTTCAGACGCGCAAGCCGTACGGCGTGCCCCGGCTCACATCCCTCCCGAGGGCCGGCCGTCTCGAACTCTCCGGCGGTGAGCATTAGCCGTAACCGTTCAGGCGGTGCCGCGGGTCGGAAGTCGGTCGCACATTCGCCGGGGCCACCAGGGCCTCCCTCCGACGCCTAACCCTCGTCGACGCCGGCTCCCTCTTACCCCGGGTCGGTCCGCTCGGGGGGCGGACCTCCGTGCCGGGGACGAGGTCGCCCGCGAGGGCGGCGCTCCGGGAGACCCTGCTGGCCCCTGGTGTTGTAGCTGAACGCTTACCGTTAGCCCTCTTTAGGAATTAGGTTCGAGAGTAAGAGGCGCTCCACCGGCTTGCCGCCGAGGACGTGCTGGTCCATGATCTCCTCGACGTCCTTCACACTCACTTTGCCGTACCAGATGCCTTCCGGATAGACCACCACGGTCGGCCCCATGCCGCACGGGCCCAGACAGCTACTCCCGCTCACCGCCACCGTCTCCCAAAGCTGGCGCTTCTCGGTCTCTTCCTGGAACTTCTTGAAGACGTCGCGCGACTGCTTCGAGGCGCAGTCCCCCTTGGGATGTCCCGGGGGCCGCTGATTGATGCAGATGAAGATGTGATGATGATACTGAAACACGGGAAGACCTCCTTTCAGGCTGCTGAAAAAGACCCATCTGCGGGGACCCCGCCGGCGGCTGGGTACCCCGCTTGCGCGGGCACTCGCTGCGGCGTACTCGCAGTACGCCTCACTCGGCCCATCACGCGCCGCCTGGCATCTGAGCCCTTTTGAGCAGCCTGCCGAAAAGTGAGTTTCTCAGCGGCCTGCTACGAGAAGGACCCGAGAGCGCGCAGTCGCGTGACCTCTTCCACGATCCGTCCGCAGGCGTAGTCCACTTCTTCCTCAGTGTTGCTCCGGCCCAGGCCGAAGCGGATGCTGGTGTGCGCCAGGTCGTCGCCGATCCCCATGGCCCGCAGGACGTGGCTTGCCTGCATGCTGGCGGAGGTGCAGGCCGAGCCGGAGGAGACCGCGATCTCCTTCAGGGACAGCAGGAGCGCCTCGCCGGCCTCGCCGTCCACGAAATCGAAGCTCAGGTTGAGATTCCCGGGGAGACGCTGGGTGGGATGGCCGTTCAGGTGAAGGTGGTCCAGCCGGACGAAGAGGCCGGCCCGCAACCGTTCTCGGAGCGCGACGAGGCGCGCCGCCTCGGGTGCCATCAGCCGGCCGGATAGCTCGCAGGCCTTCCCCAGGCCGACGATCCCCGGCACGTTCAGCGTGCCGCTGCGCCGCCCCTTCTCGTGGCCGCCGCCGTCCATCTGGGGGACGAGCCGCACCCGCGGGCTCCCCATCCGGACGTAGAGCGCCCCCACGCCCTTCGGGCCGTACAGCTTGTGGGCGGTCAGTGACAGCAGATCCACTCCCAGGCCGTCCACCTTCACCGGAATCTTGCCGACCCCCTGCACCGCGTCGCTGTGCAAGAGGACCCCCTTCGCCTTGCAGATCCGGCCGATCTCGGCCAGGGGCTGGATCGTGCCTACTTCATTGCTGGCCAGCATGACCGAGACCAGCGTGGTCTTCGGCGTGACGGCCTTGGCGACGTCGTCCGGGTCCACCATTCCGTGGCGATCCACCGGCAAGTACGTCACCTGGAAGCCTTCCTTCTCCAGATGCTTGCAGGTGTCCAGGACGGCGGGGTGCTCGACAGCAGAGGTGACGAGGTGCGTGCCCTTGTCCCGGTAGGCGTAGGCCACGCCCTTCAGGGCCAGGTTATCCGATTCGGTGGCGCCCGAGGTGAAGACCACCTCGATGGGCCGGCAGCCGATGAGCTGAGCGACCTCCGCCCGGGCCGTCTCCACCGCCCCCTCGGCGGCCCAGCCGAAGGCGTGGCTCCGCGAGGCGGCATTCCCGAACTGCTCCAGGAAAAATGGCCGCATGGCCTCGAAGACCTCGGGGGCCACCGGGGTCGTCGCGTGGTGATCCATGTAGATGGGCAGTTTCACAGCCATGACAATCAACTTTCAGCGATCAGGTTGAATGACCAATGACCAAACCCCAATGACCAATACCCGATGATAGTGCGGTAATTGGTCATTTGCCATTGGTCATTGGACATTGCAGGTCATTGCATCAAAGGCCCAAGTACGTCGTCCGCACCTGCGGATTGCGCAAGAGATCGGCGCTCGGCCCCTCCGCCACGATCCGCCCGTCTTCCAGGATGTAGCCGCGGTTGGACAGCGTGAGGGCCCGGAACACGTTCTGCTCGACCAGCAGAATGGTGGTGCCGCTCTGATTGATCCGGCGGATGGCCTCGAACATCGCGGTGACCATGACCGGCGACAGGCCGAGCGAGGGCTCGTCCAGCATGAGCAGGCGGGGGAGGGCCATCAGCCCGCGCCCGATGGCCACCATCTGCTGCTCCCCGCCCGAGAGCGTTCCGGCGATCTGACGGCCGCGCTCCTGGAGGCGCGGAAAGAGGGCGTATACGCGCTCCAGCGTCTCTGGCCGAGCCCCTTTCGCCCGCCGGGAGCAGGCCCCCATCAGCAGGTTCTCCTCCACTGTCATGGACGCGAAGAGCTGTCGGCCCTCCGGGACGTGCCCCAGGCCCAGCGCCACGATCTCGGCCGGCTTCAGGGCGTCGATCCGCCGGCCGTCGAACTCGATCTCTCCCTTGCGCGGCCTGAGCACGCCCGAGACGGTCATCAGGGTCGTGGTCTTGCCGGCCCCGTTGTTGCCGATGACCGAGACGATTTCCCCCTCGCCCACGTGCAGGCTGACCCCGCAGAGCGCATGCAGCTCCCCGTAATACGTGTGCAGCCCTCGTACCTTCAGCACGCTGCCCATCACGTTTCGAGCTCCGCATAGCCTGCGCCCAGGTACGCCTCGATCACTTTTGGATCGCGCACGATCTCTTCGGGCACCCCCTGGGCGATCAACTCCCCGTAGTTCAGGACCAGGATCCGCTGCGAGAGGGCCATCACCGCCTTCATGACGTGCTCGATCAGGAAGATGGTGACTCCCCGCCCGTGGATGGTGCGGATCAGGTCGATGAGACGTCCGGTCTCGGTCGGGTTGAGGCCCGCCATGACCTCGTCCAGCAGAAGGACGCGCGGTCCCGTGGCCAGTGCCCGGGCGAGCTCAAGCCGTTTCCGGTCCGGCAGGGTGAGGCTGTGCCCCATGTTCCCGGCCTTGTCCGCGAGCCCGGTGAGATCCAGCACCTCTTCGGCGATCCGCAGCGCCTGCCGGCGATGGGCGACCCGTTCGAGCGCCCCTACCAGGACATTCTCCAGGACGGTCAAGCGATGGAACGGCCGCGTCACCTGGAAGGTCCGCACCATGCCCCGCTGGCAGATGTCGTGGGGGCGCAAGCCGGCCAACGATTCGCCCGCAAAACTGATCCTCCCCGCGTCCGGTCTGAAGAACCCGGAGATGACGTTGAACAGCGTGGTCTTCCCCGCCCCGTTCGGCCCGATCAGGGCGAGCAGCTCGCCTTCCTCCAGAGAGAACCCCACCTCCTGGACCGCCTTGAGGCCGCCGAAGGACTTGCTCACGCCCAGGGCGGCGAGGAGGCTCATGCCTGCCTCCCGGTCGCCCGGCGGAGCCAGCCCAGCAGCGTCGGATACACTCCGCGAGGCAGGAAGAGGACCACCACGATCAAGAGGAGCCCGTAGATCGCCAGGTAGAGGCCGGCCGCCCCGGCGGCGAAATAGGAGCGTGAGAACTCGCCCAGGAGCTCCAGAAGGAACGAACCCAGGATGGGCCCCAGGATGGTTCCGCTCCCGCCCACGACGGAGCGGATCATGATATCCACCGAGAGGTTCATGCTGAGCACGGTATTCGGCTGCAAGTAGAACTGGTAGTAGGCGTAAAACGTCCCGCCCAGGGCCGTGAGCGCCGCGCTGACGGCGTAGGCGAGCATCTTGTACCGGAAGGTGTCCACCCCCAGGGCCTCGGCGGCGTCCTCGTCCTCCCGGATCGCCACCAGGTACACCCCGAATTTCGACCGCTGGATCAGCCAGACGACTGTCGAGGCAAGCACGAGGAAGGCCAGGGAGACAAAGTAGTACGGGATCTTTCCCTTGAACTGGAATTGCCACGGGTTGGGCGTGAAGTTGATGAAGAGGCCGGTGTACCCACCCAGGATCGGAAGGTGCAGGGCGATGAGACGGCAGATTTCCGCCGCCGCCAGCGTCAGGAGGATGAAATAGAACCCGCGCAGGCCGAAGCGGAAACCGAGATACCCGATTCCCTGGCTGAGGAGAGCCGCCAGGAGCGCCCCGACGAACATCCCCAGCCACGGCGAGAGACCAATATGCGTGTGCAGCACCACGGACGTGTAGGCGCCGATGGCGAAGAAGGCGGCATGGCCCAGCGAGAGCTGCCCGGCGTACCCCCCCAGGACGTTCCACGCCTGGCCCAGGAAGCCGAAGTAGAAGGTCGTGATCAGGAGATTCTGCCAGACGGAGGACACCGCGAACGGCAGCCACACCAAGAGCGACCCGACGGCCAGTCCCGTCCCGAGTCGCCGGATCATCGACTCCCCCCGAGGAGCCCCTGCGGGCGGAAGAGCAGGATCACCACCAGAAGGACGAAGCTGACGATCTCCTTCAAGGAGGGGGCCAGGAGCACGGCGCCCAGCGACTCGCTCACCCCGACGAGCAGGCCGCCCACGAAAGCCCCGAGCAGGTTCCCCATGCCGCCGATGATGACGATGTTGAAGGAGGTGATGGTGAAGAAGAGCCCCGTGCTGGGCGCGAAGGGAAGCAGGGGCGTCATCAGACTCCCCGCCGCCCCGACGCAGGCCGCCCCGATGCCGAAGGCCAGCGTGAAGACCTTCAGGATGTCCGTCCCCACCAGCAGGGCCCCGATCCGGTTGTCGGCGGCGGCGCGGATCATCCGGCCCAGATCGGTCTTCTTCAAGAACAGGTAAAGCGCCAGGGCCAGGGCGAGCGCCACGCCGAACGTGACCAGGCGGGGCAGGTCGAAGACGATAGGCCCCACCCAGAAGGTGCTGAGCCCGTAGGAGACGTTCACGCGCCGGGGATCGGGCCCCCAGACCATCAGGGCCACGTTCTCCAGGACCAGGGCCACGCCCATCATGAGCAGGATCTGCATCTCGTGGGGAGCGTCGAGGATCCGGTTGACCAGCCCCCGCTGGACCGCCGCGCCGAGCAGGAAGATCGCGGCGCCCGTCGCCAGGATGGAGAGATAGGGGTCCACTCCCAGCGTCGTGAAGAGCCAGAAGCTGAGATACATCCCCCAGACCATCATGTCCCCGTGGGCGAAGTTGATCACGCGCATGACGCCAAAGATCAACGACAGGCCCACCGCCATCAGGCTGTAGACCCCGCCCACCAGTATCCCGTTGACGATCGCCTGGACATACAGCGACACAGTGGCCTCACAAACGCGAAAGAGGCAGGAGAACGCTCGCCCCCCTGCCTCCTATTGCTCTCAGCTCTCGAATCTCAGCTCTCAACTCTCCACTCTCGGCTCTCGGCTCTCTCCCCCGCCGGGGAGATCAGCCGCGCTCCCAGAGCTTGGGGATCGGATAGACGGGCTGGATCTCCGCCATCTCCTTGGGCAGGACGACCTTTGGGCGACCGTCGCGGATCTGGACCAGGGACGAGGAAGCCCCGAGGTTATCCCCGTGCTCGTCGAACTGGATGGGGCCGCCCGACACGACATGATCCTTGATGTTGGTCTTGCGGGCCGCCTCCACGAACTTGTCGGGGTCAACCGTCCCGGCCCGCTCCAAGACATCGGCAATCACGCGCACTGCCTGGTAGGCCCAGGCCGACTCGGTGGTGAAGGGATCCCCGAAGCGCTTCTCGTAATCCGCCGCCACCTTCTGCCCCAGCGGAGACTTCGGATTCCACCAGGGCGCGTTGGCCATGGTGTGCTCGGCCAGCTTTCCGAGGGCCCTGGAGAAGGTGGGCTGATAGAACCCCGGGTTCCCGGGCCCCACGATGGCCTTCACATCCACACGCTGCTTGTACAGCTCCTGGACCAGCAGGATGGCGTCGTTCGGCCGGGTGATGGCCAGGATCAGATCGGGATTCAGGGTCTTGGCCTTGGCCACCTCGGTGGAGAGATCCTGGGTGGCCGCCGGATAGGTGATGATCTCGGCCACCTCGAAGGGGGCATTGAGTTTCTTGTGCCACTCCATCGTCCGCTCGCGCCCCACCTGGCCGAACAGGTCGCTCACCTGGAACATCACCGCCCGCTTGCAGGGATTCCCCGAGGTCTTGAACATCTCCATCAGGTACTCGATCCCGCGCCGGCCCATGGTGTCATTGGTAGTAAAGACACGGAAGACGTACTTCACCCCCTGCTGCGTGAGTTGGTCCGCGGAGCCGATGTCGATCACGAGCGGGATCGGCTTGCTGGACTGCTTGATCACCTGGATCATGGCATTGATGTTGGCGCTATCGAACGCCCCGACCAGGACGTGGCAGCCCTCGCGCATCAGGCGCTCGGTCTCGGCCCGCGCCACCTCGGGCTTGTACTGGTGGTCGCCGGGCAGCAGGACCAGCTTGGCGCCGCCCATGGACTTGATCCCGCCCTCGGCGTTGACGTGATCCACCCCGAGCTGGTTGGCCTGCCGCGTGGTCTTCCCCACCACGGCCAGCAACCCCGTCATCGGTTGCACCGAGCCGATCTTGATCTCCTTGACCTGGGCCCGCACGATGGCCGGGAATCCGAGCAGGCCCGCGGCCCCTGCCGCCCCCATCCCCTTCAACACCATCCGCCGGCTCACGCCAGCCCGATTCCCTCGTGTTGGCATCGACATCCCCCCTGTGCAGGATAACCCGCCCACTGAAGAAACAAGGCGAGGATATACCGGGATCGACAAGTCAGGCAAGGGTTCCGAGACGCCGCGCCACACCCATCCCGGGGATGGGTACCCGGCGAGCCCGTCCCCGGCACGGAGGTCCGCTCTCGGAGCGGGCCGACCCGGGGTAAGGGCGAGCCGGCATCGACGAGGCGCCAGGCGTCCGAGGGGCGGTCCGGGGGACCGGCGATACGTCACCGTAGCTGCGGGCAGAAGTACTTGGGTCACCTCCCCGCCTTCTTCCCGCGGCCCTTACCCGTCGGACGGGGCTCGATGAGGGAGGCTCGAGTGATCGCGGTTCGCCCGTAGCGGTCCCGGATCTTGTCCACGACCCGGGCGAGATCCTGCTTGGCGTTCCGCGCGGCCGAAAAGAGCGACAGTTGCCCGACGGCCGGACCGGATGCCGGCGCCAGGCGCGTGGCCGTCACACCGACCAGGCGAACCCGACTCCCCTTCCACTCGACTCTCTGCAGCAGTCTCCACGCCTCCCGGAACAGGTCGTCTCCCACATCCGTCGGAGGCTCGAGGACGGCCGCCCGCGTGACCGTGTGAAACCGATGGTCGCGGAACTTCAGCGTGACCCCCCCCGCCAGCACGCCCTCCTGCCGCAGGCGGCTTCCCACCTTGTCGGACAGCTCCAGCAGCGTCCTGCGGATGACGGCGGGATCCTCCGTATCCTCCGAGAACGTGTGCTCTGTGCCGATGGACTTGGCCTCTTGCTCCGGCTCCACCGGCCGATCGTCCTCGCCGTTGGCCATCTCCCAGATGTCGCGGCCGCCCTGTCCCAAGACGCTTTCCAGATCTTCGACCCGCGACCGGGCGATCTGCCCGATGGTCCGGAACCCCATCTGCTGGAGGCGCGCCTCGGTCTTCGGCCCCACTCCCCACAGCCGGGAGATGGGCAGCGGATCGAGGAAGGCTCGCTCCTGTCCGGGGGCCACCGCCACACAGCCGTCCGGCTTTCCCAGGTCCGAGCCGACCTTGGCCAGGAACTTGTTGGGCGCCAGTCCGATCGAGGCGACCAGCCCCAGCTCGGACCGGATGCGGGCTTTCAGGGTCCGGCCGATGGTCTCTGCGGGCCCGAACAGGCGCTGGCTGGCCGTGACATCCAGGAACGCCTCGTCGATCGAGAGGGGCTCCATCAGGTCCGTATACTCGCG
>JAPLLC010000125.1:0-9420 GCA_026387775.1 Candidatus Methylomirabilota bacterium | reverse complement strand
CCGACATCTCGGCGTATCGGTCGCCCCGGGGCCGAACGAAGACCGCGGCGGGACAGAGCCGGTAGGCGCGGCTGATCGGCATGGCCGAGCGGATCCCGAAGCGCCGCGCCTCGTAGGAGCAGGCCGCCACCACCCCGCGCCCCGCGCCGCCTTTGGGATCGGCCCCGACCACCACCGGCTTCCCCCGGTACGCGGGATGGTCGAGCTGCTCCACGGACGCATAGAAGGCGTCCATGTCGAGGTGGATGATGGAACGAATAGCAGTCACCGAACAGTCCTATTCGAATTTGGGAACATCCTCGATCCAGAGGATGTAGTCCTCGAGGGGAGTCTTCCTTAGCCCAGCGCGGAGTGGACTGTCTGCGGTCACCAGTTGACAACCCCGGGTTGTTGCCAGTGCAACATAGAGAGCGTCATAGACAGTCTGCCGATAGTGGAGTGCGATTTCCAGCGCCGCGGGAACTAAGGATCGGCCGGAAACAACTGTGATGGGGCATCGGAAGAGTGTCCGGAGACCCTCGTGCGCTTCAATGGTTGTCAGTTCCTGTCGCTGCACGGACTTCCAGAGAATGTTTCCCACCTCTGGCCAGAGCAGATCGGGAGCAAATAGCGTGTAGGGGCCGCGGAGGATTTGATTGGCGTACGCACTGTGAACTTCCGGCTTAATCCACTTCGCCGCGACTGAGGCATCGATGACAAGCGGCGATCGTGTCATCGCGCCCGATCCTCTCGCAGAAGTGTTGCACTATCTGCGAAGCGGCGGCCCTTGAGGCGTTGGTGCCACGCGCGGCTGGCTGCTGCGGCTTCGGCCATTGTGAAGGGCGCGACCTCTTCGAGGAGGAGCTTGAGATGGGCCTGGAGGGAGCGCCCGTGTTTCTTTGCGCTTTGCTTCAGACGGGCCACAGTGGTGGGGCTGAGATCCCTGATCAGAATGTCTGTCATCGCATTCTCCTTGTCGACGATATCAGAATGATAGCACGGAGATCATGGGCGAACAAGTCTTCGGGGTCGACAGTGTTGCGCTCTTTGCGACGGCAGTTGGTGGGGTCTGGGGCGATGCCTCACTCCGGCTCGATCACCACCTTCAGATGGGCAGGCGATGTTGCAAGCTGCATCGCCTCGCCGAGCTTCGCAAGCGGGAGTCTCGCGGTAACCAACCCCGCCGCATCGATGCTCTTGGCCGCGATCAGGCTGAGGGCGTCGGCATTCTGCCTGGGTGTGGAGTTGACCGACCCGAATAGGCTGAGAGCTTGGTAATGCAGGGCACGCACGTCGAGCCCCAGAGGAGGGTCTCCGGGGTCCAACCCGGCGAAGAAGTTCACGCGGGCTCCGGGGGTCAGGAGTTGATAGCTCCCCGCCTCGAAGTAGCCAAAGAGCTGACGGACCGGCGCGATGCTCGACACGGCGAAGATCGCAGCGCTGAATCCCCTCCCGCCGTTGCCGCTCACCAGTTCGCTCGCCCAGGCAGGAGAGGTAGGGTCGACAGCCACGTCGGCGCCGAGCCTCTTCGCCATCTCGCGTCGGGCCGCGTCAGGCTCGGAGACGGCGATGAACGAGGCGCCCCGATGTCGCGCAAGTAGCAGGTGGAGACTCCCCATGGGACCCCCGCCCGCGATGAACACCGAATCCCCCGTTCGGATTCCCATGGCTTCCTGGGCATTCACAACGCACGCGAGGGGCTCGGCCAAGCACGCGGCCCACGGCGGGGTGCCAACGGGAATGCGATTCACGCTCCCGTCGCTGACCAGGAGTGCCGGTACGGCCAGGTACTGGGCGAAGCCGCCGGGATAGCGATACCCCAAGGCCTCGTAGTTTCGGCAGATCAGCACTTGGCCTGCGCGGCAGAGGTCGCAAGTCCCGCAGCTGATCCCCGGGGCCACGGCGACAAGCTCGTCGGGCTGATACTGTGTGACGCCCGCGCCAACCTGGATGATCCGGCCGGCGATTTCGTGCCCGATGATCGGCCCGGGAAGCGTTCGTCCGTCGATTTCCTGGCTCCCCTTGATCCGCTTGCGCCCGAGGAAGAGCCGGCCATCCGAGCCGCAGATCGCGCAGGCGAGCACTCGAAGCAGGAGGCCTCCTTCGGGGCACGCCGGCCGTGGAACATCGCACATCTCGAACCGCTCGGGGGCGACGAGCAGTGCGGCCTGCATCGTGTGGGAGACAGCGGGCCCCGCTTTCCTCTTCATATCTTGGAACCTCCTTCGGGCGACGTCCTCGCTTCGCTCCTGGGACTCATGCGAAGGCCTCCCCCGCTCGTTGCCGGCGACTCCCTCCACCCCGCGCGGAGCCGAGGACCGGTGTCAGAGCGGGCGCACACGCACGAGGGGCAGCATGCGCTCCAGCTCCGCGCGGGTGCACAGGCGGCTTCCCGGCAGGGTCACGGACGCCAAGCCGGCTGCGGTCCCGACCCACAGTGCAGTGCTCGGATCCACGCCTCCCAGCAGCGCAAGCAGCAGGCAGGCGAGGAACGCGTCCCCCGATCCGACCGTGCTGAGAACGGCGACCGGAGGAACCTCGGCCCGCCAGGCCATCCCACCGCAGGCGCAGATCGCCCCACCGGCCCCCAGGGAAAGGGCAACGATGGGAATGCCGTACCCGGACAGACGGCGCACCGCCTCACGGATCGCATCGTCGGTATCCAGGGGGATCCCGAGGAGGGCCTCGGCCTCTCGGCGGTTGGGCTTGATCAGATAGGGGCGGGCGGCCCCCCCGTGCGCGAGTGGCGGTCCAGCGGTGTCCAGAACGGGTTTGGCGCCTTCGTCCTGAATGATGCGGATGAGTTCCGCATAGAATGCGACCGGAACCCCCGGCGGCAGGCTGCCCGCCAGGACCACGGCCGAGCTTTCACGGGCGCGCTGCCGGACGCGTGCGATGAGTGCGTCGACCGCGTGCGGCGGGACGCTGGGTCCTGGCTCGTTCACCTTGATCTCGTGCTCGCCGTCGGTCAGCGTGAGATTTATCCGGGTCTCGCCGGGGACCGCGATGAAGTCCGCATCGATGGCAAGCTTCGCCATGGCGTCCATGAGGGACCGCCCGGCAGACCCGCCGAGAAAGCCAAGCGCTGCCGTGGAACAACCGAACTGCCGGAGGACACGGGAGACATTGATCCCTTTCCCTCCGGGATCCTCCTGGACACCCTGCACACGGGCAATGCCGCCGAACGAGAGCTCGTCCACGCGAAGCGTCCGATCCAGGGCCGGGTTCGGCGTGACCGTGATCACCGGTGACTCCGGAACGCGGAACTCCGGGAAGGTTGTTCCCCCGTGAGACATCAGACTCTCCGAGCCGTGGAGCCATCCTCAAGTCGGCGGGATCTGCCCGCCGCATGATGGCATCGCGCGACGCCGGAGGCAAGAAGAGAAGCTGCCGAGCCGATCGTACGAAGGCCAAATGACAATCGCAAGAATTACCCTTGACGGAAAATGTGGACGTGATAATAGTATCATATGCTCATGCGACATTGAGCAATTGTTCACCCCAGGACTTTTCGAGACTCACCATGCGCAAGAAAGCACCGGACATACCTGGGCTCGTCGAGGTGGCCAGGCTGTATTACGAGTCGGGCCTCACACAAGAGATGATTGCGCATGCGCTCAAGCTGTCCCGTCCCGGGATACAGCGAATGATCCAAGCGGCCCGGGATCTCGGGATCGTCACCATCACGATCACGGATCCCCTCGATAGGACAGCGGAAGTGGGACGCCGCCTGCAAGCGACCTTCGGCCTCGACCGCGTCATTGTCGTGCCGAGCGTCCGTGGAGATGCGGACGCGACGAAGGAGCGCGTAGGTGAAGCGGGTGCGAGCTACCTGGATGAGATCCTCGAAGACGCCGTAACGCTCGGGGTGGCGTGGGGCACAACGGTACGCGCGGTCGCACGGGCCCTCCACTCGCGTCGGATGAAGCGGCTGCGGGTCGTGCAGATGGTGGGGGAGCTGGGGCTGGCGACGGAAGCCAGCGAGACGTTCCGGGCCATCGCCGATCGCCTCGAGGGCCAGGCGATCGCCCTCCCCGCGCCGGCGATGGAAAAGAATCCCGCCATCCGGCGATCCATTCTCCAGAGTGCACACATCCAGGAAGTGTTCCGCATCCTCCGCGAGGCGAATATTGCCCTCGCAGGGGTGGGTCCGGTATCGAGCGAAGCCACCATCGTCAAGCGGGGCCAGGTGACCGAGGGCGTCATGCGGCGCCTGGCGAAACAGGGAGCGGCAGGCGAGATGAATACCAAGTTCTTCGACACGCACGGCCGCCCCCTCCCGGCCATGAATGCGCAGATCATCGGGATGGAACTGGAGGACATCCGGCGCATTCCGCACGTCATCGCCGTCGTCAGCGACGGTCCTGGGAAGGATGTCGCAGTTCTCGGGGCCCTGCGGGGAAAATACATCAACGTCTTGGTGATCGACGAGTTGCTGGCCAACCAGGTGCTCGCCAAGGGTACGAGAGCCTAAGTGCTTCTGCCCGCAATTACGGTGACATATCGTCGGTCCCCCGGACCGCCCCTCGAACGCCTGGCGCCTCGTCGATGCCGGCTCGCCCTTACCCCGGGTCGGTCCGCTCAGGGAGCGGACCTCCGTACCGGGGACGGGCTCGTCCGCGGGCGCGGCGTCTCGGGTCGGCCCGGGGGACCTGGACTTATACGGCTAACGTATACGTCATCGAGTTTGTGTCCGCGTGTACTAAGCGGTCGCGAGTGAACTTCGTCAGTGGGAGTCGGAGGAACCGCATGGATGCGCTGCCTGCATGCACAGCGCACCGGTGAAACGACCATGAGCCAACTCCAGGACCGCATTGCCATCGTGACCGGAGGGGCGCAGGGATTGGGCGCGGCCATCTGTCGGCGGCTGGCGCGGGAAGGGGCAACGGTTGTTGTGGCCGACATCCGGTTGTCGGGCGCGGAGGACGTCGCGCGCGCCATCGTTACAGAGACCGAGCGGCCTGCGCTGGCCTTGCCGGTGGATGTCACCGACGAGACACAGGTGCGCGAGATGGTAAAGCGCACGGTCGCAGAGTGGGGTCGACTCGACATCTTGGTAGCCAATGCCGGGATCCTGAATCCCGCGCCGGTCGACGAGATGGAACTGGCGCAGTGGCAAGCGGTGATCGACGTCAACCTGACCGGCTACTTCCTGTGCGCCAAGCACGCCGCTCGGATCATGAAAGGTCAGCGCAGCGGGGTCATCATCCAGATCAATTCGAAGTCCGGCAAGCGGGGGAGCGCCAAGAACAGCGCCTATGCGGCCAGCAAGTTCGGTGGCATCGGCCTGACCCAGAGCCTGGCGCTGGAACTCGCCGAGTACGGCATCCGCGTGAACGCCGTTTGCCCCGGCAACCTGCTGGATTCGCCTTTATGGGTCGATTCGCTGTACAGCCAATATGCCACGCGGCTCGGCATCGGCGAGGCGGAGGTGCGGCAGCGCTACATCGGCCAGGTGCCGATGAAGCGCGGCTGCACCTATGAGGACGTGACCGACATGGTGGTCTTTCTTGCATCGGATCATGCGGGCTACATGACCGGTCAAGCGATCAATGTGACCGGCGGTCAGGAGATGCGATAGTCCATGCGCACCTTCGTTGGTTTCGGCTTGGGTCCAATCCAGGCCGGCCTCTTCTTGACGGAGGCGCACCTGTCGGGACAATTTTCCCGCCTCGTCGTGGCGGAAATCCAAGCAGATGTGGTGAATGCCGTCCGCCGCGCCGGCGGCTTCACGGTCAACATCGCGTATGCCGACCACGTCGAGGCGCTGGCCGTCCACCCGGTCGACGTCTACAATCCGCAGGTCGAACCGGATCGAGGCGCGCTCATCGAAGCTGTTGCGTGCGCAGACGAGATGGCGACCGCCCTTCCGAGCGTGGACTTCTACACCCGCGGCGGCAGCAGCATCGCCGCGCTGTTGGCTGAGGGATTGCGATCCAAGGCTGCCGGGAAGGGCCCGCTGGCGGTGATCTATGTCGGGGAAAATCATCCGGCGGCGGCCATACTGCTGGAGAAAGCCGTCATGGAGGCGGTGCCCGCGGCCGATCGGCCCGCGGTCCGGCGCCGCGCGCAGTTCCTCGACACCGTCATCGGCAAGATGAGCGGGATACCCGAGGAATTGGGGACCGTGGCACCGATCGCACCCGGCCTCGCCCGCGCCTTCCTGGTCGAAACCCACAATCAGGTCTCGGTGGGCCGGGTGCGCCGCTCGGGTCCCGAGGCGAATGATCTTGATCCGGACTGGATCGCGTACCGTCGCGGCCTGGCCGCCTTCCAGGAGCGGACCGATCTGCGGCCGTTTGTGGACGCCAAGCTGTACGGACATAATGCCGGACACGCGCTCGCCGCCTACGCGGCGCGCCTGCTCGGGTGCGCGCACATGCATCAGTTGCGCGGCCGGCCGGATGTGCTGGCCTTCGTGCGGGATGCGATCACGGAGGAGTCGGGTGTTCCTCTCATCCGGCGGTATGGCAGCATTGATGCGCTCTTCACCCGAGAGGGGTGTCGAGCCCACGCCGAGGATCTGGTCGCGCGCATGACCAATCCGTTCCTGCGCGATTCGGTGGCGCGCGTGGCGCGCGACCCGGCGCGAAAGCTCGCCTGGGATGATCGCCTCATCGGCGCCATGCGGTTGGCCATGGACGCCGGCATCGCACCCTGTCGCTACGCCTTCGGGACCGCGGCAGCCCTGGACGCGCTGGGAGTCTCCCCCGATCACGCCGGACCGTTTTTCCGTGACCTCTGGCGCACCGCCGACCCCGATCCGCGAACCACCGACAGGCTGCTCGACTATATCGCTGCCGCATCTGAGAGGACGCGCAACTGGAGAGAGCGACACTTTTCTAAGCTAGACACGGATTGAGGTCGCGAACACAACGAAAGAGGCCCCCCATGAGAGTCGCGAGAGTGATGGCGCCGCACGCGATGCGGCTGGACGATGCAGCGATGCCCGTGCCGGGGTCCGGTGAGGCCTTGGTGCGGATCACGGCGGTCGGGATCTGCGGATCGGACCTGCAGTACTACGCCCAAGGCCGGATCGGCGAGCTCGAGTTCGGCGCCGGACATATCCTCGGGCACGAGGTGGCGGGCGTGGTCGAGGCCCTGGGACCGGGCGCCGATGGGCCGCCCCCGGGGACGGCGGTGGCCGTGGATCCGGCGATCCCCTGCGGCTGGTGCCGTTTCTGCGTGGCCGGCGACCCCAATTTCTGCGAGCAACTCCAATTCTTCGGCAGTCCGCCCCGCCCCGGGGCGCTGCAGCAGTACATCGCGCACCCGAGCCGCCTCCTGCTCCCCGTTCCGGCCGAATGGTCTCCAGGGGCAACGACCGTCCTGGAACCCCTCGGTGTGGCGATCCACGCCGTCGACCTCGGCCACCTGTCGGTCGGAGACGCGGTCGCCGTGTTCGGCTGCGGCCCCATCGGGCTCATGATCGCACGAGTGGCGCAACTGGCCGGGGCGCGACTCGTTTGCGCAACGGAGCCCCTGCCGCACCGCCGGGCGGCGGCCGCGCGTTTCGGCGCGACCGTCGCACTCGATCCGGCTGCCTGCGATGTGGTGCGGGAGATGAAGAACCAGACGGGCGGGTATGGCCTGGACGTGGCGTTCGAGGCCGCCGGGAGCGAATCGGCCACGGTGCAGGCCATCCAGACGCTCCGGCCGGGCGGCACGCTGGTGCTGCTGGGGTACTGGAAGCAGGACCAGGTGGCCATCCCGGGCATCACCGCCATGCGGAAGGGGCTCACGGTTCGCTTCGTGCGGCGCATGAAGAACACGTTCGACCGGGCCATCGATCTGGCGCGCCGTGGCCTGGTGGACGTGGCGTCCCTGGTCACCCACGAGTTTCCCCTGGAGCAAACCGCGGAGGCGTTCGTGCGCGCCGAGCGGCGGAGACCCGACGTCCTCAAGGCGGTGATCCGGGTGTGAGGCCGTGCGCGCGGCGCGCGGGCGGAGGCTGGTCGAACGGACATTCCCGCGGAAAGAGTTGCGGGGCTGGACATTCCGGCAGAGTATGGGACGGATCGCGCGGGGCATCAGTCCCGTGCAGGCAACTGGAGTCAACTGCTCAACGACGGAGGAAGGAGGCCGACAATCATGAAGCACAGCGCACGGTTCTTCGCGTTCGGCGTGGTGGTCCTGATGGCTGGGCTCCTCATGGCATCCGGGCCGGCTGCGGGCCAAGAGAAGCGCCTGACGGTATACGGCAGCACGCAGGAGATGGGTGTGCGCCACATCACGGAGGCCTTCACCAAAGACACGGGCATCAAGGTGGACTGGATCCGGATGTCCACGGGCGAGACCTTGAACCGGATTCGCGCCGAGAAAAGCAACCCGCGCGCCAGCATCTGGCTTGCCGGGCCGGGCACCGCGCACATGGTTGGCGCCAGCGAGGGACTCCTCCAGCCGTACCTCTCCCCGCTACGCGCCAAGATCGCGCGCGCGCACATGGACGATCAGGGGTTGTGGACGGGGGTCTTTCTCACCAGCTTCGTCTTCACCAGCAATCCCGCCATCCTCAAGGAGCGCGGCCTGCAGGCTCCGACGTCCTACCTGGATGTCCTCAAGCCGGGGTGGAAGGGGCAGATCGCGGTCGCGAACCCGACGACCTCCGGGACGGGGCACCTGTTCGTCGCGAGCGTGATACACTGGCTGGGCGAGGAGAAGGCCTTCACGGATTACCTGAAGAAGTTCCACGCCAACAGCTTCCAATACCCCAAGAGCGGCATGGGTCCGGCCGAGATGGCGGGCCGCGGAGAGATCGCCAGCGGGATCACCATGCTCGCCGACTCCTACTACCTCATGACTCAGGGACACAAGTTCACGTTGACGGCGCCCAAGGAGGGGCTGGGCTTTTCCCTGGAGCCGGTGTCCATGCTGAAGGGGGCCCCGCAGCCGGAGGAAGCCAAGCGCTTCATCGACTGGATCCTGAGCCCCCAGGGTCAGCGCGGGGTCTACGGGATATTCCCGTACCCGACCGTGGTCGGGACCAACCCCGAGGGATTCCCGAAGGAGAAGGTCGTCGATCTCGACATGCCGTTCTTCAAGGACTTCGACATCAACACGGTGGCCAAGCAGTACAGCGCGGTGCTCAACCGGTTCCAGAAAGAGATCATGTTCGAGTCGAAGTAGCACCCCTGGCGCGAGGGGCTACTCGGCCCCTCGCGCCCTTCGAAAATCGCCGGTCCATCCAGGAGAGAACTGAGTGAATCCAACCGCTCGGGTTTCTGTTGCCCTGCAGCGGGCCCCGCGGTCTCTCGGAGGCTGGCTGCTCGGCCTGCCGCTGTGGGCGTGGCTAGGTGTGTTCGTGCTCTACCCGCTGGTGAGCGTGCTGCTCACGAGCGCCGGGGAGAGCTACTGGGAGATCCTTCTCGCCCCGCACACCCGCCTGGCGATTGCCAACACCCTCGCCCTGGGGGCCACGGTGGCCGTCCTGGCCACGACGGT
>JAPLLC010000032.1 GCA_026387775.1 Candidatus Methylomirabilota bacterium | reverse complement strand
TCTCACCCAGTTCGGGCCCACCCTTCCCCGCGGGCGGCACGCCTATCGCGCCTTCGTCGCCGCCGGGGGCGCGCAGGGGCCCCGCCCGGAATTCCAGGGCGGGGGCCTCCTGCGGAGTCACGGGGGCTGGGCGGGCCTCGGAGCCCTCCGCCGCGCCCACCAGCCCGCCCTGGGGGATGTGCGCGTGCTCGGGGGAAGCGCCTTCGTCGCGCGGTACCAGCGGGCGAGCGAGCCCCTCGCGGCGTTCTCCCAGCGCCGGATCCCGCTGGAGCGGCTCGTCGCCCAGGTCTGCCGCCAGGTCGGCCTGGCCCCCGCCACCCTCCAGGGGGGTGGGCGCACCGCCCGGCACACCGCCGCCCGGGCCGGGATTGCCTATCTCTGGACCGAGGTCCTCGGCCATCCGGGTCGTCCCCTGGCCGGCGTGCTCGGCGTGTGCCCCGCCGCGATCTACAAGGCGGCCCGCCGGGGGGCCGCGCAGGCCCCCACCTGGCAGCGGCTCCTCGGTCGAGCACGCCAGGAGACGTAAGATGCAGCGTCCCCTATTCTGACGTCCCCGTCTGGGCTGGCGGGGGGGCGATAGTGGCCGGCGGCTTCCTGCTGTTTTGGCGCAAGCAGAGCTAGGCCCTGCGTCAGAGCCGTCTGACCCCCGTGTGGCGGACTCGCTTACGCAATCGCTGCCCTCGAACCGCAAGGCGCGATAGCAGGAGAGAAGAAGATGGAACAGCCGCCGCCCTTCTGGAGCATCCCGGCCACCGAGATGCTGCAGCAACTGCATACGGCGAAGAACGGATTGACTGCCGATGAAGCCAAGGAACGACTTGCCCGCTATGGGTCGAATCTCCTGACGCCCAAGAAGCGGTCGGATGTGTTTACGCTCCTCCTCGGGCAATTCAAGAGCCCGATCATTCTCATCCTTCTTTTTGCCACGGGATTGTCTTTCGTCCTCCACGATCCTGTTGACGCGTTCATCATTCTGACAATTGTCGTTGTAAGCGGCCTGCTCGGGTTTTGGCAGGAGCGGAGCGCAACGAACGCCGTGGAGAAGCTGCTCGCCATCGTGCAAATCAAAGCCGCGGTGCTTCGCGATGGAAGCCCGGCAGAGATTCCCGTCGAAGAGATCGTCCCCGGAGATGTGGTCATTCTGAACGCCGGTGGAATCATCCCCGGAGACTGTCTGGTCCAGGAATCCAAGGATCTCTTTGTGGATGAGGCAACGCTGACGGGTGAAACCTACCCCGTCGAGAAGTCGGTTGGGGTGCTCGCGGCAGCGACACCGCTGGGCCAGCGGACAAACGCGCTCTGGATGGGGACCCATGTGGTGAGCGGCAGCGCGCAAGCCGTCGTGGTGCAGACCGGCAAGCAAACCGAGTTTGGCAAGGTATCCGAGCGGCTCAAGCTCAGGCCGCAGGAAACGGACTTCGAACGCGGCATCCGGCGGTTCGGCTATTTCCTCATGGAAGTGACGCTGGTGCTGGTGATCGCCATCTTCGCCATCAACGTCTATCTGGCGCGACCGGTCCTGGACTCCTTTCTCTTTTCCCTGGCACTTGCGGTCGGGCTCACCCCGCAATTGCTGCCGGCGATTATCAGCATCAACCTTGCCCATGGGGCCAAACGGATGGCGCAAGGGAAGGTGATCGTCAAACGGCTCGCCTCGATCGAGAACTTCGGGAGCATGAACGTGATCTGCTCCGATAAGACCGGCACCCTGACTGAAGGGGCCGTGCGCTTGCGCTCCGCCCTGGATGTGGACGGCGCCCCCAGCGAGAAGGTCCTGCTCTACGCGTATCTCAATGCATTCTACGAGACGGGATTTGCGAACCCGATCGATGAGGCGATCCGCACGCATCGCCAGTTTGATCTATCCGGCTATCAGAAGCAGGACGAGATCCCGTATGATTTCCTGCGGAAGCGATTGAGTGTCCTGGTGTCACACGAGGATACACACCTGATGGTGACCAAGGGCGCGCTGCCGAATGTGCTCGCGGTCTGTTCCGCGGCGGAGACTGGAGGGGGAACCCTCGTCGAGATTGCCGCGGTGCGGGAACGGATCCAGGGGCATCTTGAAGAGTTCAGCACGCAGGGCTTCAGGACGCTGGGCGTGGCGTACAGGAATATGGGCACTGGATCGGTCATCCACAAGACCGACGAAGCCGGCATGACGTTCTTGGGGTTCCTCGTGCTCTTTGATCCGCCCAAGCCCGACATCGTCAAGACCATTGGCAGCCTGAAGGATCTCGGCGTGTCGCTGAAGATCATCACGGGGGACAACCGCCTGGTCGCGGCCAGCGTCAGCCGCCAGATGGGCGTATCCAATACACGCATCATCACCGGGCCGGACCTGCACCAGATGAGCGACGGCGCGCTCCTCACACAGGTGGTTGCCGCGGACGTCTTCGCGGAAATCGAGCCCAATCAAAAAGAACGCATCATCCTCGCGCTCCAGAAGGCGGGCAATGTCGTGGGGTACATGGGCGACGGCATCAATGACGCCTCGGCGCTCCATGCCGCCGATGTCGGCATTTCCGTTGACAGCGCCGTGGATGTCGCCAAAGAGGCAGCGGACATCGTGCTGCTCGAAAAGGACCTGTCGGTGCTGGTGCAGGGTGTCCGTGAAGGGAGGACCACCTTCGCGAACACGCTGAAATATGTGTTCATGGCAACCAGCGCGAACTTCGGAAACATGTTCAGCATGGCTGGCGCGTCCCTCTTCCTGTCGTTTCTCCCCTTGCTGCCCAAGCAGGTGTTGCTCACCAATCTGATGACCGATTTCCCCGAGATGACGATCGCGACCGACCGCGTGGACACGGAAATGGTGGCCTATCCTCGTCGCTGGGACATCAAGGCGATTCGCAAGTTCATGATCACCTTCGGTCTGGTGAGTTCGGTGTTTGACTACCTCACCTTTGGCGTCCTGTTGTTCCTGCTGCATGCGACGCCGGAGCAATTCAGGACCGGCTGGTTTCTGGAATCCGTTGTGTCAGCGTCCTTGATTGTCCTGGTGATTCGAAGTCGGAAACCGTTTTTCACGAGTCGACCATCGAAGTCCCTGTTCACTGCGACTCTCTTGGTTGTCATCGTCACGCTGATCTTCCCCTTCACCCCACTCGCGCGGATCTTTGGATTTGGCCGGCTGCCGATTTCGTTCCTGCTGACAGTGGGGCTCATCATCACGCTTTACCTTATTGCAGCGGAAATCACGAAGAGGTTCTTTTACCGGAAGGTGAAAATATAATAAAGAGGTACCGGACACCTTTCCGCGCGCAACCCCTTTGGGCCGCTACACAAGCGCGGGTGCTACGTGCATGAGCACTCAGAGTGCGAACCACACGGGATACCCCGACGGCGGCGGCGGCTTCAGGTCTCGATGGTGCGGTACCCGCATCTACCGTCAGACGGGAGACTTTATCAGCACGGAATGCACAGCGGATGGAGTTTTTGCGGACGACAGGCAAGGATCAAGCAGATCAGCGCCACACGGTAACCCAGGAAGCCAGCCCCGATTTCATGCGCGGCCACCCCTTGGCTGAGCCTTTCCAGTGATGACCCGCAACACTCCTGATTGCGGGCTTTCAGCGTCGAGAGCACGGTCAAGGATGCGGTCGCGCAACTGTTGCAGGAAGGACTCGCAGTATCGCATCGCGTCGAACTGCGCAGGCTGAAACCGCTGCAGGTGAGGACATCCGCCCCCACAGCCGGGTAATGCCGGACATTCCGCGCAGCGCTCGTACTGCAGCCAGTCGTACATCAACCATGGGACCAGGTTGGCCAAGTTCGTCGGCGTGCCGGTCTCCACCGAGCCATAGCTGCGCTCCGCCAGTCCAACGTCGTGTGGGCACTTGTACAGCAGACCGTCCGGTCCGATCACCATGGAGTGGCGTGTTGTGGCGCGGCACCCGATCTCTTCGGGCCAGCAAGCGTCATCGACAGGCAGACCCGACGCCTTGGCCCGGCGCCGCTCGCGCGTGCTCACCTGCGCGTAGATCGGATAGGGCATGGCGGCAAACCCGCACCCGCGCGGCCCACACTCGGGTACAAAAACGTGGGCGAAATGAACCCTCTTGAGATGCTGGTGCAGGTTGCGTCGGATCAGCGCGTCGTACAGCCGGTCGAACTCCGCCGGCTCATCGCGTCCCAGGTTAATCCGCAGATGTGTGGGAATTCTTCTCGCCGCAAATGCCAAGTTGTCCAACACCGCCTCTGCCGTGTCGCGACCGCGCCGGTCACGCTTCTCAGCCGCGGGCACGTCCACGGTTACCTGGATGTAACTCAGCCCGCACTTTTCCAGCGTACCGACCACGTCGCGGCTCAGCAGCGTGCCATTGGTCAGCAGCGTGGCGGAATAGCTCATACCGGCTTGCTTGCACGCGGGAATCAGCAACGAACTGACGCGGGAGATTGTCTTGATCGCAAGCAGCGGCTCCCCGCCGGACCAGCAGATGTCCATGGCCTTCTTGCCGCTGGCGGCTGAGGCGATATGCTGCACAACCTGGTCTTCCCGCCTCTTGGTCCAAGCGCGCACCACCCCGGGGGTCCGAGCAGTGCCTTCAAAGCAGTAGGCACAGCTCAAGTTGCAGGCCAACGTAGGAACAACCGTCACCCCGAGCCTGGAGTCGCTAAAATTTTCAGAAAGGTAGTGCAACCGAACTACATCAAGTTCGTTGACGTTCTGGGGAACCAGGAGGCCCTGCGACTGGAGAAGGGCCGCATCTTCAGCAGCCCCGGCCTGATCGCAGCGGAACTGGCGGCGCGAGGCGAGATGCTGCCGCCAAGTTTCCGCCGCGAGTACCACCAGCGCCCCGGTGAAGGTGTTGAGGACCGCTTTGCGCCGGCGTGGCAGATCAACCGGCAAATTGAATCTCGATGGGACCCAGACCTGCGCCAAGGATTCCGTTTCTTTGCCGGGCCCTTTTAGTGACCCACCTAGCCCCCCTCCCGTCATGACGACTCCCGCGGCGGCCACTGTTCCAGCTCCGCAGCCTGGAACCCAGCCGCCGGATCACCGGGGGAAACCCGACCTTCTGAGATCGTCAGCCCCTGACTCCGCCAATCGCAGCAGGAGTGCGGACACCCTCCTGCCCTTCGACGTCGCCCTTCTTCTTCTTGGGTGCGCGCAGAACTTTGGCGAGATCAGCAATCGACACCGACTTCTTCACCTGCAGGTCTGTTCCCTTCGGAAACACCAAACTCACTTGGTTCTTGCCCTCAACCACCACTTTCACGTCCTCGGCCTTCTTGACCATTGTTGTTCCTCCCTTGCTTGATTCAACTCCCAACGCCCACAACCGCAGAGAATGCTTCCATCTCTGCTGCCCCATTTCGGGATTGAGCTTCTCCAGCCCTCGAATCGCTACGATTCGATACCACATAAACCGGGACGATACAACCGTAACTCCGCCCCGTCCGCTTACCCGGACGGGAGTCTTGCATCCTCACCCACTCCTTACCCGACATCCGCGAAGATGGAGCGGATACGGTCCAGGGCCTCGGGATGGAAACGGCGCAGGAAATAGTGCGTGATGGCGGCGCGGGCAAACTGGGCTCGCATCAAGTCGCACCAGAGCTTCTGCGTGGGGTCGCTACGGCCCGGGGGCAGCAGAGCACACTTCTGACATTGAAACGAGCACCCCCCCCTGCACCATGCGAAAGCCCAGCACTGGGCGCACTCCTCGTCTGCCGGCCTCGCCTTCGGCATCGGCAGTGGATTCCTGGGGTCCAAGGTTTCGCACCCGCCCAGCGCCGGAACTTCAGCTTTTCCATACAGCCTGGGACAAGGATATATGTTCCCGTGGGTATCGATATAGACTTCCCGCCGACCGCAGCCGCACAGCCCGTCCGGACCTTCTGGCTGGGACGAGACCTGCGCCGCGAAGCGCATGTCCACCTCCGGGCTGCCCTCAATCGCGGATTGGACGAAGTATCGGAAAAACTTCGCGCGCTGCAGCATCAACTCCCGCAGATCGGTTTCCGACCACAGGCCAGGACCATTCGCCTCGGCGGTCAGATGCAAGAAGCTGATCCGGCGAAACCCGCGAGCTCTCAGCTCCTTGGCAATGGCAGTCAGGTCGGAATTGCCTGGGGTGAGGACTACCTGCGCATCCACCCTGGCATCCTTGCTCACCGCGCGCAGTCGCCGCAGCCCGTTCAGGGCCGCTTGGTAGGAGCCCGCTCCATCCGGATAGCGGCGGTGCAGGTCATGACCCCTCTGTAGCCCGTCAATGCTGATCTGCACGGTAAGGTCCGGCGCGACCAGGTCTTTAGCCAGGGCGCTCGTGATCAGAGTGCCATTGGTGCCGATGGTGAAATACGGATCTTTTCCCAACGAGCATGCCTTGCGGCGGATAGTATTGACCAGAAAACTCCCGACGGACCAGTTCACCAGCGGCTCGCCACCGAGGAAGGAAATCAGCGGCTTGTTTCCGGGAACTGCCAATATGTAATCGGCAATGCGCTCTGCCGTCGGCTGATCCAGATGGTCGGAGGGCGCGCAATTGGCCGAATCGAAGCAATAATCGCAGGCCAGGTTGCAGCGGCCGGACAGCCGCACCATGAAACTTTGCGGCCATTGCTGCTCTGCCTCACACTTCTCCGGCTGCGTCTCTGCCGGACCGTCTAGTCCCTGAAGAAAGAAACGCTCCGGTTGTTCCGCAGCGAAGGTGAGGATGGCCTCCTGGAGTTCTTCCGTTGTAGGGTTTGTCGTTGTCACTCTGGGCCCTCGCACCGTCAGGCCAGCAGTCCCGTTCACCCTCTTCGCAGCAGAGAACCGCCTCTATGGGTGACGTAAAATACCATACAAACCCGTAGCCAGGAAATCCGCAAGACACTTCCCCGAGGGTGAAGACGGTGAGGCGCAGGCGCTTGACTTTTGCAGGCGAAAGGCGTAAGGCAATGGAATGAAGCGTCCTACCAAGCTGGAGCTGGATTCGAAGAATTTCTTTCGCCTCTCCAACGGACATATACTGACTGCTCCGCTGGAAATCCCGTTCAGGGAAATGTTTTCCGAGGTCTTCGAATCCGGTTGCTACCTGCCTTCGGCCGAGTTTCGAATCGGAACGGGAGATACTGTACTTGATATTGGCGCGAACGTCGGGCTGTTCTCGATTTGGGTCTCCTTGAACGTCCCTTCGGCGAGGGTCTTCGCATTCGAGGCCGCGTCGGACAATTTCTTGGCGTTGGCCGAGAACGTCTGGAGCAATCGCCTCAAAAGCATCTCGGCCCACCATTATGCGGTCTCGGATGGCAGCAGCGATCGCGTGACTCTCTATCGCGGATTGCATGGCGGGATTCATTCCATCCGGCCGGAATACCGGAATTGGCCTTCCTCGGCGGGAGGCGCACGCAAGACGGAGAAGGTCCGCACGATCACGCTGGCGAGGATCTTGCGGCGTTTCAAGATACAGAGTGTAGATTTTATGAAGCTTGATTGCGAAGGCGCCGAATACGAGATTCTCTTTTCCGCACCGCGTCCAACTCTCTTCCGGATCCGAAAGATCGTCGGGGAGTATCACGACCTTACCGCGGAGCGGCATGGGGGCGTCTTGAAAGAGTTCCTGATACGAAACGGATTTCAAGTCGCGTTCAAAGCGGCGGGGCGGGGCAAGCCATGGGGAATGTTCGCTGCAATTCTCCGCTGAGGAACTGGAAAGGTATTACTTGAATATCCGCAGGCGTGATGAACGTTTCGGGCGATTCGGTAGATGATACAGTCGATCGTACTGCCAGGCCGGTTCCCGACCACCTTCTACGCTTACCCCGAGTTCACCCTCCTCAGCCGGAAGATCCAGGACGAGGTCCAGTTCGAGAATCTCAATCTCCTCTTCTGGGAGTACCTCTTCTCCACGGATTTCCTTGGATTCCTGCAACGGCACCTCAGTCCGGCATCATCCCCGCAAATCGAATTCCTCTCGGCCGTCATCGACTCCGGCACCCTCGCCACGCTCCGGGACCGGAAACTGTTCTATGACCCGGAGCGATACCTGGCTGCCATCTTTTGCCTCGGCGGATACCTGGCCGTGGCTTCCGAAATCCTGCGGCAATTCAGCGGCGGGAACTTGCAGGAGCTCTCGATATACGGCGTGTGCTACGAAACGCAGCGCCCCCTCGGAGAAATCCTGGCCTACGTCGGGAGTGATCGGAACCCCGTCATGGATTTCTACCGGACGCGCTCGGAAACGATCCGAAAGCTCTTCGACGCCGATATCGTCAGCGCCGTGACCTACAGCTACACCGACATCCTGCACCTCGGCGCCCTGTGCGACCGGTATCGGCGGCATGGCGTTACCGTGCTCATCCATGGCCACAGCTGGGAGAACAACGCCGTCGACTACCTGATCGAACACAGCGGCCGGTATGCCGATTTCCTCCGGCAAGTCGACGGCATCGTTATTGCGGAGGATGGTCTCGCCGAGACGTTCAACCAACTTGCCAAAGAGGGAGCGACGGCGGGAATCCGGAATCTCCACAGGTTCAGAGAGGTGCCCGTATCCGATGGCGGCAACCGGAGTCGGCGGCGCAATGCCCTTGATGACCTGGATTTCGTGCGCTTGCGCCAAGAGGCGGACCGTCAACGCAGCAAGATATTTTCTCCCGAGCTGGTGACCCTGTACCGGCTCTCCTCTCGGGGCTGCTACTGGAGCCAGTGCGCCTTCTGCCGACACAACAGCCGACACCCCGGACGAGCCGGCGATCCGGACAAGGAACCGGAGGACCTGACCAAGTGGCCGGCCAGGCTGCGCCGGCTTTCGGAAATCTCCCCAGTCCTCATCTTCTGCGACCAAGGGATCGACCCGGAAGCCGCGGTGGCGTTAGCCGCCATGGCCCCGGATGCCGGCAGCGCGGCCAAGTGGTCGCTTCGGACCCGAATTGATCCCCGCTGGGATGCCAGTCGCATCGCGGCGGTGGCCCGCGGGGGGTGCGCCGAGCTGATCTTCGGGCTGGAATCCATCAACGGCGACACCCTGCGGCGGATGAACAAGACCCCGATGAGCGGAGAGGCATACCGTTCACTGGTAGAGCAGATCCATCACGATTCTGCGGAGTACGGCATATACAACCACTACTGTACGATCTACGGGTACCCGGGCGAGACCTTTGAAGAATGCCGGCAGACCCTCAACTTCCTGGCGGACCTCATCCGCGGCGCCCCCAAGATGACCTTCAGCTTGAACCGCTTCCAACTGTTGTTTAAGTCAGACATCTACAACTCCCCGGGCACGTATGGAATAGGTTCGGTGACCAAGGCGCCCTTCCTGTCCAATATGTTCCGGTATGATGAACCCAACAGCAAACGCAGCATCGAGCTAGTGGAAAACGGATTGAGGGACTTTTATCGGGCAATAGGCTACCGCGAAGACATCCTGGCGAACCAGATACTCATGGAGATGGTTCCGGCTTTCATAAACGATAGCGGCCATGCGCCATTGCTCAAGGCCGGCCATCCGGGGAATCCATTCAAGGCGTCGCCTTCGCTGCTTCACGGGTCTCCCAGATGAATCTTCCCGATCTGTCGATGTAGCCGTGACGGTTCCCCTTGCTCGCCTCCGCCAGCCCGCCGACAAAGCTGCCGGCGAAGTCGAGCCCCGGCGGGATCATCATGGTACCCTGCCGGTCGATATATCCCCAACCCTTGCCGCCGGACGTGCGAGGCACCTTCTCCCGAGAGAAAGGGAGATTGGAATACAAGAACAGGGGAGACATCGGGTCGAAACGTCTTCGAGGGTCCTCTATGGCCAACTGCCGGTGGCTTCCGCCCACGTGCACTGCGGCAAGCCCCTCGGAGAAGGGCAGGGCCGCCGAGAACTCCACGGGTACCTGCAACTTGCCCTTTGGGTCAACAAAGCCGTAACTCCTGAAGATCCTCACGCGGGCCAGCCCGTCGCGAAAATCGTCGATGTTGTCGAACCGGCCCTCGCTCACCATCTCCCCGATGCGGTTGATGAGACCCCATTTGGCGTCGTCCATCTGTACCCTGGCCACCCCTTCCTGAAAGTGCCAGGCCAGCCAGTACCGCGGTGGCACCGCTATCCGGCCGGCCTTGTCGATATACCCGTACTTATTGCCCACGGCGATCATGGCCAACCCTTCAGAAAACCACTCCAGCCGGTGGCCCTCGAAGATCGGAGGGACGATCATCTGACCGGCGCGGTCAATGTAGCCGTGTTTGTCGTTCTTCTCCACCTGGGCCAGCCCTTCGTGGAAGTTACCGGCATACGTGAACTGGGGCTCGATCGCCATCTTCCCTGTCCGGTCGATGAAGCCCCACAGGCCACCGATCTGCACATGGGCCAGCCCTTCCCAAAACTCCCCGGCTTCGGCAAAACGCGGGGCGACGGAGATCTGCCCGTCACACCCTACGTACCCATACTTGCCGCCTTGCTCCACCAGGGCGAACCCTTCTCGCAGGTCCATGGCCCAGTCAAACCGGGGAGGGGTTACCAGGCGCCCTTTGTTGTCCACGAACCCCCATTTGCCGGCACGCTTCACTCTTGCCATTCCCTCGAAGAAAGGCTCGACCGCCTCGAACTGCAGCGGAACCACCGTCCGCCCGTTGGTATCGATGAATCCGCGCTTGCCGTTGAGTCTTACCGCGGCGAGGTTCTCGTGAAAAGGCCCGGCCTCCTCGAACCGGGGCCGGATAACCACCTTTCCGTTACGGTCGATATAGCCGAAAACGCCGTGTACCCGAACGGGCCACAGACCCGATCTGCCCTCATCTCCGCCGTAGGCCGTTCCGAAAAGGGCCAGAAGCGCCAGCAGGGCGAGGGTCAGGCTACCTGTCTTCCGTGAGGCATTACAGAATCGCGGCGCCATTTCCATCCTCTCGGACAGGGCTTGCACAGTCTCGCACATCTTACGTCATGATATTCGCCGGGGAGTCGGCGGCGATCCATCGGCTTCCGAGTCAAGGAGGCAGGGTCGGTGTAGAGGTCGTGGAATTCCGAGGGGTTGTGCGCGGAAAGGTACTCGGTACCTTTCTACTACCAGACAAGCTTCATCGCCGAACTTTCTCGCGCCTATCTTGAAAGAAAATCATAGACTGCTTTGGGGACGGGAATTCCTTCCCGCCGGTTGCGCTCCATCGTGCGCGTTTCGATTTCTCCGGGCACCATCACCCGCTCGATGCCGGGGGCGGGCGGATGGCTGTGCAGCTCGTCGATCATCTGCTGCGTGCGCATCAGGTAGCCATCGGCGGAGCCGAACACCGCGGGATCGATCACCAGGATGAACGAGGACAGATCCCGGTAGGAGTCGAGATCGCCGTACATCTTCTTGAGATGCGGCCCGAACACCCCGCCGATCATCAGGCCGGTCAGGGCTTCCACCATGACGGAGACGCCGTAGCCTTTGGCGCCCCCGAAGGGGAAGAGCGAGGCGGCCTTGTGCGGATCCGAGCATTTCTTGCCCTCCGCGTCCACCGCCCAGCTCTCGGGGATGGGCTGCCCCTTCTCCCGGGCGTGCAATACCTTGCCCCAGGCGACCTCGCTGGTCGCCATGTCCAGCAGGATCGAATCCTTCGTCCCGGGAAACCCGAAGGCGAAGGGGTTCGTGCCGAAGTAGGCGTCGCGGCCGCCGAACGGCACGACGATCTTATCGGTGTGGACGCAAACCATGGCCGCCATCTTCGCATCCAGGGCCATCTGCACGTAGTACGCCAGGGCGCCACAATGGCTGTTGTTCCTGATCCCCACCATGGCCATGCCCTGCTCGGCGGCGATCCGGATGGCCTGCTCGGCGGCATACTTGGTCATGACGTGGCCGGCGGCCCCCTGGGCGTCGACCAGACCGATGGAGGGCTTCAGGCGCTCGATCCGCAGCTCGGGCTTGAGATTCATTCCGCCGGAACAGATCCGCCCGGTGTAGTGTTCCACCCGCATGACGCCGTGGGAATACACGCCCCGAAGATCGGCATAGACAAGCACATCGGCCACGACGACCGCGTCCTTCTCCGGCATGCCCGCCTCGCGGAGCCGTTTCACAACCAACTTCTTCAGGACATCTTCTTTGCAGATCACCATTCCTTCGGCCATGTTTTCTCCGCGTGAGGTGATAGGTGATAGAAGTTTGCTATTGAGGAGTGTCGTGGGAAAGTATCCGGCGCACCGACGCGGCTGTCAACAGGAAAGAGGATGACGAAGGGTCCGGGTGCTCCCTCACCGACGAGCCCGCCGACGGCAGGTAGCTCCCCAATATGCCGCCATTTCACCTGCTTTCCGCGACCAAGACACTCGGCGGACTTCTCCAAGGCAGTGTTCCAAAGTCCTCATTTTCGATTTTCGATTTTCGATTGTCGATTTGATAGACGGGAGGTCTTCGCCGCGGCAGTGAAGATAGCGGTCAGTTCGTTGGCTTCGTTGAGGAGAGGCTTGACCAAGCCTTCTTCCAGAAGGCCGCCTTCAACGATCAATTCCAGCCAGAAGCAGCTCTCGTCCGCCTCCTCGGCCACAGTTCCGAGTTTGGCAGCAAATTCCGCCTTGGACCGCCCTCGGCATGCGGCACGGTAGTTCGCGCCGACGGAAGTGCCGGCGCGCACAAGTTGCCCGCCGATTGCCCGTCCGGTCGTTGTGCGCGGCAATGCGTCCACGAGATTCATGACTCGCAGTGTGAACTGCTTCGTTCGTCTCTTGAGTTCGTCCTGGTTCATTTTCGATCTGTGAAGTCAGGTTGTCGATTCCTTCTCGCAATCGACAATCGAAGATCGACAATCGCACTTCACCTGGCCACCACCCACGTTATCAGTTTAACCATACCACGTACACCTAGTTCCCGCGCTCGACGAATAGGTTCGCCAGCAACTGGTCCACCGGGGCGAAGTCGTCGGTGAGGACCAGCGCCCGCCCCGAGCGCAGGTAGGCCTCAAGGCGTGCCTCGGGCATGGGCACGGTCCGTCGGGATGGCTCGGCGGATGTCACCGCCTCGAGCCTGGCATGGTCGAGGGGTTGCCTGCTCGCCATGAGGACGTAGGTGTTCCGGTCGAACGGGAGGCCGGCATCACTGTGGGTCAAGATGTCGACGTGCGGGAAGACGCGCTTGATCGCGTTGGCGTAGGCCTTGAGGAACTCCCCGCCCTCCAGCTTGTCGATGACATTCGCCAGGTAGATGCCGTCGGGCTTCAGCCTGGCGGCGAGCATCCGGTTGAACTCGACCGTCGTCAGATGGTAGGGGACCGAGAGGTCGTTGAAGGCGTCGCCGTAGATGATGTCGTATCGTTTCGGGTCGGTCCACTCCTGGAGAAACGCACGGGCGTCGTGGGTGAACGAGCGGATGCGCGTCTCACGCGAGAGCCCGAGGTGCTCGTAGGTCGCCTGAGTGACGGCGGGGTCGATCTCGATGACGTCCACGGTGGCGCCCGGGTAGACCGCCTCGACGTAGCGCGGGAACGTGTAGCCGCCCCCGCCGATGAAGAGGGTGTCCAACTCCTTCCGCCCCGCCGCGTGCATCTGCGTCAGTTCGGCGTAGGCTCGCTCGTAGCCGTACCCCAGGATCGTCGGGTCGTCGAGGACGACGTAGCTATGGATGAGGCGGTCGAGCATGAGCGTGCGCGCGCCGCGATCGCCCGCCATCACCTCGAGGATCTGGATGCAAAAGTAGTCGGATTCGACCCGGCACGGCGCGCGGTACAGTCCGATGTTCCATCCGAGGCCCACCAGGGTGACGATCGCGACCGCGACCCCTCCGCTCCCCGCCGCGATCCGGCGCCAGCGGAGTCCACCGACCAGGATCAGCACGGGCCCGAGGACAACCGCCGGTAGGGCGAACAGGGCGGCCGCCCGCCACGCAAGCCACGACAGGACGCCGCCGGCATTCAGCCAGAAGGCGACCGCGGCGCCGAGTCCGGTCAGCGCAAGGATGCCCAGGCCCCGTCGCGGACGAAGGAAGTCGCCGACCGCCAACCCGATCATCACAAGGCTGCCGCCCACGACCCACATGATCATCCGGGTCCCGAGCCAGGAGATGAGCCAGAAGCCGGTGAGGAACGTGCCGACGATCGAGCCGACCGTCGAGACGGCGTAGAGGGTGCCCACCGTGTTCCCCGTGCGCTCGAGATCGGACAGGGCAAGCTTGACGACGACGGGCGACACCATGCCGAGCACCAGGCTGGGGAGGAAGAAGATCGCCGTCGTGTAGAAGACGATCCGCGGCAAGAGCGACAGCGAGAGGCGGGCGGCGACCACCAGATCCGTCACGACCAGGATGCCAAGGCTGGCGATGCCGGCCGCGAGGAAGATCAGGCCGAGCGTCCGCCGGGAGGGCGCGCGGTCCGCGACCAGGCCGCCCAGGTAGTTGCCGACCGACATGCCGGCCAAAACGATGCCGATGATGCTCGTCCATGTGTACAGGGAGACCCCGATGTAGGGGGCCATGATCCGCCCGGCGATGAGCTCGATGACCAGTGTGCACGCGCTGCTGGCGAAGACGATCAGGTAGGCGATCCAGATCCGGCCGTTCGCGAACATCTGCTCCCTCCCGCACGCGATTGGATTGGGCTTCCCGTTTGACGGGCCCCCTCACTCGGCTCTTACGGGGATATGCTCCAGGTTGAACCGCTGGCGGGAGGGATCCCAGACCAGCCGGGAGTTCTTGCGCCAGTTGGCGTCGTCCTGCGCGGGGTAGTCGGTCCGGATGAAGGCACCCCGGCTCCGCATGGAGGACAAAGGCAGCGCTCCGCAGATCCTCCCGAAGCGCCCGCTCTTGCGGGACGGTTGCGCCGGCGGTCTCGATCGCCGCCCTGATCCGTTCGACCTCGGCGAGTCCTTCGATCATGCCCTCGCCCGACCTCACCACCCCGGCATATCGCCAGGCCGCGTCCCGGATCCGCTGTCGCAAGCCCCGGAGGTCGGCCGGCCGCGCGCCCTCCTCCGTCCCGGGCGGCTCCGGCGGGATCGCGTCGACGGCCCGCGTCGGCAGGGCGAGGGCGCGCCCCGCGGCGCCGCGGCCGGCGATCCGCCCGGACACCAGACACTCCATCAGCGCGTTCCCGCCCATCCGGTTCGCACCATGCAGCCCCCAGACGATCTCGCCGCAGGCGAAGAGCCCCGGCAGCGCCGTCTGCCCGTCCGCATCGGTCCGCACCCCACCCATGAAAAA